>JAXGRZ010000158.1:0-6296 GCA_040765305.1 Hyphomicrobiaceae bacterium | reverse complement strand
CGACCCTTCGGGCAGGCTGGGTTTGCTTGCCTGGTGCGTTGCGCTCACTTGAAAATCAACCAGATTTCCGGCGATCGCGCGCCTGCCAGACAACCAAACCCAACCTGTCTTGGACCCATTGCTATTGAGGCCGGACCCTAGGACGCTGAGCCAAAGTCCATAGGGATCTCCCCCCATCCCCCGCTCCGCCAACGACCGTTCCTTCCGCACAAGTGACGCCGATGAAAACCGACACACCTCGTCCGATCCGCCTCAAGAATTATCAGCCGCCAGATTACCTCATCGACAAGGTTGATCTGGATATTCAGCTCCATCCGACACGCACGCGTATCCGGGCACGGCTCAATCTGCGTCCCAATCCTGCCGTCACAGCCCACGGCCCGCTACGGCTCGACGGCGAGCAGTTGGAACTCGACCAGATCCATCTTGATGGCCAGGACCTCAAACTGCGGACGGACTACGATCTGAGCGATACCAGCTTGACGCTGAAATCTCCCCCGCAAAAGCCGTTCCGTCTAGAAATCATCACCTATGTCGATCCCGACGCCAACAAGGCCCTGCAGGGGCTCTACCGTTCGCGTGGCATCTACTGCACACAATGCGAAGCACATGGCTTTCGCCGCATCACCTACTTCCTGGATCGACCCGACGTGCTGTCAACCTACAACGTGCGTATGGAAGCTGACGCACAAGAAGCCCCTGTCCTGCTCTCCAACGGTAATCCGGTTGAGCGCGGAACACTTCAGCGCGGCAAGCGCCACTATGCGATCTGGCACGACCCTCATCCCAAACCCTGCTACCTGTTCGCGCTGGTCGGCGGCGATCTTTCTTCCATCGCCTCAACATTCAAGACGATGTCGGGCCGCAAGGTCGACTTGGGCATCTACGTTGAGCACGGCAAGGAGGAGCGCGCGGCATGGGCCATGGATTGCCTGAAACGCTCCATGCGGTGGGATGAGAAACGTTTCGGTCGCGAATATGATCTGGACGTATTCAACATTGTTGCCGTTTCCGACTTCAATATGGGCGCAATGGAGAACAAAGGCCTCAACATCTTCAATGATCGCCTGATCCTCGCCTCGCCACAGACAGCCACCGACACAATGTTTGAGGCGATCGAAAGCGTCGTTGCGCATGAATATTTTCACAACTGGACGGGCAACCGCATCACCTGTCGCGACTGGTTCCAGCTGTGTTTGAAGGAAGGTTTGACCGTTTATCGTGACCAGGAATTCTCCGGCGATGAGAGATCTCCAACCGTCCAGCGCATCACGGATGTACGCCAGCTGAAGACCCACCAGTTCCCCGAAGATGCAGGGCCGCTGGCGCATTCGGTGAGGCCCTCGTCCTATATCGAGATCAACAACTTCTATACCGCCACGGTCTACGAGAAGGGCGCCGAGCTGGTACGCATGCTGCACACCATTCTTGGCGATGACGCTTTCCGCGCCGGCATGGATCTTTACTTCGAGCGCCACGATGGCGATGCCGCAACGGTGGAGGATTTCATTGCCTGCTTTGCGCAAGCCTCAGGCCGTGATCTTGGCCAGTTCATGACATGGTATGAACAGGCCGGCACCCCCCAACTCGTCTGCGCCATCAGCTACGACAAGCGCAACAAGACTGCAGAGCTGAAGGTCGAACAGGTCCTGCCAGCAACTCCCGGCGAGACGCGCAAGAAGCCGTTTCACATTCCCCTGCGGCTGGGTCTCATCGGCGATAACGGTCACGATCTGGACCTCGTCCTCGACTCAGGCGAGCGCATCAGCAATGGCGTCATCCACATTACCAAACGCAGCGAGACATTCCGCTTCCTTGATATTCCCTCGCGCCCCTGCCCCTCACTGCTGCGCGGCTTCTCCGCCCCCGTCAACCTGACACTCGATAGCACCGATCGCGATCTGGAATTCCTGATGGCCAACGACGCCGACCTGTTCAATCGCTGGCAGGCGGCCAACACCTACGCAACACGCACGCTGATCCACATCGTCAAGGCGTTGAAAGAGGGCCGGCGCAGCACGCGCGGTATTGCCTACGCAAGAGCACTCGGCACCACGATTGCCAACACCACTCTGGAGCCAGCCTACCGGGCCGAACTGCTGAAGCTTCCGACCCAGTCCGACATTGCACGAGAGATCGGTCAGGATGTCGATCCAGGCTTCATTCATCGCGCCCATCGCCAGCTCTCTCGTCTCCTCGTCAAAACACTGACCAGCGAACTGAAGGCGATCTACAAGCAGATGACCACCGACGCGCCCTTTGCAGCCGATGCCCATAGCGCCGGCTGCCGCGCGTTGCGCAATGCGGTTTTGAGCCTGCTCGTTGCCCGCGGTGAACGCGCCGACATCTTACTCGCAACGCGCCATTTCGAACACGCCACCAACATGACTGACGAGGCGCACGCCCTCTACCTTCTGGCGGCAACGGCAGGCAACGCGCGAGACAAGGCGCTGAACCGCTTCTTCGAGCGCTGGAAGCACGACCATCTCGTTATCGACACTTGGTTCACCGCGCAGGCCGTCTCGCCCCTACCGGGAACGATCAAGCGCGTCCAAGAATTAGCCGCCCATCCTTTGTTTGCCATCACGACGCCCAACAAGGTTCGTGCGCTTGTCGGCAACTTCGCCACTCTCAATCCGGTACAGTTCAACCGTACGGATGGCGAGGGCTATGCATTCGTCGCGGATCAGATCCTGGCCATCGACCGTTTCAATCCACAGATTGCCGCACGGATCCTTGGCGCCTTCCGCAGTTGGCATGCCCTGGAGCCGGTACGCAAGCGCCAGGCGCGCAAGGCCCTGACCAAAGTTGCCGGCACACCAAATCTCTCTCGCGATGTCTATGAAATCGTCTCACGCATCCTCGAAGGCTGAGCGTCAAAGCCTCATCACAACGTGAAGCGAGACCAACGCGCATCTATGCAGAATGAATAAGTATTTTCTTGACGGCCACAATTTAATCTCCCTCGACACGTGAGTCGGTCCTAGGCAACATTGATGGAGCGATTCGCTACGGGGGCAACGAAGCGATTCGCAACTGGGCAAAATAAGTTATGAAAATTGGAGAATACCGGGATGGCATGGACATCGTCCGCCGGCCCAGAGGGAACTTTTGCGCTCGCTGATGGGGCGGACGGACCTGTTTCCCTCTCAAAATCAACTGCCGACACCGATCGGCCAGAGAGCGGATTGGTTCGTCCATTTGCATATGCGACGCTAGCCCATTTGTTCGGCTTGGTTGCCATCGCCCCGTTCGCCGACAACAATCCAATCCTTGCGATCCCGGCGATTATCGGCGTTTCCATCTCCTATCTGACACTTTCACACCCCTCCACGCGGCAGCGCAATCAGCCATCGACCAGGACCTCGCCAGCCGCCATAAGTGCGCAAAACGATGAGACTGAATTTCAATTCACGGTATCGAGCGATAACCGCAATGTTGTGACAATGCCGATGACGGCAAATCTGGATACCCAGCCCTACCCCATTATCGCTATTCCTCTCTCTCCTTCTGAAGTGCCAAGCGATCTGCGCGCCGAGCTGATGGCCCGCGTCAGCCACGAGTTGCGCACGCCACTCAATGCCGTGATGGGATTTTCCGATTTGATGGGCCACCAACTGTTCGGTCCGCTCGGCCATCCGCGCTACGAAGAATACGTTTCACACATCCGTGAAAGCAGCCAGAAACTCTTGAAGAGTGCCGAGGACACCCTCGCGATGACGAGCCTGATGGCCAAGTCAGCCGGCGGCTGCGAACGTGAGCCGTTGACACTGAGCCACCTTTGCAAAGAGGCGAACGCCGTCGTTGCGTCAGATCTCGAACGCCGTGGCATTGCCTGCATCATCGATGTCGAGGCAGGAATCGAGGTGATTGCACACCGGCGTGCCCTGCGTCAGGCTCTCGTCAATGTCATCTGCGAAGCTATCGCTCTCACCGATGAAGGTGGCACGGTGACAATCCACGCAACCAGCGATCTGGATCGTGTTGCGCTTCTCGTTGTTGCTGACAGGCTAGCCCCTCGTTCACCCGAGGAACACCGATCCCTGCCACTCTGCCTCGCCCGCACACTGCTCGAACTCGATGGATGCCAGCTCTACGAGAGCACAACAGCCAACGCGCCATGGTCGGTTCTGCTATCACTTGATGGCGCCATCCAGCAGGAGCTATTTGCCACCTCCCACGCGGTTTGAACACTGGCACCACCTCGCTTGGATCGTCATGCGAAGCCGGCCAAGGCATGATTTACCGGCGGAATTTTCTATCCATCAGCATCGACCCACCACAACCAACCAACCGGCCGCTCGCGTTACAGCTTGTCATCATGCTTGCCACCATGATGGCGGCCGTGGCGGCGCAGCTCCTTATCGACGAAGGCCTTGCGTTCCTCCGGCGTCATCCGCTCCAGCAGATCGGATAAAGTGGCCGCAAAGCGGTCGGCTACGGCCTGGCGAGCGGTATTCATCGCCCCCAGCGCTGCGACGAGTGCTGCCTTGTCGAACGGCTCACGAACCATCACCTCACGAACCGCTTTGCGTAGCTCATGAACCTTCTGGCGTTCCTCGCGCATACCCGCCCGATTGGCGCGAATCATCTCTGCAAGTTCGGATCTGCGCGGCTCTGCAACCTCCCGCAGGAACCCGCGCATGCCGCCACGATGTCCGTGGCGATCGAACCAGCCATGGCCACCTTGATGAACCCACATGCGCCCTGCAGCCGCGCCGACCACAATCATGTTCGCCATCAACGACACCAGTAGCAGCCCCATGACCCAGCGCGGTGTACCGCTGCGCGAGCCACGGTTTGCGGTATCTTGCGGGTTCGCCATCACAACAGATCCTCTACCATCTTATCGAGGGTTTCCTCACCAATGACCAGTTGGCGAAGGGCCACGTCATCACCGGCGTCCGCCACGACCTGGGAATCTGTAGCGACATCCACCGAGGTAAACGACAAACCGATAACCACGCCGATCATTAGCGAAGCGCACAGCATCGCGGCAGAAGCAACCGGCCCGCGCCGTGCCCCACTCAGCATACCGAAGGGTCGCCAACCGGTGGCGTTCCTTGCATGCGCCGCCAACCCGCTGACCGGTTCGTCAGTGCGCCTGCGTGATGTCGGCGCTCCCTTGATGGGTAAACTCGTGATGTGCGAACTCTCGCTGGCGAGGTCCGCACCCTGCCAACGCCCTTCCGCCTGGGCGGCCGCCACGATGGCGTCAGCCAGATGCGAAAGCCGGTCCGCAGCCAGGGCAGGCGCCTCATCAAGCAGCCGATCGAGCGCACGCGCCTCAGCTACAATGCCAGCGGCCTGCGGGTCGCAAACAACAAGTTGCTCGATCTCGTCGCGCGCGGCTGACGGCCAGCGTTCACGGTTCCCACCATGAACCTCCAGCAACGCCTTCAGCCGTTCAATTTCAGGCCGATCCTGTTTCGTCGTCGTCATGGTTCGCTTCGCCATCATTTACGTAGAGCGGCACACTATTACGAGCCAGTCCACATGCATCGTCAGTCCACTTCACCCTCTGCCACCCGCTCCCGCCAGTCCTTGGCCCGTGCCACTTTCAATCCTCGCCGACCCCGCGCCAGAAGCGACTCCACCGCCTCGTCGCTGATATCCATCGTTGCAGCCACCTCACGCTGGCTCAATCCATCAAAGTGAAACAGCGTCAACGCCAGCCGCTGACGTTCGGGCAGCCCCTGCAGGGCATGATCCACGCGTTCGGCCACGGCGTCTCCTTCAAGAGACTTCAGTTGTTCAGCCGGCACCGCAACCTCGGGCACGTCGTCGGTAACGTTCGTGCGCCGTCGCGCCCGTATTCTGTCGATGGCAAGGTTCGAAACCACCCGGCGCAACCACGGCCGCACGCCAGCGCCATCGATGGTAAGCCCTGCACCAAGCCGCCACAGCTTGAGGAACGCCTCCTGCGTGACATCCTCAGCTTCACTGTCATCACCCAGCATGCGCCTGGCGATTGCGGAAACCGGCCCGACGTGGCGCTTCACCAGAAGCGCAAAGGCATCCGCATCTCCACCGGCCATCCGAGCGATGAGCACCCTATCGCTCGACGCATCATCGTCCGCACCCGTAAATGCGGTCTGCATCTGATGCCCCGGTTTCACTGCCACGCATGCCCTCTGCATCTACGGCAAAGTCCGCTTTTCACCTGCCAGCGCTTGATCATTGCGCCAGTAGGCGGCTTGACCGCCTGCATCATGCAGCAGATCGGTCCTTCCATAAGGTGGCCCGGCCGGGCTGGTCTGGCAACTCTACTTTGAGCGCCTCGCGCCCGGCCGGGG
>JAXGRZ010000157.1:0-6314 GCA_040765305.1 Hyphomicrobiaceae bacterium | reverse complement strand
TTGCCCATGCGGCGGGCGAGCAGAATCTGGCCAAGGCAGTTGTTGATCTTGTGTGAGCCGGTGTGATTGAGTTCATCGCGCTTGAAGTAGACCTTGGCGCCGCCGCCGGTCTTGCTTTGGGAACGAAAGTGCGTGGTCAGGCGCTCGGCAAAATAGAGCGGGCTCGGCCGTCCGGCATAAAACGTGTTGAGGTTTTCAAGCTCGGCATGGAATGCAGGATCCGCCTTGGCGTCCTTGTAGGCCTGCTCCAGATCGAGGATCAGTGGCATCAGCGTTTCGGCGACGAAGCGGCCGCCGAACAGGCCGAAGTGGCCGCGCTCGTCAGGGCCGGCGCGATAGCTGTTGAGCTTGGCGTCTGTCGATTGGATGGAACGGGTAGCCATGCTCGGTCCTTCAGTTGTCTGGGTCGCCGACTGATGTGGTCGCGATTGGTTTTAAGCCTCGCCGCTGCTCAGCAAAGGAATTCACAACGTCTCCATAGCGGTCTTTACCGCCTGAAGAAAGCCGCCGATCAGTTCGGGCGACTTTTCGCCCGGTGCGGTCTCGACGCCCGAAGACACATCGACCGCCGGGGCACCGGTCATATGGATGGCCTCGCGCACGTTATCGGGGGTGAGACCGCCAGCCAGCAGATAGGGCATGCCAACCGGCACCGCCGACAGGATCTGCCAGTCAAATGAACTGCCATGGCCACCTGTCCGTTCTGCGCCAGGAGGTGGCTTGGCGTCGAACAGCAACAGGTCTGCCATGACGCCGGGCTTGTAATAGGCGAGTGCCTTTGTGACATCGGCTTCGCTGTGTACGCCGACCGCCTTGATGATGCGTGTGCCAAACGTTCTGCGGATGGCGGCGACACGCTCAGGGCTCTCCTGCCCGTGAAGTTGGATGAATTGCGGGTCGACCATGCGGACGACGTCGGCGATGCGATCATCCTGCGGATTGACCAGCAAAACGACGATGGCGGCGCGGCCGCGAGCCTCGTGGGCCAGTGCGGCGGCCGTTTCCAGCGGCATGTTGCGCGGGCTCTTGTCGTAAAGCACCAGACCGATCCAGCGCGCACCCCCTGAGATCGCCGCTTCGAGGGCCTCGCGGGTCTTGATCCCGCAGATCTTGGTGTCGGTCATGGCGTGGTCCCGTTTCCATCGCCGGGCGGGTCTGGCTGGGGTGCGACCTCGGCGGCGCGGCGGCCCGGTCTCGATTTATAGGGTGGGAGTGACCATCCATAATAGAGGGCCAGAGCGCGCACCGTGAAGCACAGGGCAAAACCCAGCGTGGCGGCAACGGGGTAGGTTGTACCAAGACCTTTGAAGGCAACGAACGCTATCGCACCGAGCAGGGCCGGGATGACATAGATCTCGCGGCGCAGGATGATCGGGCTCTCGCCGCCCAGCACGTCACGAATGATACCGCCGAACACGGCTGTGATTACGCCCATGATGATGGCGATAAAGGGGACGGCACCGGCGGCCAGACCGCGATCCGCGCCGATCACGCAGACCAGCGACAGGCCGACAGCGTCAAGCCACAACAGCAGGCGATAGCGCGATTCGGGGATGTGGGCGGTGAAATAGACAATCGCGGAGACCGTTAGCGCAATGGCGGCATAGGTTGGGTTGGTGACCCAGAACACGGGAGCGTGGCCGAGCAGGAGATCGCGCACCGTGCCACCACCCAGACCGGTGACTGTGCCAAGCAATGCGAAGCCGAAAATGTCCATCTCCTTGCGACTGGCAACGAGCGCTCCGGTGACCGCGAAGACGCCGACGGCGATGGCTTCGAGTGCCCCGATGAAGGAGGCGAAGGCTTCTTCAAACGGCATCGGTTCGCCTTCGTGGAGATCGTTGTGATCATAACGCAAAAGTATGGATTTGTTTGCGCGTTTGTTTCAGGTTGAGCGTATTGACCTGGCGCGTTCGGCGATGATTCCCGCTAGGGCTTAAGTCGGGGTAAGTTTTTCCGCCGCGATCGGCTGTGCCTTCAGTGACCAGCGATGGCGAGCTGTTTTGCCCGATCCACGTCTGCATCGCGCTCACGCGTCAGACGATCGGCCTCCGCGTGCCAGCGGCGCGCCTCTTGCGTGCGATGGCGCGCTGCGTGTCGCCAATGGCTCTGGCTCAGCCAGACCGCGCTGCCGCCAGCAACAACACCAATCAGCAGAGCGCCAAACAAATAATAGAAAAATGGCAGATCAATCGAAATGACGGGTGCCTCGGGACGAAACGGGTCGAGGACCATGCGCACGGTATGGCGGTTGGCGATGGCGAGCGTGATGAGCGCGAGCGCCACGGGAAATGAAATCAGGATGAGAGTGATACGCTTGAGCACGGTGGTTCGCCTTGTCATTCGCTTCGGGTGTGACGGTGTCAAACTCTACGGCGTCTATGCGTTTGCGTGCAAGCAGGTCGCTAGCACATACGGTGTGCACGCAGTTTGCATCAGGGCAGGTCAGCGCCACGCGAATTTGATTTGCAATCGCGAAGCCTGAGTAAAGACAATCACCCCTCTGTTGAGCCGTTACCATTCAGCCGGTCGCGCAAGTCTTTGCCGGTCTTAAAGAAGGGCACGAATTTTTCCTCCACCGGCACGGGTTCACCGGTTCTTGGGTTGCGCCCCTCGCGAGCCGGACGATGCTTGACCGTAAAGGCTCCAAAGCCGCGCAACTCGACGCGGTCGCCGCGCGCCAAAGCATCGACGATCTCGTCAAAAATCACGTTGACGATGCGCTCGACATCGCGGTGGTAAAGATGCGGATTCGCAGCGGCGATCTTCTGGATCAACTCGGACTTGATCAAAGCGGCCTCTCCCCAAAAAAGTGTTTGTTATTTCTCAGTTTTCTGAAGGGTGCCAAACCGAAACGAGGCCGTCAAGACGCAACAGACGGCTTGCCTCGCCGCCCGACATGGCGTCGGAGGCGCCAGAGACGATTTCGGCGGCGATCTCGCGGATCGATCCGCTGGAAAGGCTGAGCCAGGAAAGTTTCGAGTCTTTCTCAGGTTTCTTGTCTACAATCTTCAAGTCTTTGGATATTTTATGTTTTTCCTTAAGCCAGCTACGCACCTCGTCTTCGCCGCCGATGGCGTCAACCAGCTTGCTCTCAAGGGCTTGGCGGCCAGTAAAGATGCGCCCCTTTTCAAGCCCCTCTACCGAGGCCGTATCGATGCCGCGGCGTTCCTTAACAAGGTCCAGGAACCACTTGAAGCTGTCCTTAACCATCTCATTCATGGTTCCAGTGCCCTTTTCGTCGAGCGGCGCAAAGGGCGAAGGCCAGGCTTTCAACTCGCCGGACCGGATCTCGTTCACCTTGACACCGACCTTATCGAGGATGCCGGAGAACTCAGGCCACTGTGCGATAACGCCAATCGACCCGGTGATCGAGTTGCCGCGGGCGACGATGTGATCCGTGCCAAGTCCGACGATGTAGCCAGCGGAGGCCGCGATTGTGCCGAATTGGGCAACCACAGGTTTCTTTGCTGCGACCTTGCGCAGCTCCGTATACAACGCCTCGCCGCCGGTTGATGTGCCGCCCGAACTGTTGACGAAAACGATCAGCGCAACAGCTTTCTCGTCCTCGGCGATCTTGTCGAGCATCTTGAGCTGTTTTCGGTCCTCAGTGATAGTTCCGGTGATCGAGACACGGGCGACGTAATCCTTCTCGGTCAGCGACTTCAGGGTATCGCTCGACAGGATCAGTCCACCCACAAACAGCAGTGCGGCGAGGATTGCACTAATGCGCCAGAATGAGACATGGCGGCGCAATCTGCGGCGATCGAGGACAGTTTCAGTTTCGTGCATCATCGGGATCGCCAACTCCTGTTTTTGCAGTGTCGTAGCTGGAAAGTATTAATTATTAGGGACTTGCCATAAGCCTAAGCAAGCTTCAGGCCGCTTTCAACGGATCCAGCAGCGACAGACAAGTGATGGTGTGGCGTTGGTTATAAAAAACGAGGCCGCGCGACAAAGAGTTGTCGCGCGGCCTTAATTTTTTTCTCGAACATCAGTTGGTGCGGGGGGCGCGCCGTGATGTTGCCGCCCCGATGGCGTCAGGCGTCAGCCTTCGTCGCTATCCTCGCGCTTCTTGATCGCGGCCTTGAAAATATCGCCGAGTGAGGCGCCTGAGTCGGACGAACCGTACTGGGCAACTGCACTCTTTTCTTCGGCGATCTCCAGGGCCTTGATGGAGATACCGACGCGGCGGGCAGCCTTGTCGATCGTGGTGATGGCGGCATCGAGCTTATCGCCAATATTGAAGCGCTCAGGGCGCTGCTCTGAGCGTTCGCGCGACAAGTCAGAGCGCTTGATGAAGGTGGTGAGTTCGCTGTCGGCCAGCTTCACCTCGATGCCGTTTTCCTGAACCTGAACGACGGTGCAGGTTACGGTATCGCCCTTCTTGAACTTGCCGATGGCGTCGATCGGATCGCCGCCCACCTGCTTGATGCCCAGCGAGATGCGCTCCTTGGTGCTGTCGACGTCGAGGACGACGGCGCGGACGTTGTCGCCCTTCTTGTAGTCCTTGATCGCCTCGTCGCCCGCCCGGTTCCAGTCAAGATCGGACAGATGCACCATGCCATCGACGCCGCCATCCAGACCGATGAACAGGCCGAACTCGGTGATGTTGCGAATTGGACCTTCGACCTCAGAGCCTTTGGGATGGCTGGCCAGGAAGGCATCCCATGGATTGTCCTGGGTCTGCTTGAGGCCAAGCGAAATCCGGCGCTTCTGCGGGTCGACCTCGAGCACCTGCACCTCGACCTGCTGACTGGTGGAGACGATCTTGCCTGGGTGGATGTTCTTTTTCGTCCAGCTCATCTCGGAAACGTGGATGAGGCCTTCCACGCCCGGCTCCAGCTCCACGAAGGCGCCGTAGTCGGCGATGTTGGTAACAGAGCCCGTCACCTTCATGCCAACCGGATACTTCGCCTCGATGCCCTCCCAGGGGTCGGACTGCAGCTGCTTCATGCCCAGGCTAATGCGCTGCGTCTCCGGATTGATACGGATGATCTGCACCTTCACCGTATCGCCAACGTTGAGGATCTCGGAGGGGTGATTGACGCGGCGCCAGGCCATGTCGGTGACGTGGAGCAGGCCATCGATGCCGCCCAGGTCAATGAACGCACCGTAATCGGTGATGTTCTTGACCAGGCCGTCAATGACCTGACCTTCCTCAAGGCGTGCGACGATGTCGGCACGCTGCTCGGCACGCGTCTCTTCCAGCACCGAGCGGCGCGAGACGACGATGTTGCCGCGGCGGCGGTCCATCTTGAGGATTTGGAAGGGCTGCGGCTGATGCATCAGCGGGCCAATGTCACGAACTGGACGGATGTCGACCTGGGAGCCGGGAAGGAAGGCAACCGCGCCGTCGAGATCGACCGTGAAGCCACCCTTGACCTTGTTGAAGATGACGCCCTGGACCTTTTCTCCCTTTTCGAACTGCTTCTCAAGGCGGTTCCAGCTTTCCTCGCGACGCGCCTTTTCACGGCTGAGAACGGCTTCGCCAAGAGCGTTTTCGATACGCTCCAGATAAACCTCGACCTCATCGCCTGGCTTCAGTTCGACCGACTTGCCGCCGACGCCGAATTCCTTGAGCGGTACGCGGCCTTCCATCTTGAGGCCAACGTCGATCACCGCGAGATCCTTCTCGATCGCGATCACCTTGCCGGTCACGACCTCGCCTTCGGTCAAATCATCCTTGGCGAGGCTTTCGGCCAGCATCGCGGCAAATTCATCGTGGCTGGGGTTGAGTTCTTTGGAAACTTGGGTGGACATTGATGCTCCTTGGTATCGGGCCCGTGAGAGCCCCTGCAACTTGGCGATGCCACAGGGAGAATACCTTTGCGGCGATGATGGATTGAGCGCATGGGCTGAATGGAAAATGCCGCACGCGTTTGGCGTGCGGGCAGGGTCCTGCCGGCAACATGCACTTGAGATGGGTCTCGGCCGCTGGATGGGCGTCTTGCCTGCCAATAAGTTTCGGGCTGCACGCTTTGCGCAAACCCTATTGGCCGATCTTCCTCTTGATCAATCCGACAGCAGCATCGAATGCGGCTTCTATATCCAAATCAGTCGTGTCAAGCAACAGGGCATCGGGGGCCGCAGCCATCGGCGCATCGGCGCGCCCGGCATCGCGCGCGTCCCTGGCTTTAATCATTTCAAGCATGCGTTCGTAATCAACTGACTCACCACGCTTTTTGAGTTCTTCATAACGGCGGCGGGCGCGCACCTCGACATCGGCGGTGATGAACATCTTTACCTCCGCATCTGGGCAGACGACGGTGCCGATGTCACGGCCATCGAGGACCGCGCCGGGCTCTTGCGCC
>JAXGRZ010000156.1:0-6320 GCA_040765305.1 Hyphomicrobiaceae bacterium | reverse complement strand
TTCGTCGAGAGTCGTTTGCGCCACGCCCCCGCAACAATCGTTGCCAGCGCTCAACACCAAGACGATCACCTTCTCGGCTCAAAGTTCAATTGATGGGGAGTTTCAATCCGTCTCACGCGCGGTTTGAAAATTGACTTGCGCGGTAGCCTTGCAGGTAGAGCAAGGCGCTCAGATCGCCGTGGGTGATGACGGCGCCCCCAGGATTGGCAAGCGCAGCCTCGCGAACCTTGGGCTTGGCCCTGAAGGCGACGCCGAGTGAAGCTTCGCCAAGCATGGCCAGATCATTGGCGCCATCGCCGACGGCCAGCGTATGCGTCGCGTCGATCCCCCGCGCTGCCGCAATCCGCCGCAACGCGGCAAGCTTGGCCTGGCGCCCGAGGATTGGCTCTAGCGCGCGCCCGGTGATCTTTCCGTCGATGATCTCCAGCGTGTTGGCCTGGTGTTCGTCAAAGCCAAGCTCACGCGCTATGCGCGCGGTGAAGAATGTAAAGCCGCCCGAGACGAGGGCGCACCACGCGCCGTTGGCTTTCATCGTTGCGACCAGCTCGCGGGCGCCGGGCATGATGGTGATACGTTGGGCCACCTCATCGAGCACGCTTGCATCAAGGCCGGCGAGCATCGCCAGGCGCGCCTTCAAGGCGGCTTCGAAATCAAGTTCGCCGCGCATGGCACGCGCTGTGATGTCCTCGATCAGCTGTCGTTTGCCGATCAGGTCACCCAGTTCGTCGAGCATCTCCTGCGCGATGATCGTTGATTCCATGTCGGCGACAAGCAGGCGCTTGCGCGTGAAGGCGAGGTCGTCGGCAATCACGTTGATATCGAGCGGTTGGCCTTCGAGAGCCTGCATCACATCAGTGCGCAACGCGCCTAATGCAATGTCCTCGCCCGCCGCAAACAGCATCCGCCAGGCAACGCCATCGGCCAGCACGTCTTCCTGGATGACATGGAATGAGCCGAGTGCGGCGCGCGCGGTATCGATCTGCGCTGCTGAAAGACGTTGTATTTGCGGGTTGGCAGTCAGCACCAGGGCACGGCAGAGCGTCTCGGACATGATGGTAACTCGACGAGCGGGTTCATAGGAAAAATGCGCATGACAGGCGCGGCGTCGCGCTGAGAGCCCGGACCCTGATCACGCGTGCAGGTGAGGCTCGCGGCGGACACCATCATGAGCTGGAGCATTTTCCGACGAAGTGGATACCGGTTCGGCGTCGAAAATGCGACTAAACAAGAATCTAGAGCGCCGATCCGATTTCATTGGATCGAAAAGCGCTCTATTGAGAGCCGATGAGCACGCCTCGACGCCCAAGGGCGATCCTTATTGCAGGTCCGACCGCGAGCGGCAAGTCAGCCTTCGCGATCGCCCTGGCGCGGGCCAAGGGGGGCGTCATCATCAACGCCGATTCCATGCAGGTGTACCGCGAACTGCGCGTGCTCACCGCGCGGCCGAGCGCACATGAGGAAGCGGCGGTTCCCCACCGGCTTTACGGCCATGTGAGTGTTCTTGAACCTTATTCGGTGGCGCGCTGGCTCGATGAGGTGGACGTCCAGATTGCCGCCGCCGAGGCTGACGGCCTGTTGCCGATCATCATTGGCGGGACCGGCCTTTACTTCAAGGCGCTGCTGGACGGGCTGTCGCCAATCCCGCCGATCCCTGATGATGTGCGCGCCCATTGGCGTGCGGCCGGTGAGACCTGGACCGCTCCGGATCTTCACGCCGAGCTGATGCGCCGCGATTCCGTAACTGGGGCACAGATCCGCCCGAGCGATCGCCAGCGCACCGTGCGCGCCCTTGAGGTGATCGCGGCAACCGGCAAGCCGCTGGCTGAGTGGCAGGCGATCAGCGGAAGACCACTCATCGAGGCAGCGCATGTGGCGAAGTTGGTCGTCTCGCGGCCGCGCGCGGAGCTTTATGAGCGCTGCGAGCGCCGTTTCCGGCAGATGATCGACGAGGGCGCGCTGGAGGAGGCGCGGCAGATAAGGGAGATGCAACTCGATCCGGCGCTGCCGGCCTGCCGTGCGCTGGGTTTGTCTGCGCTGCTGGCTCACGTGGCTGGTCAAATGCCCTTGGAGGAGGCGATCGAAATGGCGGTGCGGGATACGCGCCACTATATCAAGCGGCAGGCAACCTGGCTTCGGCGATATATGATTGCGTGGAATAACGTCTCAGCGCAAGAAATGGAAACTGAAGCTGCGACAGACTTTCCGATTATTGATTCTGACTATTGACGACACCATTTCAGACTCCTAGCTTCCGCGCCGTGATCGGACGGCAACCGTGCGTGCGCCGAGCCCGGCTGGGCGCACGGTTCTGTGGGCACGGTTCTGGGCGCATGGTGGCGACCAGCGTGGTGCTTGGCGCACCGCCGTTCCCGTCCGTGCGCGACGTCGTGACGAATGACAGCCTGATCGATCGAAAGGCAAGTGGGCAGTCTGCTTGGCCGATCCGATGCAATCGGATCGGAAAGCGCTCTAGAACAAGAAAAGATCAAGCAGACCATTCCGCCTGGGCGCGAAGCGCTTTGCGTTGGATCGGCTCTGGATAGCGAAGAGAAAGAGAGGCCGCAATGGCACGTCAGATGACCGGTGCGGAGATGGTGATCAAGGCGCTGCAGGATCAGGGTGTCGAACATATCTTCGGTTATCCCGGTGGCGCCGTACTGCCGATCTACGACGAACTTTTTCAGCAGGACAAGGTCAAGCACATCCTGGTCCGCCAGGAGGGTGGCGCGGTGCACGCTGCGGAAGGCTATGCCCGCTCCACCGACAAGATCGGCGTTGTGCTGGTGACGTCAGGACCTGGCGCGACCAATGCCGTCACCGGCCTGACGGATGCGCTGATGGATTCGATCCCCGTCGTCTGCATTACCGGACAGGTTCCCACACACCTGATCGGCAATGACGCATTCCAGGAATGCGACACGGTCGGCATCACGCGCCCCTGCACCAAGCACAATTGGCTGGTCAAGGACGTCAACGACCTGGCGCGCGTGCTCCATGAGGCGTTCTATATCGCCAAGAGCGGACGCCCTGGTCCGGTGGTCGTCGACATTCCCAAGGACGTTCAGTTCGCGACGGGTAACTATGTCGGCCCCTCCAATATCCAGCACAAGACCTATAAGCCCAAGCTGAAGCCGGATCAGGCAGCGGTGCGTGAGGCCGTTGATCTATTGGCCAACGCCAGAAAGCCGATTTTCTATACCGGCGGCGGTGTCATCAATTCGGGCCCGAAGGCGAGCCAGCTGATGCGCGAGTTCGCGCGCCTCACCGGCTATCCTGTCACGTCGACGTTGATGGGCCTTGGTGCGTTTCCCGCATCCGACAAGCAGTGGCTCGGCATGCTGGGTATGCACGGCACCTACGAGGCCAACATGACCATGCACGACTGCGACGTGATGTTCTGTATCGGAGCGCGTTTTGACGACCGCATCACCGGCCGTCTCGATGCGTTCTCGCCAGGCTCCAAGAAAATCCACATCGACATTGATCCCTCATCGATCAACAAGAACGTGCACATTGATGTTCCGATCATCGGCGATGTCGCCTACGTGCTCGAAGACATGCTGCGGGTGTGGAAGGCCAAGGCGCCTCAGCTCGACAAGGCCGCCCACAAGGCCTGGTGGAAGGAGATCGATGGTTGGCGCGCCAAGCGCTCGCTGTCCTACAAGAAGCATACTGATTTCATCATGCCGCAGTACGCGGTCGAGCGGCTCTATGAACTGACGCGCGACAAGGACTGCTACATCACCACGGAAGTCGGCCAGCACCAGATGTGGGCGGCTCAGTTCTATCATTTCAACGAGCCCAACCGCTGGATGACATCTGGCGGGCTGGGCACCATGGGCTATGGCCTGCCCGCGGCGGTCGGTGCACAGTTGGCGCACCCCAAGTCGCTGGTTATCGACATCGCCGGAGACGCTTCCATCTTAATGAACATTCAGGAGGCTTCCACCGCCGTTCAGTATCACCTGCCGGTCAAGGTGATGATCCTCAACAACCAGTACATGGGCATGGTTCGCCAGTGGCAGCAGCTGCTGCACGGCAACCGTCTGTCGGAAAGCTACACCGAGGCGTTGCCCGACTTCGTCAAGCTCGCGCAAGCCTATGGCTGGAGTGGTGTCTATTGCGACAAGCCGGCCGATCTGGACGAGACGATCATGACGATGATCGAGACGCCAGGTCCGGTCATCTTTGATTGCCGCGTTGCCAATCTGGCCAACTGCTTCCCGATGATCCCGTCGGGCAAGGCCCACAACGAGATGCTGATGGGCGAGGAACTCTCCGATGAGATCGTCGGTCAGGCGATTGGTGCGGAAGGCAAGTCGCTGGTGTGAAATAGTGTGTGAAAAACGCGTATGAGATCGCAATTGCCAATCCTGGAGCAAGGGGCCCTTTGACGGGGCCCCACTCCAGGCGGGCAGTTGCTCACGTTGTCATTTCTTGGCCCAAGAAGGGAGGTTCTTGTATGTCGTGTACCGGTCGGGCGCATTGCGGCAAACGAGGACATACTCATCACGAGAAACGACACCGTCGTTGTTCGTGTCGGCCTCGGTGAGGACGTTACGCTCGCCATTCGACAGTTCGCTCAATGTGAGCTGATCGGGGTTGCGAGAGTCGGTCCTTTCGACATCGCAATCGAGTGCCAGCGCTGCCGTTGACGTGAATGCAAATGAAAGAATGCAAATCGCAGGGAAGGTTATAGAACGCGTCTTCATGAGTGTTCTCCAAATCAGGAAGCTGAACGTCAGTGCAATGATCTGATGAAGTTACGCTGGAGCGCTGGTAAGTCCTAGAATTTTTCCTTTGGTTTAAAGGGAAAGTAAAACAAAGTTAAAGTGATGCATGAGTTCTGGCTTGGGCGTTGGAAGACGGACCGAGAGGCGCTGCAAGGTCGGCATTCCGGAAGCTCAAGCGAAACAATGGCAAGCGGCCCGGGCTAACGTTTGGGAACCTTTTGCTGGAATCGAGAAAATTGATGCAGCTCATCATCGCCAACAAGCTCTATTCGTCGTGGTCGATGCGGCCGTGGCTGGTGATGCGTGCGATCGGGCTCGACTTCGAGGAGACGGTGACCCCGCTGCGCCAGCCCGATACGGCTGAGCGCATTCGCGCATTTTCGCCCTCGGGCAGGGTGCCCGTGCTGATCGACGGCGAGGTGACGGTATGGGAAAGCCTCGCCATCATTTGTTATCTTGCCGACAAGTTTCCCGATCAGCAGATCTGGCCGAACGGCGCGGTGGCGCGCGCCCACGCCATGTCGATCGCGATGGAGATGCATGGCGGCTTTCAGGCGCTGCGACAGGCCTGCCCGATGAACTTGGGCAAGCGCTTTGCGGCGCCGACGATGGGTGATGATCTCAAGGCCAACGTGGCGCGCATCGAGCAGATCTGGCGTGAGACGCGGGCGCGGTTTGGAGGCGATGGTCCCTATCTCTTTGGCGCGCGGCTCAGCGCGGCAGATGCCATGTTCGCCCCTGTTGCGACGCGCATCGACAGCTATTCGATCCCCGTTGCAGCCGACACGCGTGCCTATATCGACACCATCTACGCCAATCCGCATTTTGCCCAATGGCGGACTGCGGCCTTCAAGGAGCCATGGCATATCCCGGCCTTTGAGGAAGGCTTGGAGGTGATCGAAGATCTCAAAGGGGCGGGCGGCACCTGACGCCGCCGGCGCACACGACACAACTTGAACACCATGCAAACGAGAGACGAGTCCGCACAATGGTCCAGACACAGAAACAAACGCACTACCCAAGCCTGACCACGCACGAGGGAATCGTGAAGCGGACGCTGTCGATCACGGTCGACAACGAGCCGGGTGTGCTGGCCCGTGTCATCGGTCTTTTCTCAGGGCGCGGCTACAATATCGATTCGCTGACGGTGACCGAGACCGAGCATGCCAAGCATGTTTCGCGCATCACCATTGTCACGCAGGGCACACCGATGGTGATTGCGCAGATCAAGAACCAGCTCGAGCGTCTGGTGCCTGTGCATCGCGTGCATGATCTGTCCGAGGAGGGCAGTCCGCTGGAGCGCGAACTGGCGCTGGTCAAGGTGAGCGGCAAGGGCGAGAAGCGGATCGAGGCGCTGCGCATGGCCGAGATCTTCCGCGCCAACGTGATCGACGCCTCGACCGAGCATTTCGTCTTCGAGGTGACGGGTAAAACGTCCAAGGTCGAGCAGTTCATCTCGATCATGACCGAGCTGGGGCTGCTTGAGGTCGCGCGTACCGGCATCGCGGCCATCGCTCGTGGCTCGGCAGGAAGCTGAGGGCCCCCAGAGCCTGTTTAGCCGAAGTGTGGAGCGGTTCGGTGTGAAGA
>JAXGRZ010000155.1:0-6330 GCA_040765305.1 Hyphomicrobiaceae bacterium | reverse complement strand
GTTCAGTGGCTGCCGCGCTTGAACAACGTCGATGCGATGAGGCCTGCAGCGACCGCAGTCAGAACCGCGAAGATACCGTAGAGCAGCGGATAGTCGAAGGCGAAGCTGTGCAGGTAGCGCTCCAGGCCCTCGCGTCGCAGGACAACGTTGTTGGTGTGCTTGCTGAGCAGCTTACCGTCCCTGAACAGGTAGGTGTGTGTGATGAGAGGTCCGACGGGAACATTGGCGGGCAGTGAAATGGTGCTGCGGAACAAACTGCGGCCGATGAAGGCCACGCCATAGTCGCTCTTCTGGTAAAGCTGTTCTTTCTGCTTCAACCGGATGACCGCGCGCCGGAACTCGGCAAGGTTGGCCGGCGCCATTTGCGATTGCTGCTCGGCTACCTTCATGTGGATGCTGTCAAACCCGATCCTGTTCTGATCAAGAATCTGAGGCTCGGCAACCTCCTCAATCGGTCGCGTCGAAGCAATTGCATAGTAGCTTGGCACTTTCTCAAAGCGCAGTGATTCGGCGTTGATCCAGATGCCGGCCACGTTGGACTTGCGTCGCGCAATAATCGGGGTCGGGGTTCCGTCGACGATGACGGCAACATCATAATAGCCGCTTTCTGGTGTCGGCTGGCGAGAGTGCTCGACGGTTCCGAAAACGATGATCTCGGTGCCCGTGAAGCTGGATGTCACGGCCACAGCACGCGTTGAGACGTCAGCCTCGACACTTTCGGCAGGGCGGCCATCGGAGGCAGGCGCCGGCGGTTTGTTGGCGGTTGGCGCCGTGACCTGCCCCGCCGGTGTCGGGCCGACCTGTGCGCGGCTCGAAATGAGTGGAACGGCCATGATGAGGAGGACGGCGAACGCCAGCGTGGCAGCCATCACCGTGGGGCGTGGAAAGGTGGTGTCAGCGATCATTATCAGTGCCCCCCGAAGACGCTGCCAAGGGAAAAGAGCTCATTCGGAGTTACCACGAGACCATAGGCAATTCGGATGCAGACCAGCAGAACCAAGCCAGCTAAGAGCGCCCGCAGCTGTTCACCCTTCAGCTTTTCGCCGGCTACTGCGCCGAATTGCGCACCAATCACGCCACCGATCATCAAAAGCATGGCCAGAACGATGTCGACAGTCTGGTTTTGTTTGGCGTGCATGATCGTCGTGGCGGCCGTGACAAACACGATCTGGAAGAGCGATGTACCGACGACGACGTTTGTTGGCACGCGCAGCAGGTAGATCATGGCCGGCACCATGACGAAGCCTCCACCCACGCCCATGATGGCGCTCAGAAACCCGACGAATGCGCCAATCAACAAAGGCGGAATGGCGCTGATATAGAGCTTGGAGCGGTGGAAGCGCATCTTGAATGGTAGACCGTGGATCCAGCTGTGTTGGCCGGGCCGGCGTGCGGAGACCTGTTTGCCGCCGCGGGTCTTGCGCATCGTGTTGAGCGCTTCGATCATCATCAACGTGCCGATGATGCCAAGGAACGTCACGTAGCTCAGTGAGACGAACAGTTCGAATTGACCGATCTGACGCAGAATCCGCACGACCTGCACGCCGATCATCGAGCCGGCGATGCCGCCAATCAGCAGGACGAAGCCCATCTTGAAGTCAACGTTCCGGCGCCGGTATTGCGCGATTGCGCCCGAGACCGACGAGGCGACGATCTGCGCGGCCTCGGTGCCAACTGCGACTGCGGCGGGAATGCCCGAAAAAATCAGCAACGGCGTCATGAGGAACCCACCGCCGACACCGAACATTCCCGATAAAAAGCCGACTGCCGCACCCATGCCAAGGAAGATGAAGATGTTAGCGGACATCTCGGCGATGGGCAGGTAGAAGTCCATGAATAATTCCGTTCACGCCGAAGCGGGCGTGGTTAAAATGTCGATTTGTTGGCTGCCGTCCGCAAGTGGTAAGCGAGATGTCGCGCAGCCGGCCCTCGCGCGCTTGTGGAACGCGTTTCTCCCTTGGCTACCTTTCGCTCGTCAAATTGTTTCGGTCAATGCGACGATGTGCGTCTTCAAACAGGCTTGTGGACGGCGGCTGAGAAGATTGTTACGCCGAAGGTCGCACGCGGATCGGCGGCCGTGATCGGACCGGTTATGCTTCGCCTCCCCGCCAGAGGCTGCTTCCCGTGTTAAAACCGGTCAAATCGCTCCCTCAGCAGCGGCTTGTGCCTTCCAAGCCTCGCTCGCAGCCAAGGGATCGTTGGCGACCCGATCAGCTTGTTTTGGGCGCCAATTGTTGAGCTTGCGGTTTGCTTCGGCAAGCTCTGCAGGCTTCATGGCCTGCTCCAGCTCTTTGTGGCGTCGCAAGGCTTCCGTATCGCCGTTGCGGGCAGCGAGCGCGAACCAGAAGTAGGCTGCCTGGTTATCCTGCGCTTCGCCAAGACCGCTTTCGTACAGCACCGCCAGATTGAACTGGCTGTCTGCCAGGCCGTGCTCGGCTGCGCTCTTGAACCATTGTGCCGCGGCCTTGTAATCGGGCACCTTTGCTGTGCGACCGGCACTCAGTACCGCCAGGTTGTGCATCGCCTTGACGTTGCCGTTTTCTGCCGCGCGCTGGTACCAGATCTTGGCGCGGGCAATGTCCTGCGTCACGCCGAGACCGCGTTCGTAAAACGTTGCCAAACGATACTGAGACTGGGCGAAGCCGTGAGATGCTGAGCGCTGATACCAGCGCATCGCCTCTTCAAGGTCTTGTTTGACACCGGTTCCGTCGGCAAACCGGGCCGCAACCGCAAATTCTGCCGATGGGTTGCCGTTGGCTGCGGCCATGCGCAGCGAAAGCGGCCCGACCTGGGCTGGCGGGAGATTCAGGGGTTGACGGTGGGCTTGGCTGACCGATGCCTGGAGCCCTGGCGTGGCGGGGGCTGCGTTGCTCGTGGTTTCGCCACCCATGAACTCAGGTATCAAGGCTGCCGGAACGGCATTGACCTGGGCCTGGCCAAGCTGATTCGACAGCTGCGCGGCGGTGTTGCGCTCGCTCAAGCGCTCAAGCTGTGCCAGCGAGGGGGCCCTGCGTGAAGTGGCAACTGTGATCCCAGCCGGGGGGCCGCCGTTGGTTGACGCGGCTGCCGGAAGGCGCAAATTGTGCAGTTCATTGACCTGGGCCGGCGCCTCGATACCCTGACCCGCCCCCCTGGATTGGGTTTGAGGGGGTGTGCGGGTGAGATCGTCCCTGCTGGTCGGGCTGGTCTCAATGCCGGTGGCGGACTTGCCCGTGTTGAGAAGATCGGGCGTTATGCTCGATGATCGGCCAGGTGCCGTTTTCTGCTCTGTATCGGGCGTTGCGGCTTTTGGAACCTGCACGGCGCCATCCAACTTGAGGCCACTACCTTCGTTGATCTGGCGGGTCGGGCTCACCGGGGTGATCGCGCGCTCGTTGGGGCCCTCAGAGCGCTCGATGGCGGCTGGCGCGGGCGCCGCTGCCTGATCCTTCTTTAGCAGCATCAACGCGCCTGGAATGGCAATCATCAAGACGATTGCGGCAACCAGAAGTTTGCGGGAAGGATTGCGCAATTTATTGATAATGCCGGTGTTTTTCTCGACATCTGTCTTCGGCGGCTCGGCGCGCGGCATGCTCAGCCGGACATTGCCGGTGGCCGCCTGGCCAAGCTGCACAACCGGCCCATCCGGATCGAAATCCGCAGTGGTCTGGGATGCTGTGGTTGCCGCTTTTTCCTTGGCGCGGCGGGCGTCGGCAACGAAGCCCTGGCGCAGCCGTTCGATCGAAGCTGGGGTGCTCGGCTGAGGTGGGGGTTGATGAGCTGTGCTGCTTGGTGGTGTAGCGTTAACCGAGGGGCGTGGGCCAGCCTCCCGCTCTGGCGGTTGATATGTGCCGTCCTGTATGGGAGCGCCGCTCTTTGCACCGTCGGCGGACGTTGGCGTGCTCTCGAACGGGCGCGTGCCGGTGGGTTCAGCATCGTAACGGCCATAGTCGGCAGTGGCTTTCGAATGCGATGTTTCGAGGGCATCGACCCTGTCGAGCACGCGAATGAGAGCCCGCTGCATCGTGTCGAGGACGATGGCAGTCTGTTCCTCGCCTTCGCGCTGCTCATTGACGAACTGATCGAGCAGCTGGCGGATCGCATCGACATCGCTTTGCGTGCCTTGGACGTGCGCGGGAGCGATTTCGGCAAAGTGCGACGCAACGCGCTCGGCAGTCGCTGCAGCAATGCCTTCCGCAAAGCTTTTCAGGTCCGGCATCTCAGGCTGCGTGGCAGGCAAGCGTTGGGCAATCTGGTCAACGGCCGAGGAGATGAGGTGCTCAAGATTTTGCTCTTCAGCGCCAGACCTATCGAGGGCGTTATCGAAACGCGGATCGGTCAGCCGATCGATGACGGCGGCAAGCGAATGCTCGATGTTGTCGAGGCGGCTGAGCTGATTGCGCGATACATCGAACTGTTCAGCAAGTTCAGATATGTGGGCCTCCAGAGCCTGGAGTGCCTCGAGGTCGGACCTGGTGGCGACCTCATGCATGGCTGACCCGAAACGCTGTTCAAGATTTTCGAAGCGTTCGCCAAGATCGGCAAAACCTGTATCCGACGAGCGCTGGGCCAGCGTGTCCTCGATTTTACGGGCAATGTCGACAAATTGACCTTCCAGCCAGTCACGCTCACCGTCGTGCAGGTGGGCGCGTACATCTTGCGGGGCTGAGTTGGTGCTGTGGGGCCGTGGCATTTCGACGTCGGCGATTGCTTCAAGGCGGCCATCGAACGGTCGGCGGTCGTCGGTGTGGACCTTATTGGGGTCGGTGCGATCGGCACCATCGGCGTCGGTTGTGATGGTACCGAATTCCTGCTCGTAGTGGGTGGTGAGTGCTTCGGCATCCTGCTGTTGCCAGGCAGTCTCGTCGTTCGCCATCACGGGTTCGATGGCATAGGCGGGCTCGACCGGCTGAATTGTCTCGCTGGTTGCATGTGTGGGTGTTGTCTGCGTGGACAGGCCAGCGAGTGAGTCGATGGCGGGCTGTGTGGTAGCGGGAGGTGCAATCGAAGCCATGCTTTGTGCAGTTTCGTACAGGTGGCCGTCATCGAAGTTTGTAAGCCCATCGGCATCCCGCTCGTTCAGCGGGTCGTGTGAGCTGGTGATCCGCTCGCCAAGCGCGGAAATGCCTTTCTCGATGCGCTCGAAAGCTGGCGCGAATTCCTGTGGTAAATTGGCCTTGTGGTGGCGTGCCTGTGCACCCAAGATGTCCAGTCGCGACTGCATCTGCGCAAGAGTTGCTGAATGGCGTTGGTCGGAGTCGTTCAACTGATTGGCAATTCGTTCGATGAGCCGGCGCAGGTCACCCGCTTGGCACGCCGGTTCATTGTCACGATACGCCCTCTCGCGCTCGGTTCCTTCCTCGCCTGTGCCGCCCCCAAATTGCCTCGACATTATTTTCCCCGTTTCCACTCGCTTCAGACGACCTGAGCAGGCGGCTCCGCTGGGGCGGTCGGACGTTACCACTTCGTCCGGTTTTCTTGCCGTGTCAGGATCAAACGCCGGTTCGGACGCGACACGAGCTAGAACCACTATGGGTCAAGCTGGCAGGGGCCAGTAAACGTTCGGTTAAGTGCCGTGGAAACTGCCGTCATGTTCTAAAAACCGCCGGAAAATGGGGCTTGTCGAAAGAATGACCGACCTCCATTTGAAACGAGGTTTGCGGCTTGCTTGGTTGTTAGCAGAAGTGATTCGTCCTGATTAGCGCCTGAATGTGCCGCCAGAGTTAGAGGCAAGGCCCTAGAACATTTTCCGTTGAAAGGAACACCGGTTCGTTGAAAAGCGCATTTCCCTTTCCCCGTCCTTACGTGGAGAGGGTTAGGGCGAGGGGCGGCTGCCGTGCACGCCACAGTGGCCGCACCAGCAACGTGCTCGATTTTCGGTGAGGGATCGCCGATCGCCAAGGCATTGGCGATAAAATTTGGTAGCGGAGGAGGGACTTGAACCCCCGACACGCGGATTATGATTCCGCTGCTCTAACCAGCTGAGCTACTCCGCCACGGACCCGTGTCTATAAGGAGCCGGGGCTTGCACTGTCAAGGCTCCCCAACGGCAAAACGTGAAGCACTATCGGCACTCTAGCTTCTTGTTTGGTCGCATTTTCTTCAACGAACCGGTATCCACTTCGTCGGAAAATGCTCCAGAGAGGGTCGGTCGATATATCGGAAACACTTCTGTTTCTCAAGCGGCGCGCCGCTTGTGCCGGAGTCCGTCCGCCGAGTAGCGGACCGATCCGGCTTTGAGCCGGTGGTCGTTTACCGCAGCATGCATAGGCGGCAGTGGACGAGTTGACAAAGCCCCTGGAAACCAGCGGCATTTACAACGTCAATGGCTTTTTGGTGAGATGGCGCCCC
>JAXGRZ010000154.1:0-6370 GCA_040765305.1 Hyphomicrobiaceae bacterium | reverse complement strand
TGAAGACGTCGCGCATGATGCCGCCGACACCCGTTGCCGCGCCCTGGAACGGCTCGATGTAGGAGGGGTGGTTGTGGCTCTCCATCTTGAAGATCACCGCATCGCCATCGCCAATGTCGACGACGCCGGCGTTCTCACCCGGCCCCTGAATGACCAGCGCGCCGGAGATCGGCAGCGTCTTCAGCCAGTAGCGCGATGATTTGTACGAGCAGTGCTCCGACCACATGACCGAGAAGATACCCAGTTCGGTGAGCGTCGGCTCTCGCCCGAGGATCTTGAGAAGATTTGCGTACTCATCGCCCTTGAAGCCGTGCTCGGCGACAAGTTCGGGCGTGATGGCGCTCGTGCTGGCGGCTTTGGCGGAGGAAGAAGCGTCGGTCATGCGATATCCGGCCTGCGATTGCGGTCTTTGGCGCCGCTTATAGCCCCCGCGCGGCGCCTTGTCCCACGCGCTGAGACGATTGTACGCCCCTGGCCGGCGCCACATCCTGTGTTTTGATGGGTTTTACTCACGGGCGCCATGCCAAAACCCCCGCGCATGGTCCCGCCGCGGACATGCCGGCAACCGGCCAGTGCCCGTAAGGCCAGCTCCCACAAGGCCAAACTCCCGCGAGGCCAGCTCCCACGAGGAACAATGCTCCAGGCCCTGATTTTCGACGTCGACGGAACGTTATCGGAAACCGAAGAAACCCACAGGGCAGCGTTCAACCAGGCGTTTGCTGAAGCAGCGCTGGGCTGGGTCTGGGATCAATCGCTCTATCGCCACCTGTTGGACGTGACGGGCGGCAAGGAGCGGCTGCGCTACTTTCTGGAGAGCTTTGATGCACCGCGTTCTCCAGCGGTGCCAACGGACGAGGCTGAACTGACCGCCTGGATCGCCGCCCTCCACAGCCGAAAAACCGCCCTTTACAACGAATTGGTCGCTTCTGGCGCGGCCAGCCTGCGGCCGGGCGTCGAAGCCTTGATCAATGAGGCCCGCACCGCCGGCATCCGCCTTGCCATCGCCACCACCACGAGTTTGACCAACGTGGAAAGCCTGATCCGCGCCACGCTGGGCCCGAACGGGTTGAGCCTCTTCGACGCCATTGCTGCGGGAGATATGGTTGGCGCCAAAAAACCGGCCCCTGATGTCTATCTGCTGGCGTTGGAACAATTGGGATTGGCGCCTCAGGCCTGTCTGGCGCTGGAAGATTCTCTCAATGGTCTCCTCTCTGCGCACGCCGCACAGCTTTCGGTTGTGATCACAACAAGCATTTACACCACGCACCAGGCCTTTCCACAGGCACTGACAAGCGTTTGCGACCTGGCGGCTCTGGCAAAAGACACCACCCGACCGGCCATGGCAGGACATCAGATCCTCACATCGCTGCGTGCACTGCATGCCGGAAAACCGGCCTTTTGATTGACCCTTGCGTCAAACTGGAGGGACCTCGCCTGCCCCTTGGTTGACCCCTGAACCTACCCGTTCGGGCTGTGACTGTTTCGCGCTGCAGCATGCGCATTGCTGCTGTGCAGCATTGAGGCTTTTCTACAGTAATTCAGGAGACTAGATAGCTGCATGCGCCGCCGGTGAAACACCGCTTCGACACGCTTGTTCAGCGTCAACGGCGACGAGATTGATCACCAGCCACGATTTTACAAGAAGGAGCACGGCAATGACGACTTTCAAGATGAAGGGTGTTGTCGCGGTACTGGCCTCAACCCTTGCATTGAGCGGCATCGCATCGGCGTGGGCTGATGTGGCAAGCGGACTGAAGATGGCGCCGCGCCACGGCATCAGCTTTGACGTCGGCTCCACGCGCGCGGTTTCCTATTTTCTTGCTGAGGGCGGTATTTGCAACCTGACGGTGTTGATGGCCGACTCCAACAGCCTTGATGAGGTGAAGGGCGCCGCCACCCGCGTGAACATCCCGGTGATCCCGACCCGGAAGGCCAGCATCGATACGGCCGAGGGCAAGACGCTTGAGTTCAAGTGCGCCCCCTCAGCGGCCGCGATGGACGTGCGTGTGCTCGACCAGGTCGCACAGGTTGTTCCCCAGCAGTGAACCGTTGACACAGATTTGCTGCTGTTGAGGGGCGTGGTGCAAACCGCGCCCCTCATGGCATTTGCACGCTCGTCAAACGTGTTCGACGCGAAGTGCGTCATCGCTGCCACGAAAATCAACCGATGCGATTTGTGATTTCACCTCAGCGCTGCAACACGCCCTGACCATAAACGATGCGGAAGACAATGCGGATCGGGCGTATTGCGTATCGCACATTGGCGAGTGCATGCGCGCGGTCCACAGACGTGCGATAACCGCTATCGTATTGATCAAAGATTGTAGCGAAACCATCTTGGCAACGTTTTGTGGACCCGAGCCGATCCGGCCTTTAACGAGCATGCCGATATGCGCGTCGCTCCCCTCCATGAGGCGAAAGGTAAGCGACGCTACGATCTTTCATTGTGGTTTGCCCCGTTGGCGCGGCCGAATGGATCAAGTCCGTTTCACCATGAGAGAGTATCAACACCGTTCATTATGAGGAGACACGGTGCTGCAAGTCATGCAGTAATAAAAGATCGGCTGGCGCCGATGGGGTGGAGCAGAATGATGAGAATGCACTGGGCAACAACCGGACTTGCCGCCCTCATTGTTGCTCTTTTCCTCGGCAATCTTGTGATGCTGAAGCTCGAAGAGCGCGATCTCATCCGGCTCGTCGATGCCTACCGGGACCATCATGAAAGGTACATCATCGCAGCGCGCATGCGCCAGAGCACAAACGATCTGACCCGGCTGGCCAGGACGTATGCCATAACCGGCGATGACAAGTTCCTCGATCAGTATCTCAAGATCCTTGAGACCCGCGATGGCAAGTTGGCCGAGCCTGCCCATTACGATTGGGTCTATTGGGACTTTCTTGCCGTCGATGGTCGCGAACCTCCCAGCGAGTTGACCACCCCGATCTCCTACGAGGAGGTAATCGCGCGCGCTGGTTTGAACGAGCATGAGCGCCAACTGTTGCTGCAAGCGCGACAGGAATCGGACAAGCTGGCCGAGTTTGAAAAGAGTGTATTCACGCAAGCGCCTTGGCTGCCTGGGTCAACGGCGGCGCAGCAGCTGTTCGACGCGAACTATCATCGCGCCAAGCTCGATATCCTCTCACGGGTCAATGCCGTCTTCCATAGCTTGGACCTGCGCTCGCGAAACCGCGTGCTGACACAGCAGAGCGATCTGGAACATAAGCAGGCTATTCAGTATTGGATGTTCTGGGCGCTGGTGATTGCGGGCACCACTTGGATCGCGATGACTTACCGCCTCCACAAGATAGCGATAGCCAAACTCGATCAAGAGGTGGCGAAGCGAACCGCAAGCTTGAACAAATCAAACCAGAAACTCGAATCCGCAATGAAGGAAATCAAGACCCTGCAGGGGCTGCTGCCGATCTGCTCATATTGTCATAGTGTCTGCGATGAAAATGGCAGCTGGTTGAGGATCGAGGACTATATCTCCATGCGATCGGAAGCGCGCTTCACGCATGGAATGTGCCCGACCTGCTATCAAAATGAACTCAATAAGTTCAAGCCCAAAGCGTAGATCGCGATTTTGACGCGACGCCACAGTCATAGATCTGCGGGCCCGAGGGCAGGGGGGATCAACCCATCGCTTCGGCAAAGCCTACCAACGCACTCTCAAAGACTCGGCGCCCGTCAGTGCCGCCCAGCGCCGTCTCGAAAAGACGTTCAGGATGCGGCATCATGCCAACGATGCGCCCGGTCTCATCGCAAATCCCTGCGATGTTGCGCTGGGAGCCGTTGGCGTTTGCAGCTTCGCTCACCTCGCCGGCGGCGTCGCAATAGCGCAGCACAACGCGCCCCTCTCCTTCGAGCCGGTCGAGCGTGTCTTCATCGGCGAAGTAGTTGCCCTCCGCATGCGCGATCGCGAAGCGCACGATCTGTCCCTTGCGATAGGCGCGGGTGAAGGAACTCGTATCGTTGTCGATGCGAAGATGCACATCACGGCAGATGAACTTGAGCGAGCGGTTGCGCATCAAAACCCCTGGCAGCAGGCCCGACTCGCACAGAACCTGGAATCCGTTGCACACGCCCAGCACCGGCGTTCCCGCTTTTGCCTTGCCGATCACATCGCGCATGATCGGAGAATGGGCCGCCATGGCACCACAGCGCAGATAATCACCGTAGGAAAAGCCGCCCGGCAGAACAATGAAGTCGCAAGCGGGCACCGCGGCATCGCCGTGCCAGACCATGTTCACCGGAGCGCCCGTGATGCGTTCGATGGCGACCTTCATGTCGCGGTCGCAGTTGGAGCCGGGAAACACGATGACGGAAGCGCGCAGCATGGGGCAAACTTTCCTCGGGGGCCAGGTGGTGGGGCCAGTCGGTCCTTAATCTAGAGCATTTTCCGACGAAGTGGAAAGGAGCAACAGGCTTTGAGCCGGGGCTCGTTCACCTGAAGTGTCCAGTATCGTCGTTCACGGTGAGGATTGATCCACCTTGCGGCAGGTTCCCTTTTCGAGCGCGACGATATCGCGGCCGCGAAACGTCGAGATCGATACGGACAGTGGCTCGGATCGCAAAACCGCGATCGTCAGAGTTTCGCCGGCGCCCAGTTGGTCGAGCGATTTGGGGGCAGGGGCCCATAGCATCGCCTCTTCCTTTTCCTTGAACGGCAACGTGAACGGGCAACCCTGCGCGCACGTCTGCGTGAGGAGCTTGGCAATCGAGGCAACGTGGGTCTGCACGTTGCCGCTGACGCGCCATGTGCCTACAAGTTCGTTAGGAGCGCGCGCGCCAGAAGCCTGCGCGGCGTTACGCGTGAGCGTCAACCGGATGGTTCCGCCGGTCTTCTTGAACGGCGTGAAATCCATGCCGATGGCTTCGGTGGCACAATCGTAGGCCGCCGATGTGCCCGGCCCGACCAGCACCATGTCGGGCGTGACCTTGGTCGAATTGTTGGTCGAATTGGCCGGGGTGTCGGGCGAAGGTGTCATCGCGTGCGCGCCAGGCGCACCCATGACGAGTGCGCTCGCCAACGCAGCAAACCAACTGGCGCTGGCGTATCGAGCTCTGCCCGCCGCGACCATCATTTGAGCAAAACCACGACGGCAATGGCGGCGGCGATCATCGGCACCAGCATGAATACGGCGGCCTTGAGCGCGAAAAACCACATCGCCTTCGCGCCATCGCTTCTCTTGCTATCGCCTTGCATGTGAGGCTTGCTCATGGCCGCATGCCTCAGGCTTCAAGCTCAAAGGTATAATTCTCGATCACAGTATTGGCGAGCAGGTCCTTGCACATCCGCTCCACGACATCGCGTGCTTTTTGCGGATCACTCTCCTTCAGGTTCACCTCGATGTATTTGCCCTGGCGCACGTCATCGATGCCGGTGAAGCCGAGGCTTTCGAGCGCATGGCCGATGGCCTTGCCCTGCGGATCGAGGACGCCGTTCTTGAGGGTGATCTTGATACGGGCTTTCATGGCGATTGCTTTCCAGAGCGGTCACGTTGGACGGGCGGAGCGCATCAGCGGGCAGCCACGACCCCGGCCAGATTAATTGATGTTGACATGCTTGTGCCCGGAAACAGGGTCCGGGCACAAGGTCTGGCGACGATTTATCCGCACCGCGAGTGAAGACGCTTTCAGCCCTTGCTCGCACCGTTCGAGGCAACGAGCACTGGTCCGGCACCTTTTGGCGGGCGGCTTTCGTTGAGGACGCCAAGCCGCTTGGCAACCTCCTGGTAGGCCTCCAGCATGCCGCCGAGATCGCGGCGGAAGCGATCCTTGTCGAGCTTCTCGCCGGACTGGATGTCCCACAGGCGGCAGCAGTCCGGGCTGATCTCGTCGGCGAGCACGATGCGCACGGTGTCATTTTCCCACATGCGGCCGAACTCGACCTTGAAGTCGACGAGACGGATGCCGATGCCCAGGAACAGGCCGATCAGGAAGTCGTTGATCCTGAGCGCCAGCGACATGATCTCTTCAATCTCGCCCGGGACTGCCCAGCCAAAGGCCGTGATGTGCTCTTCAGACACCATCGGGTCGTTCAGCTTGTCGTCCTTGTAATAGAATTCGATCACCGATCGGGGCAGCGGTGAGCCTTCTTCAAGGCCCAGCCGCGTCGCCAGACTGCCGGCCGCTATATTGCGCACGACGACTTCAAGCGGGATGATCTCCACTTCGCGGATCAACTGCTCGCGCATGTTGATGCGCTTGATGAAATGCGTCGGCACGCCGATCTCGCCCAAGCGCTGGAAGATTACTTCCGAGATGCGGTTGTTGAGTACGCCCTTGCCCTCGATGAGGGCGTGCTTCTTTGCGTTGAAGGCGGTGGCGTCATCCTTGAAGTGCTGGATGAGCGTACCGGGCTCGGGG
>JAXGRZ010000153.1:0-6440 GCA_040765305.1 Hyphomicrobiaceae bacterium | reverse complement strand
TTTACGCTGGTGCAAATCGGGCTGCGTCCCGTGCGCGACCTCTCGGCTCAGATCCAGGCACTGGAGGCCGATACTCTGCACCGGCTTCTGGATGGCTCCGCTCAACCCGACGAACTGGCTCCGCTGGTGGCTCACGTCAACGAGTTGCTGAAGCGTCTGCACAAAGCCTACGAACAACTGGAAGCCTTCAATGCTGACGTTGCGCATGAACTGTTCACGCCGTTGGCGACGTTGATGGGGGGCACTGAAGTTGCTTTGCGCAAAGCACGCGATGCCGACACGTTGCGAGACGTGTTGGGCTCGCACCTCGAAGATCTCCAGCGCATGTCGATGATCGTGCAGGACATGCTCTTTCTGTCGCAAGCCGACCGTGGGGCTGAGGCCCGCCGCGAGCACGTCGCCAGCATGGCAGGCGTTGCGCGCACGGTGGTGGAATTGCACGAGGCAGCCATTGAGGAAGCCGGGCTGAAAGTTCGTATCAATGGTGATGCCACTGGCTTGGCCGACGTGCGCCTATTGCAGCGCGCATTGTCCAACCTGATCGGCAACGCAACCCGGCACGCGCATCCGCACAGCACCGTTGTCGTGCAAATCGACCGGCTGGACGGCGAGATCGCCCTGCGGGTGGTGAACGAGGGGCAGACGATCTCAGCCGAGCATTTACCCTATCTGTTCAATCGCTTCTACAGGGCAGATGCAGCACGGTCGGATGCCGCCCGCAATCATGGGCTGGGCTTGGCCATCGTGGCCGCTATCGCCCGGATGCACGGAGGGCGGACTATGGTCGATTCGAGCGACGGCGTCACGTCTATCGGGCTTGCGGTACCTACTCCGAACACACAATAGTTCAACGGGTCGAGCACTACCAACAGGCTGGCCGCACTAGCCAATTGCTTCTTCCAGCAGAAGAAGCGCCAGAAAGCCGACAAAGAACATCGCCGTCACCCAGGGACGATCTGGCGTTTCGTGCGCTTCGACCAACAGTTCTTCAGTCACGAGGTAGAGCAATGCAATCAGACCAAACGCGAAGAAGCCGGTCAGAAGAGAGCTGGGTAGCAGCGCCACCGGCGCTCCGAGCAAGGCTCCGATCGGCAGCAGGAGCACGAGCGCGGACGTGATCGAAATGACCTTGGCGCGGGAACGAACGCTCTCGCTGAGTTCCGTCGCCACCGTCAATCCCAGGAACAGAACCTCGATGGTCAGGGCGATAGTCAGAAGCAAGCCGACTTTTGGGCCAGCCGCAAACCCGATGCCAAGCACCAAGCCATCAATCAGGATGTCAATGCCGATAACAGTCAGAAGACCGGCCGGCCCCTTCGCCAACGCTTCCAGATGCTTCAACAGCAACATGGTGGCGACGCCGACTCCGCCGCCGATCATCGTCGCCCAAGGCGAAGCCCGGTGCATGATGTCGGGCAAGATTTCGCCGGCCGCCGCCGCGAACACGACGCCAGCGGCGAAATGCTGAATCGCGCTGACCAGTGTTGGCCCCGGCCGCACGTTCACCGCGACCGTAGCTCCGATGATGGCGGCCGCTGCCGGGATCAAGGTGTAGATCCAAGCCGAGATCACCATGACTCAAGTTACCGCGTTGCCGCACTGAGCACAGAATTTCGCGCCGATGGGAATGACGCTACTGCACTTCGTGCACGATGCTGGCACCAGCGATGTTCCGCACTGGCCGCAAAAGCGGGAGCCTTGCGGATTGATCGTTTTGCATTGCGGGCACGGGATGGCACTGGCCGAAGGCGTTGGATTGCGCCCCCAATCATGACCGCTGGAGCTGCCGCGGCCGTGGCTATTGCCATGCCCGTGGGAACTGCCATGCCCTCCGCTGTGTCCGCCAAAAATTCGACCTAAGATTCCCATTTTCAAACTCCGTATTCCGTTTTATCGACCCGCCCGCTGTCTGAGCAGCCTCAGTCCGTTGAAGACCACCAGCAAGCTCGCCCCCATGTCGGCGAACACGGCCATCCACATGGAGGCATCGTCGAAGACGGCCAGCAACAGGAAAACCGCCTTGATGCCCAGCGCGAGCACGATGTTCTGCCACAGCACGGCGTGGGTGCGCTTGGACAGTCGGATCGTTTCGGGTAGTCGGCGCAGGTCGTCATTCATGACCACCACATCGGCAGCCTCCATCGCGGTGTGGGTGCCAGCGCCGCCCATAGCGAAGCCGATGTCAGCCTTCGCCAGCGCGGGGGCGTCGTTGATGCCGTCGCCGGTCATCGCCGTGACGCCCAAGCGCTGCTGAAGCTCTCCGATGGCCTGCAACTTGTCCTCGGGCAGCAGGTTGCCACGCACCTCGGCGATGCCCGCCTGGGTGCCGACGGTTTGCGCCGTCGCCAGGTTATCGCCCGTCAACATCACCGGCGTCACGCCCAATGCCTTCAGGTCGGCCACGGCCTGCGCGGATGAGGATTTGATGGTGTCGGCTACTGCACAGATGGCCATGACCCGTTCGCTGCTGGCCAACAACGTGACGGTGCGGCCAGCTTGCTCATGCACTGCAAGGCGGGCTTCGAGGTCAGCCGAACACTGCCCGCGCTCTTCAATCCAGCGGTGGTTAGCCAGCACATAGGTATGGCCGTCGATCACCCCCTGCACGCCGCGCCCGGCAACAGCCTGAAACTCATCCACTTCTTGCGTGGCGGACGACACGCCATCTGCGATGGCCTTGGACACTGGATGATCCGACCGCGCTGCGAGGCTCTTGGCCAGCCCCTCCAGGGCTTGTTGGCCGAGTCCTGTGTCCACGGGCTCGAAGGCCACCAGCTTGGGCTTGCCTTCGGTGATGGTGCCGGTCTTGTCCAGCGCCACGGCCTTGATCTTGCGCGCCTCTTCCAGGTACACACCACCTTTGATCAGGATGCCTCGCCGCGCCCCAGCGGCCAAACCGCTGACGACGGTGACGGGCGTGGAAATCACCAAGGCGCAAGGGCAGGCGATGACCAGCAGCACCAGGGCCTTGTAGGCGGCCTGCATCCAGGTCAGCCCCATGAGCCAGGGCGCCAACAACGCAACGGCAACGGCCAGGACGAACACCGCAGGCGTGTAGACGGCGGCAAAGCGATCCACGAAACGCTGCGTGGGCGCACGGGAAGACTGGGCCTGCTCAACGGCGTGGATGATGCGCGCCAGCGTGCTGTCGGACGCGGGGGCCGTGACACGGATTTCCAACGCCGCAGCCTGATTGATGGTGCCGGCGAAGACTTCATCGCCGGGGCTCTTGTCCACCGGCAAGCTTTCGCCGGTCACGGGGGACTGGTCAATAGCGCTCTGACCTAGGCTCACGATGCCATCCAGCGGAACGCGCTCGCCGGGGCGAATACGCACGGTCGTGCCCACAGTGACTTCCTTGACTCCCATGCGCACCCAATTGCCATCGTCTTGACGCACTTCAGCTTGCTCCGGTGCGAGCGCCAGCAGGCTCTTGATGGCGCCGCGCGCCCGATCCACGGCGCGGGCCTCGATGGCTTCCGCAATCGCATACAGGGCCATCACCATCGCCGCTTCGGGCCACTGGCCGATCAGGAAAGCGCCGGTCACGGCCACGGTCATCAGGGCATTGATGTTCAAGCGGCCCTGCCGCAGTGCAGCCAGCCCCTTGCCGTAAACCGAGAAACCCGACAGCGCGATGGCCGCCGCGGCCAGCGCCATTCCCAGCGCCTTGACAGGTACGCTGTCTGGAAAGGCGAATGCCAAGCCCTCGGCCGCCACAGCCAACCCAAGGGCGCCCAGCGACTTGCCCCATGTCGTCCAGAAGCCCGTTGGCGAGGCAACCGCAGCAGCCGACGAGCCTGTGTCGCCAAGAGGTTCCGGCTTGAAGCCTGCCTTGCGGATTGCGTCCAGCGCCTGCTGCAAGACAGGATCATCGGCGGCAATGGCCAGCTCGCGGTCGCCCAGATTGAATTGCAGGCTACGAATTCCCGTCATGCCGTCCAACGCCCGGCGGATTTCCGACTCCTCCGAGGCACAGTCCATATTCGCAATGCGGAAGCGCTGGACATTCTTCGCGCCGAGGGGTTCTGGCTTGAAACCCGCTTTGCGGATCGCTTCTAGGGCCTGGGGCAGCGCGTGGTCATCGGCGGCAATGGCAAGCTCTCGATTCCCCAGGTTGAATCGCAGGCTGCGAATCCCCGCCATGCCTTCCAGCGCCCGGCGGATTTCCGACTCCTCCGAGGCACAGTCCATGTTTGCTATGCGAAAGCGTTGCGGCTCGATAGTCGTTGCATCAGACGCTGTTGGCTCGGGCGCCACAGGCACTGTTGCACAGCCACTCCCGCAGCAGGCAGCGTCGGCGTGTTGGCGTTGGTGGGCAGAGTTCATGAAATTCTCCTTTTCAGTCAGATTGGAAACCCTGTACCCACTACAGAGTCAAGCGCCTACAATGAGCCTTGGAGAAAAACCCGCGACCGCTGAAGATGAACTCATGAAAATCGGCGAACTGGCTAAGGCCGCACATACCCAGGTAGAGACGATCCGGTACTACGAGCGTGAAGGCTTGCTACCCGAAACGGCCCGTACGGATGGCAACTACCGCATGTACGCAGAAGAACACGTTGACCGGCTGTCCTTCATCCGGCACTGCCGGGGGTTGGACATGACGCTGGATGAAATCCGGGTTCTGTTGCGCTTCAAGGATGCACCGCACGAGAACTGCGCCCAGGTGAACGACCTGCTCGACGAGCACATCGACCATGTGGCTACCCGCATCAAGGAATTGAAAGCGTTGGAACGACAGCTCAAGACCTTGCGGGAACGCTGCCGTGAATCCCAGCAGGCCAGCCAGTGCGGCATCTTGACCGAGCTGTCCTCAGCATCGCGCCATCTGCACGAACCGGCAACGCGCAGGGGCCATGTTCATGGGGCACATAGCCTCAAGTGACTAGCCCAAAGAAACCCCAAGCCGACGCCCGATTTCCCATGAGGTCGTTCCGCCACGCACTGTCGCCGCAAGCGGCTGCCCCAACCGCTGCTCGATCACTGGCCTCCACGGCACCAGGCTGAAGCCCATGCCGTCGTCTAGCATCGCATACCGACCGCTGGCGAGCATCACGCTCCGGCGGTAGATGCCGGCCACGCGCTGCCCATCCGCAACAGGTCGATGCTCCAGTCCGGTATCGGCCGCAATGTCTTTGGCAACCTGCACCAGTTCCCGATTGCGCAGGGTGCCCAGCAGGTTGCGCGCTAGGATCACGCGCTGCCCGCGCCGTTCGGCCAATCCCTGTTCGGCCAGGAAGTCGGCGCGTTGCTGCATCGCCTGCTTGGCCTCGCCGCCAAAGCCCAGGTCGCCCAGACCCGATCCGCCGCCGATCAGTTGCTGGTCGAGCCAAGTGGCCCCGATCACGCGGGCCTGCCGCTCGATGGGCAGGTGCGATTTCAGCTCCACCGCCACGCCGCCCAGGCGCTGCGCGTCGTACTGACGGCCACGTTCGGGCAGGTCGTCCGGCACCTTCCACAGCCCCTCGGCCACGCGCTCCACGATGCCGGCCCGGCGCAGGGCTTCGAGCCGTCGAACGTGGGCCGCGACGACTTCCTGCGGATCACGCCCCGGCACGGCCTGACCCTGCGCGATGGCGAGGTGGTGGTCGGTGCGGTATAGGCCATCGCTCGCCAGCGCGGCGATGTTCTTGTCGGCCGTGCGCACGTCGGCCGATCCCTTCACCTCCACCACGGCGCCGGCCGGATAGTTCGCCAACTCGTCGCGGGCGTTGAGCGCGACGTAGTGCGCCTTGCCGTCCACGCCGTCGATGACCAGATAGCCCCGGTCGCGCAGCTCGTCGGCCAGCCCCTTCGCGGCCACGCGGCCGACAATGGTGCGACCATCGTCGCCAGGCTCGAATACCGCCAGCTCGCGCGGCTCGCCCCGCATGGCCCGCTGCATGGTGCGGATGATGTCGCCGCGCTCGCCCAGGGCGCGCAGGGTCTTTTCGGCATCGGCATGAATGGCCCAGGTTCCGGGCTGCGTCTCGTCGGCCAGGCCCAGGCGCTGCAAGCGTTGCAGGCGGCCGATCAGCAGCAGGCACTGGCGTTGCAACCTCGACTCGTTGAGCCGTTCGACATGCACCAGGCCATCGTCGCCCAGCTCGCGCTTGAGCGTGCGATCCAGGTTCGTCCACCGCTCCTGATCCACCTCGCGCCGCAAGGTCTGCTGGATCTCCAGCTCGGTGCGCGGCCCCAGCCATTCGGTCGCCAGTTCGGCGGCGCGATGGCGGAAGCCGTCGGCGATGTAGTCGCCGGCGATGATGAGGTCTTTGCCGGTGTCGGCGCGCCCGCGCACGACGATGTGCGTGTGTGGGTTGTCGGTGTTCCAGTGATCGACCGCCACCCATTCCAGCCGCGTGCCCAGGTCGGCTTCCATGCGACCCATGAGGTGCCGCGTGTAGGTGCGCAGGTCTTCCAGCTCGGCGCCATCCTCGGGTGAGACGATGAAGCGG
>JAXGRZ010000152.1:0-6446 GCA_040765305.1 Hyphomicrobiaceae bacterium | reverse complement strand
CGAGGGCCATGACAGCGGCGATGGTGGGGTGCTTGGCCGGCTCTATGTCAAGGCGGCAAAGCCGATTTTGGCAACGCGCGCCAATAGCTGGAAATTTCTCCTCGCTGTGGGGCTGGCAACGCTGGCCTCTTTGGTGCTGTTTGCGACCAAGTCGGTGACGGTGAAGCTGCTGCCCTTCGACAACAAGTCGGAGCTACAAGTCATCGTCGATCTGCCGGAGGGAGCCTCGCTTGAGGCCACCGATCGCACGCTGCGCGAGGCGGCCGAGAGGCTGCAGACGCTGCCCGAATTGGAAACGATCGAGGCTTATGCGGGCACTGCGGCGCCGTTCAATTTCAATGGACTGGTGCGCCATTTCTATTTGCGCAGCGCCCCCGAGCTGGGTGATCTGCAAGTCAACCTCACCGGCAAACACGAGCGCACCCGCACCAGCCATGAGATCGCGCTTGACGTGCGTGCGCGGCTCAAGGGACTGAATGTGCCGCCCGGCTCGTCGATCAAGGTGGTCGAGGTGCCGCCAGGTCCTCCGGTTCTTTCAACCTTGCTCGCCGAGGTTTATGCCAAGGACCCCGAGACGCGGCGCGCGGTCGCCGAGAAGGTCAAAGAGGCGTTCCGCACCGTGCCGTTCATCGTCGACATCGATGACAGCTACGGGGCCCCGGCAGAGCGTTTGCGCATTTCGATCGATCAGGACAACCTGGAATACTATCGGGTTGAGGAAAGTGACGTCTACGATACGATCCAGGCCTATCTTGCCGGCACACCGGTTGGTTATTCGCACCGTGGCAAGGGTCGCCATCCCGTCGAGATCGCGGTGGCGCTGCCCAAATCGATGCGGGCGATGACGGCTGATGCACTGTCGACGCCGGTGCCGGCCAATGCGCTGCCCGGCAACCGCTCGATCGTGGAACTGGGGGATGTCGTGAAGCTGACCAAGGAGCGGGCGTCATTCCCCGTGTTCCGGCATAATGGGCGTCCCGCGGAGATGGTGCAGGGCGATCTTGCCGGTGCGTTCGAGGCGCCAATCTACGGGATGCTTGCGGTACGGGATGCAATTGACAAGGCCGATTGGGGGGAACTGGAAAAGCCGCAGATCCGCTATCACGGGCAGCCGGTGGATGATACGAGGCCGGTGCTGCTGTGGGATGGGGAGTGGGAGGTCACCTATGTCACCTTCCGCGACATGGGCGGGGCTTTTGCCATCGCGATCCTGGGCATCTACTTCCTTGTCGTCGGGCAGTTCGGATCATTCAAATTGCCGCTGGTCATCTTGACGCCGGTGCCGTTGACGCTGATCGGAATCCTGATTGGCCACTGGCTGTTCGGGGCGCCGTTCTCGGCCACGTCGATGATTGGGTTCATTGCGCTGGCCGGTATCATCGTGCGCAACTCGATCCTGCTCGTCGATTTCATCCGGCACGGACGCCAGCCCGGGCACAGCCTGCGCCAGACGCTGCTGGAGGCAGGAGCGATCCGGTTCAAGCCGATTCTGCTGACGGCGGTGGCGGCGATGATCGGTGCGGCGGTGATCCTCACCGATCCCATTTTCCAGGGATTGGCGATTTCGCTGTTGTTCGGCCTCATCTCCTCGACACTGCTGACGGTGCTCGTCATTCCGGCAATTTACGTGGTGCTGCGTGACGATGGCATGCTGCTCGATGAGCCGTCCGAGGATGCTGGTTCGGTGAAAGCGTGATGATGACGAAAGGCGGGCTAGAGTGCACGGCGCTCTAGCTCCTTGTTTGGTCGCATTTTCTTAGGGCGAACCGGTGTCCACTTCGTCGGAAAATGCTCTAGAGCGCTTCACGATGAGGTGGAAGCGCTCAGGTCGCGACCGCGGCCTGAGCGCCAATGCGCCGCGCCCGCGCCAAGCCAGGCCGAAGGCCGGTGCGGCTCGTGAGCGATAACAGATAAGATCGTTTCCGCCTCAAGCGGAAACGATCTAGCTCCAGCGCCGGTTCGACCACATCCACTGTTCGGGATATTCGCGCACCCACTCTTCGAAGATGCGCTGCATCTCGGCCATCGCCCAGCGGATATCGGCGCCCTGGTCGGAGGTGCGCGGGATGCGCAATTCGCGCAATTCAATCCAGAAGCGGCTGGATGTGCCTTTGCGCACGCATCGCGCCAGCCAGATGCGGGCGCCGACGCGACGGGCAATCATGGCGCCGATTGCCTGGGTCATGGCATCGCGACCGAAGAACGGCACGGGAATGCCGGTGCGGTCGTAAAGATCGCAGACCATGCCGAGGCGTCCACCGCGGCGCACATAGTCCATGATGAGGCGTGCCGTTTTCTGGCTCTCTCCATGCTCACCTTCAACACCACCGCGTCCGAACAGGCCGCTGGGATAAAGGTCCTTGCGCTGGTCGCGCAGGTAGCGATCGACGTAGGGGTTGTTGACGGAACGATAAACGGCTGCTGGGTTGGCGCCAGCCAGGGTCAGCGGCCAAATGGCCAGTTCCCAATTGCCCATATGCAGGGAAATGCCGACCAGGGGGCCGAGCTTGTCGCGGTAGCGCGCGAATGTCCTCCAGCTCTTTATTTCGATGCGGTGAGGATCCTTTAAAATATCGCCAAGGCGCATGGTCTCGACCATGACGCGGCCGAGGTTTTCCCAGTGGGCGGTGGCGATTGCTTCGCGTTCGGCATCCGACTTTTCAGGAAAGGCGATGGCGAGATTGGCAAGCGCGCGGGTATGTCGGTTGGGATTGATCAGCGGTGCCAGCCGGCGCCATGTCCATGCCGAGGCTGCGGTGGCCCACTCGATCGGCAGGGCATGGCTCAGCGCTACCACGGCACGAAGCGCCAGGTATTCCAAGCGAAACTGAAGGTCACGAACGAACGGGATTGGTTTCATCGCCCCATATGTAAAAATTGTCGACCCTGGGCCAGCAAGAAAATTGCAAACAGCAAACGGCCTTCTGCCGGGGCTTTGAGAGTTGGTCAAGCCCGATATGAGGAGCAGTTCAGGGTGGGGAGCCTGAGGTTGTGCTGTCAGGGAAGAGTGCAGGCGTTCATATCGTCAGATGGCGAATGAAATTCAAACCCAAAAGTGTTGTTTGCTCAGATCGTAGGGTCGCGGCCCGATTCTAATCGACTTGCGACCTCCCGCGCATCAGCATCGGCTCGACGAACGACGGCTGCAGCCCCTCGCGAATCACCAGGCGGCGCAGCGGCGAAATCGATTTGAGGGCGAATAGACCGGCACCGCGTGCCAGGTGCACGGGCAGAACCGGCGAGAGAAGCGACTTGTTCAACAAATCGATGCTCCAGCTGCGCGAAGCGACGTCTGCACGGCGTGCGTGGTCGTAGGCGGTGAGTGTCTCGTCGCCACCAATGTCGCGACCTTCGCTGAGGGCCTCGCAGACGCAATCGGCCAGGGCTGCGGCATCACGAAAGCCCAGATTCAACCCCTGTGCGCCGATCGGTGGAATAACGTGTCCTGCTTCGCCGATGAGCGCGACGCGGTTTTTTCCGAAGCTTTTGGCCGTTAGCCCGCTCAGCGGGAAGACAACGCGTGGACTGAGTTCCCCAATGGTGCCGAGCAGGCCATGCAGGCGGTGTTCCAGGGCGCGGCGGAAGGTTGCGTCATCGTCGGCGGCCAAATGGGCGGCGACTTCGGGGCGTTCGACCCAGACGAGGCTGGAGCGATTGCCGGGCATGGGGACGGTGGTGCATGGTCCCGCCGGGCGATGGAATTCGGTGGAATATCCACCGTGGGGGCGTGAGTGCGAGAAGATGGTGGTCAACGCGCTCTGGTCATAGTGCCAAGTATCGGTATCAATACCGGCGGAGGTGCGACACAACGAATTGCGCCCGTCCGCAGCTGCGACAAGGCGTGCGCTCAGCACGCGCCCTTCGGCGAGCGATATGGAAACCTGCTCCTTGCCGATCTGCAACTGGGTGACGCCTTTGGTGTCGATCAGTGTGAGGGTTGGCGTAAGGGCACGGCAGCGCGCCATGAGTGCTGCCACGAGTGGCGAATTGGGAACGTTGTAGCCAAAGGTGGGGCGTCCGATCTCGTCGGCGTGGAATGTGACTTCTGGAGCCCGCAGGAGGGCGTCGCGGTCGTCGATGATGCGGATGGCAACCAAGGGCGCACATTGCTCTGCCAGGTTGTCCCATATGCCGAGGTTGGTCAGCATGTTGATCGAGCCAGGAAACAGGGCGGCGGTGCGCATATCAGGCCGGTCACCGGCGGGCCGGTGTGGGGGAGCTGCGAGTGCCACCGACATACCGGTTCGGGCCAGCGACAGCGCCGTAGCCAAGCCGGCGGGCCCGCCGCCGACCACAACGGCATCGAACTCACACGCCGTGCGCTCGTTTGGGCTGTCGGATCTGGTTGCGCACCGAGGCGTTGTCATGGTGATTCCGCGCTGTATTAGGGGGGCAGTTGTGGGAGTTGATGGCCCAATCGCGTTGCATTGCTGTCTCGGCGGTATTTGATCCCAGAATACGACTTTACGATGCTGCGGGATGACTGCGCCAGCCTTGAGATTCCGCAATTATGTTGAGTGGATAAGTGCATAGAGCAGAAAAAGCCGTATGCGTCATATCTAATCTGTTCGCTTTCATGAAAATCCGGGTAAGGCAAGCAGACAAATTGGGGAATTTGTGGATAGAAGATGACAGCTTTTGGTTAGTGGGCGGTTCTTGAAAAAATGTGTGTTCAGAGCCACATGGCGAGGCAACAACACTCAATGCAGGAAATATTCATTGGTACTTAACTAAAAGCGATTGATGCTTGAGCTTGTCTTTGCAAAGCAGCATCTTCCTGGGCAACTAGGGTGCGGCGTATAGGGCCGGTGAGGTTCTTACGATGAAATTCAGTCTCATAGTCGTGGCGAGCGCTGCGTTGATGGCCGTGTCGACGGCTGCTGGCGCTTTCCAGGAGCAGCAAGGCAGTGCCGCAGGCGCCGCCGGTCAAGTTGCGCCTCAAACATCCCCAGCTAAACCTGAGATGCAGTTTTCGACCCCTGACGGTTTGAAGGACGAAGCGAAGGGGCCTGAGGTTCGCATTCCAGGGCTCGGGAAACTGGGTGTTCTTCCGAAGATGGATTTTGGTCTTGAGCTGCTTTACGGTGCGGCCAGCGAGTCCAAGGCGGAGAGCACGCGTCCCGACACGATGTCTGAGGATAGCGATTTGAGGATCCGCGGCACGGTCAAGCATCGTTTTTGATGCCGGTATCGGCGGGACGTTAGTTTCAACGGGGAGCTTCGGCTCCCTTTTTTGTTGGGTGCTGGTGTGTTGTGCGTTGCGATCTGGAGCTGCTTTGCTCAGGCATTGCCATTGGATGAATTGGAGGCGTGGCTGGCGCGGGGTCATATAGACCATTTTGCGCAACGTACTTTTGTCCTTGGGTCAATGACGTGGAGGAAACAACAAACTTGCGGTTCACGGAGAAACTCGCCGGTGTTGCGGTTCATGTGCTGACAGGGCTCGGGGCGGTGTGCGCGCTGTTGGCTGTGGAGGCAGTCATGGCTGGGGCATGGCCGCGCGTCTTCATATGGCTTGGCATCGCCTTCCTTATCGATGGGATTGACGGCCCGATTGCGCGCGCGGTTGGGGTGAAGCAGAACATCCCACGCTTCAGTGGTGAGCGGATCGACCTGATCATTGACTACCTTACCTATGTCTTCGTGCCGGTTCTTGCACTGCTTAGTGCCGAACGTTTACCAGGGCTGCTAGGGCACGGATTGGCGGGGGTGATCTTGTTATCGTCGCTGTTTCATTTCTCCGATCTTAAGAGCAAATCGAGCGATCTTGCATTTGTTGGCTTTCCTGCGGTCTGGAACATCGTGGCGTTCTATGTTTTCGCGCTGGACATCGGGCCCTGGTCCACTGTGGCCATGATCCTCATCTGCACCCTGGCAACATTTGTGCCCCTTCACTGGATACATCCGATACGCGTTGGTCCGCTTCGACCTGTGACGCTCGTGCTAACGGCACTTTGGTCCGTTGCGGCGCTGATGACGGTGCTCAAGGGGTTTCCTGCCGAAGCCTGGGCGCAGGCCGTGTTGATGATCGTTGCGCTCTATGGCATGGCGTTCTCGGCGTGGCTTTCATTCAAGGCCAGCGCTGTTGCCGAGTGATGATGTCGTGCAGCAAGACAGATTTTGCTTCGAACACGCCCTCAAATAAGCTGTGTGGGTGGGTGTTATGAGTGTTTGGTGCGCTTGGACGGACGCCGGTGGGGATGCTGTCTCAATAGGGCTCGCAACATTTTGATGAGGCGAGAGGCAGGGCCATCCAGGGTATTGTGGCATTGTTTGGCGATGCGTGCGCCCTCGAAAAGCAGGAACACTTCGTCGGCGAGTGTCTCGGGCTCCTGGTAGCCGGCTCCGTCGAATAGCTCAACTAGCTGTTTGCGCTTGCGGGTCTTGTATTGGTCGATGATGCGGCGCGCTGGATGATCGCTTTCGGGGAGTTCGACGGCGGCGTT
>JAXGRZ010000151.1:0-6464 GCA_040765305.1 Hyphomicrobiaceae bacterium | reverse complement strand
CCAGCGGACGCTTGCCGGGCGTCCTTGCCGGCCGCCCATCAAGGGTCAGATGGAAGGCATCACCAGCCCCCTCATCACCTGTGCCCTCAATGCTCGCGAGCTTGTAGAAACGGCGCGGCCGCGGCGCCACGAAAGCCTCGCGGCTCACGCCTTTTGCCCGTCCCTCACCACCATTCGAAGACGTATCGCTCATTGAGCCGGCTCTGGCGCGGCAAGCAGACGATCAAGCGTCGCGGGCAACTCAGAAAAGCAATTGATCAGCGCATGGGCACCGCACGCATCCAGCGCGCTGCGGTGATGATAACCCCACGTCACACCAACGGCCTTGGCGCGCGCGTTGAGCGCCATCTGCATGTCGTATGTCGTATCGCCGATGACGACGGTCTGTTCGGGCCGTGCACCGGTCTCGCTCATCGCCTGATGCACCATCGAGGGGTCGGGCTTTGAGGGGTGGTGATCGGCGGTCTGGATCGTCTCGAACAGGCGATGCAGGTTCTCACGCTCGATGACGGCGTCGAGCCCACGGCGCGACTTGCCGGTAGCAATCCCCAACACCACACCTGGCGTTGCGGCGAGCGCATGGATCGTCTCGCGCGCCAGCGGAAACATCGGCTCCTCGTGGGTGGCCTGACGGCGGATCGTTGCGAACGCATCCTTGTAGGTTTCAGCGATCGCATTGATGAGATCGGGATCGCGGTCGGGGATCAGTTTGCGAACCGCAAAAACCAGGGACAGGCCGACCACCTCGATGATGCGCGCGCGCTCGGGCGCGGCAAGGCCGTGCGCTTTGAAGGCGGTCTCCATGGCCGTGGAAATCGCATGCTGGCTGTCGACGATCGTACCGTCGCAATCAAAAAGGATCAGTCTCATGGCGCGGTTTATAGCATCGCCATTGCGACCTTGCGACGACAATGCACGGCCCCGTTCGCACCGCCAATTTTGGACGCCTTTCACAGATTCCCACGGCCTGTTTTGCAACGCAGCAGCGGCAATGCCGCAGGAGCATAACCAAACAGTGTCAGTCCGATTTGCGTTGCAACATTGGAGGCGCGGGACATTATGATTGAACCCGTCGTTCGTGCCGGGACGGTCCGTCAACCATCGTACTTATCAGCCTCGAGACCAAGCATCTCCCACGACTTCAGCATGTGGGGCGGCAGCGGCGCGGTAACGTCGATGCGGGTGCCGGGCACAAAGGGATGGGGCAGCACCAGGCGGCGGGCATGCAGGTGCAGCTTGGCGTCGATGCCGCTGTCGGCCAGCACGTCAGCCGCGCCGTACTTGTTGTCACCGACGATCGGGTGCTCAATGAGCGCCATGTGGGCGCGCAACTGATGCTGGCGGCCGGTAACCGGTTTCAGCGACACCCAGGCCGCCTTGTGCGCAACGCGATCGATCACGGCGTAATGCGTGGTGGCGTGCATGGCCTTGTCCTGCTCGCCGGGCTGGGCCTTGCGCACCCGATCGCCTTCGGGCCCTGATGCCTTGACGAGGGCGGCTGCGATCTTGCCTTGCGCAGGCTTGGGCACGCCCTTGACGAGCGCCCAGTAGGTCTTGGCCGCCGAGCGGGTCTGGAATACGCGACCGAGCTTGGCGGCCGCATCACGATGCTTGGCAACGAGCAGCACACCGGTGGTGTCGCGGTCGAGGCGATGAACGAGGCGCGGGCGATCACCGAAGCGATCGGCCATGCCGGCGAGCATCCCATCGATGTGTCGCTTTGTGCCGGTGCCGCCCTGTACGGCAAGTCCGAACGGCTTGTTGAGGACCAGCACATGCTCATCCTCATAAAGGATCATGGCCTCGATCGCCTCGCGGTCCGCTTTCGATGCGGTTGGCGCGCCGTCTGCGTCGGCCTTCTGTTTTGGCGCCGGGCGCACGACGGCGGGGACGCGGATCTCCTGCCCGGCCTCGATCCTGTCCTTGGCCTCGACACGCTTGGAGTTGACGCGCACCTGGCCGGAGCGCAGCAGCTTTTGCAGATAGGTGTAGCCGACCTCGGGGAAATGGATCTTGAACCAGCGGTCGAGGCGCAGGCCATCCTCATCGCGCTTCACCCGGATCGTTTCGACGGGAGCAGGGTTCATGCGAACACCGAGCGGGCAACGGCAAAACCGGCATAAAGCATCGCCAAAGCCACGCCGACAGAACCGACGACATAGAGGGCGGCAAGGCCCAGCTCCTTGCGCTCGATCAGCACCGAGACGTCGAGCGAGAACGCCGAGAACGTGGTGAAGCCGCCCAGGATGCCGGTTGCGATAAAGGTGCGCAACTCGGCCGAACCCGCGGCGCGCTCCATGATGTATTCGATGACCATCCCCATCAGGAACGAACCGACGATGTTGACCGTCAGTGTACCCCATGGAAATGACGTGCCGAGCAGCCGCCCCATGCCCAAATTGACGAGATGACGGGCGCCCGCACCAATCGCACCACCAGCGGAAGCCAAGAGCAGCATTTTCATGTCCGGCGCCTCGTTCTTGTCCGGGTGTGACGCCACGCGGCGCCATCGCGCGCACCGTGATCCAGTTAAACCGCTCTCCCTATAGCGATTTCAAGCAGACCGGAAAAGCGCGTCGGACATCGCGGGGCGATCAGAACACCACGAATAAAGGTAAAAAATGCCCCCCAGGGACCTATTCAACCGGGGTATCGCGCTCGAAGATACCGCCCAACAGCCAGCCGATGATCCAGCCGACGATGAGCCCGCCGACGTTAATCGCCATGAATACGAGCGCATGAAGGTTGGCGACGCTATCGGGGCTGTCGAAGGCATATTGGCGCACGACCCAGCTGGCGATGGGCGAACTCACATAGATCGTAATCACGAGTGCCACGACGATGGCGAAGATGATGGCGATCACATAGCGCATGAATTGCCCTTCCTCTCAAGGTCTGAGCCGCGCGATGACCTCAAACGCGGCTGAGAACTAGATCGTTTCCGCTTGAGGCGAGAACGATCTTATCTGTTATCGCTGACGGGCCGCACCGGCGCTCTGGCGCAGCCGACGTCCACGGTTGGTATCCCGCAGCCGCCCCTCACCCTAACCCTCTCCCCGTGAAAGACGGGGAGAGGGAACTGCTGCGGTGGTGCGCTTCCCCCCTCTCCCCGCAGGCACGGCAACACCGCGACGGGGCCTTGCTGCATGTTGGATTCAAAATACGCAGCGGTTCAGCCCAACATTGCTCAGAACAGAACGCTGGCCTGAGACATCTTGAACGCAAGCCTTGAATTGGCGGCCCCATGATGCCACCTCGAACGGCAGACCGTGACCGAGAACGCCGGAGGACGCGCAGATGTCATACTACCTCGCCAAGACCGTTTCGAAGACCTACGACGAGGCGATTGCGGCCGCCACCGAGGCCTTGAAAGGCGAGGGCTTCGGCGTGCTGACGGAAATCGACGTCAAGGAAACGCTGAAGAAGAAGATCGACGTCGATTTTCCCAGGTACAAAATTCTCGGCGCCTGCAACCCCAAACTGGCCCACCAGGCGCTCTCGGCCGAGAACCAGGTCGGCGTTCTGCTGCCTTGCAATGTGGTGGTACAGGAACATCCCGATGGGCGTGTGGAAGTTTCCGCAATGGACCCCGCTGGCGCCATGTCCGTCGTTGGCAACAAGACGCTCGATGCGATCGCCGCCGAAGTCCGCGACCGGTTGAAACGGGTCCTCGACAAGCTGTGAGGCCTGCATGCCGAGCCCGGCGTGCCCCATGGCGGGCGCGCCGATATACTTTGTGTACGGACGTCAAGATGACCGCGAATACGGCGCCCCCGCCGCTGCCCGTTTTTTTGAGCACGGCCAAGGCCTGACAGCACGGACTTGCCAAACCCGTCCACTCGCGTCACATTGTCTTTTTACCGAGGGGCGCTGCGCGCACGCAGCTGAGATCTGTCTTGAAGCGGACAGAGCACCCTTAGAACCTGATCCGGGTCATGCCGGCGAAGGGACGGGATAACAGCTGCACCACTTCCCTCCTCGCTCTCGCTGATCCCGGTTTCGACCGTTGCGCGCCCGGCTCCATTTCAATCGGGGCGGCGCACATGCGTGTGGAGGCCTGCCATGGTCCACAACGACGAGCGCTCACGCTTCCTGGCCAAACTGATGGGGCCGACGTTGCTCGCGATGTCGGCGGCCATGCTGGTCAACCGTGATGCCATGCAACAGATCGCAGCGCAGGTTGCCGACGATTATGCCGTGATCTTCCTGTCTGGAATTCTTCTGCTCGTCACCGGCCTGGCGATCGTGCAGGTTCACAACATCTGGCAGGGCTGGCCCGCCCTCATCACCGCGCTTGGCTGGCTCGCCATCGTCGGCGGACTGATCCGCATGTTTATCTTCCAGCATGCATCTGAGATCGCGATCAGGTTCACCGCCACGCCAACAACCATCCTCATTGCCGCCAGTGTCATGCTGGCGCTTGGCGCGTTCCTCACCGCCAAGGCTTATCGCCTCTTCTAACCATCACCGCCGCTAACCCGTCACCACCTCGCGAGACTGCTTGTGACCCTTGCCGAATACAACCGCTTCTGCCGTTCGCTTCCCGCCACGACGCATGTCGTGCAGTGGGCCGGCGCGCATGTCTGGAAGGTTGGCGCCAAGGTCTTCGCCATCGCGCGCGCGACCAGACCCGGAGGCAATCTCCACGTGACCTTCAAGTGCTCGCCGATGAGCTACGACATGTTGGCCACCATGCCCGGCTGCCGCCCTGCGCCCTATCTCGCCTCGCGCGGCATGAAGTGGATCCAGCGCACGTCCGCTGAACACCTCGATGACGCGGGACTGCGTGCCTACCTGCGCGCCAGCTACGACCTCATCGTCAAAGCCCTGCCAAAACGCATCCGCGACGAATTGGGCCTTGGCGGACCTGACACGAGAATGAAACGCGAAACACACAACAAGCCGAAACAATCACGCGCGGCCAAGCGCTAAGGGAGAAAACCAATGAACAAGATCACCCGCCCCAATGACCTGATGGTGCCGAAAGTGACGACCGGTCCTATTTCCGGCTCCTCGAAGATCTACACATCCCCCGAAGGCCACCCCGATATCGCGGTGCCGTTCCGCCAGATCGCGCTCACCGACCCCGAGCAGCCAACCTTGCGCGTCTATGACAGCTCCGGCCCCTACACAGATCCGGCCGCAACGATCGATGTCGAAAAGGGCATGCCGCGCCTTCGTGAAAGCTGGATCAAGCAGCGCGGCGGCGTCGAAAGCTATGTCGGACGTGAGATCAAGCCGGAAGACAATGGCAACGTTTCCGGCAAGGCGCTGGCCCGCGACTTTCCCAACAAAGCCGCTCCCTTCCGCGCCCTATCTTCCCCCTCTCCCCGCGCGCGGGGAGAGGGTCGGGGTGAGGGGGGGCTGCAGCCACCAACGCCTGAAGCTGCCGCTTACCCTGGCGCTCTCCCGGTCATGACGGAGAGAGGGGAATATGCGGTGACGCAATATGAATTCGCCAAGGCCGGCATCATCACCAAGGAGATGATCTACGTTGCCCACCGCGAAAACCTTGGCCGCGCCGCCGCCCTTGCCCGCGCCAAAGACGCCGTGGCCGATGGCGAAAGCTTCGGCGCAGCCATCCCCGAACACATCACGCCCGAGTTCGTGCGCCAGGAGATCGCCAGAGGCCGCGCCATCATTCCCGCCAACATCAATCACCCCGAACTGGAGCCGGTCATCATCGGCCGCAACTTCCTCGTTAAGATCAACGCCAACATCGGCAACTCCGCCGTCACCTCGTCGGTCGAGGAGGAAGTGGAAAAGATGGTATGGGCGATCCGCTGGGGTGCTGACACGGTGATGGATCTGTCGACCGGCCGCAACATCCACAACACCCGCGAATGGATCTTGCGCAATTCGCCGGTTCCGATCGGCACGGTTCCCATCTATCAGGCGCTGGAGAAATGCGATGGTGACCCTGTCAAACTGACATGGGAACTTTATCGCGACACATTGATCGAACAGTGCGAGCAGGGCGTTGATTATTTCACCATCCATGCGGGCGTGCGCCTTGCCTATGTGCCGCTGACCGCCAAGCGCATGACCGGCATCGTCTCGCGCGGCGGCTCGATCATGGCCAAGTGGTGCCTTGCCCATCACCGCGAGAGCTTCCTTTACGAGCATTTCGCGGATATCTGCGACATCATGCGCCGCTATGATGTGTCCTTCTCGCTGGGTGATGGTTTGCGCCCCGGCTCCATCTACGACGCCAATGACGCGGCGCAGTTCGCCGAGCTGGAGACGCTGGGCGAGTTGACCAAGATCGCCTGGGACAAGGGCTGCCAGGTGATGATCGAAGGCCCCGGCCACGTGCCGATGCACAAGATCAAGATCAACATGGACAAGCAGTTGAAGACCTGCGGCGAGGCACCGTTCTATACATTGGGCCCGCTAACGACCGACATCGCACCAGGCTACGATCATATCACCAGTGGCATTGGCGCGGCGATGATCGGCTGGTT
>JAXGRZ010000150.1:0-6472 GCA_040765305.1 Hyphomicrobiaceae bacterium | reverse complement strand
TTCGATCCGATGGAATCGGATCGGCGCTCTGGCTCTTTGGTTTGGTCGCATTTTCTTCGACGAACCGGTATCCACTTCGTCGGAAAATGCTCTAGTGTCCCTTCACTGACGTTTGACGAGCGGTATTTGGGATTGAGACGTCAGATCCAAAATGCCAGCCCGTCTGGCTCGCAAGGAGGACACCTTGCACACAAGCTCGAAAATTCGGCCGGGCAAAATTCGCTGCCGGCTAAAACCGTTCAGACTTAGGGAATGAGTTTGTAACCACCCGTTTCGGTCACCAGAAGTTCGGCGTTGGAGGGATCTTTTTCAATCTTCTGGCGAAGACGATAGATATGCGTCTCCAAGGTGTGTGTCGTCACGCCGGCGTTATAGCCCCACACCTCGTGCAACAGAACATCACGGGTCACCACCTTCTCGCCCGCGCGGAACAGGTATTTCAAAATTGAGGTTTCCTTCTCGGTCAGGCGGATCTTGCTGCCCTGCTCGTCGACGAGCAGTTTGGAAGCGGGCTTGAATGTGTAAGGCCCGATCGCAAAAACGGCATCCTCGCTCTGCTCGTGCTGTCTCAGCTGGGCCCTTATGCGGGCCAGAAGCACGGCAAACTTGAATGGCTTGGTGACATAGTCATTGGCGCCGGCATCCAGACCCAGGATCTGGTCTGCATCGCTATCGTTCCCAGTCAGCATCACGATCGGACCTTTAAAGCCCGACTTGCGCAGCAGCTTGACGGCCTCACGGCCGTCCATATCGGGAAGGCCAACATCGAAGAGAATGAGATCGAAGTGATCGCCCCTGGCCGTCTCAACACCTTTTGATGCCGTGCCCGCAACGATCACCTCAAATTCGTCATGCAGTGCAAGCTGGTCGCGCAGCGAAGAGCGTAGATCCTCATCGTCGTCGACAACCAGGATCTTTCGGGCAGTGCTCATTTCCGGTTGGCTCCGTTTTGGTGATCGTGGATCGGCGGGACTTTGATAACAGATTGTGATGATCCGGCTCCGATGCCTGGTTTCCAAGCTTTGACTGCGAAGCCAATTAATTCTCTGGTTGGTATTCTGGATTGACTGATGTTTGACGACCTTTGCCGGCAAATCAAACGTCAGATTCAGAACACTAAAGCACTTTTCACCCCCCTCCTCGTGGGGTAATCACGCGCTGACATGATGACGGCCATGCCCCTCGTGAGAAAGGCGGGTTAGGCTCATGTAGTATAGGTCAGTGCCGCATTCCAGCGCTAGGCGTGCCCCAAAAGTTGCCAATCTGGCGGTTTAAGCGCCCAATCTGCATGTGATTGCCCCTTCTTGTCGCAGCCCAAGGGGGTTGGTGGTCGGCAAGCGGCGCTATCCAGCAGCCTGAGGGCAAAATGGCTGGCGGACCAGCGGGGGCGAATCGGATCGCCACTCTAGCTTCTGATTTGGTCGCATTTTCTGCGACGAACCGATGCCCACTTCGTCGGAAAATGCCGGCTCTTTGGTGTGTCGCATTTTCTGCGACGAACCGGTGCCCACTTCGTCGGAAAATGCTCTAGGCATCCACAGCAATGACAGCGCCGGCCCGTCGCGGATCGCCAACGCCAGACATGTTTCCTGCGGGGCCAAGTTCGACGGCATGCACCCCACCGAAGAACATGTTTGGCAGGGGCCAGCCGTGTGTCTTGGCAAAGCGTGCAACCAGCGCCGCGGTTGCGTCGGCTCCGATTGCTTCCTCGTAGCTCAGCGTACCGCACTTCTCCAAATGAAGGCGCGGCGCGTTCACCGCATCTGCGAGGTTCATGGCCCGGTCGATCACATTCAATGCGACTTGCAGGATCGCTGTACGAATCCGGTTCGATCCGCCAGAGCCCAGGGCGATCAGGCGATCATCGCCTGTTCGGATAATTGACGGCGCCATCATGCTCGACATGCGCTGTCCGGCCTGCCACTGGCCGAAGCCGCCCGGGTTCAGATCCTCCTCGCCGAGCATGTTGTTGAGCATGAAGCCAAAGGGGCCGACGAGGAAGCCATTGCCTTCGCCGTTGGAAACGGTTGCAGCGGCGGCACGCCCATCGTGATCGATGACGGAAACGTGTGTCGTTCCGCGATACGCCGGTGCGTGGCCTTCGATGTCGCGCAGGCAGCTTGCGATAACATCGGCATCGAGAAGCTGTTGGGGCATGGCTGCATAGCGAGCGCGCGCTGTGTTCGTTGCCGCCATCGCTTCGGCCAAGTCGACAACGTGGGGCGCGCGATCTGCGGTCAGACTCTCGAGAAGACGCAGCGAGAAGGCGATAAGCGCACCACTGGCAGCGGGCGGGGGATTGAGCAACAAGCGGGCGGATTTGTATTCGATCTGGAGCGGCTGTCGCGCGGCAACGCGATAGGCTTTGAGATCGTCGGCCTGGATATGGCCACCTTGCGCGGCGGACTGGCGCGCCACCTCACGGCCAACTTCGCCATCGACAAACAACGACGCCCCGTTGCGCGCAAGCAGATCGAAGGTATCGGCAAGCGCAGAATTGCACAGAAGCTCACCTTGACGAAGGGGCGTGCCTTGCGGGGCGAAGATAGCGGCGCTGTCTGGCTGATGGGTGTAGATCGGCGCGGCGATTGCAAACAAATACGCCTGGAAGGGATTGACGAGAACGCCATCGCGCGCGGCCCGCGCAGCAGGCGCCAGCAGATCCGCCATTGGCAGGCTGGCATGATCGCGATGAACGGCAAAGAGGCCGGGAACGAACCCAGGTGTCGCGGATGCACCAGGACCGATATGAAATTCTTGCCGCGCCGGACCGAAATCAACCTCGACCCCGAAGAACTGCGCGTCATCATCGGGACGCTTGGTCAATGGGGTGTCGACAAAAAAATCGTACAGCTTGTCGGGCCCACCGGCAGGATCATGACACATCAGGAATCCGCCGCCGCCGGGCGAAGCAAGCACAGGCTCTGCAACGCAGGCCGTAAAAAGGCCGGCGATAACGGCATCGAAGGCATTGCCTCCGGCGCGCAACATCTCGGCAGCTGCGGCAGCGGTTGCCTGATGGCCGGCGGCAACAATCCCTTTCGTCATTGGCTTTTTTCGCCTCGCGTTGGCTGTCTGGAAGGGCGCCTTTCTTGGCTCCCTTACGCAATCTGCGAGGATCTTTTAGAGCGGTTCAGACCTGGCTGGAATAACTTCGAGCAAAGGGAACGGCCTGATTTCAGCCGGCGTTAGCGCATTTGCAGGGCAGATTGTCTGATGTCTAGCACCCGAAATATTCGGGACCGGCCACGTACACGCCGCAGCCGGTCCCGCAATGATCGATCCAGGGAGTGGGGCGGGGAGGGGGAGGACAGAGCCGCCCCTGCTCAGTGGACCGATTCCCCGTGCAGCCTGTAATCGAGACCCTCGATTTCGGTCGCCTCGTCGACGCGCAGTCCGATCAACAGCTTGACGATCATGAGGATCACCAAGGTTGCGATGGCACACCAGGCGATGGTGACGCCGATGCCGAACAGCTGCAGCGAGACGCTGGCACCGGTGCCCAGTTCGTTGACGGCAGGCGAAGCGAACACGGCTGTCAGGATCGCGCCGACGATGCCGCACATGCCATGTACGCCGAAGGCATCGAGGCTGTCGTCGTAGCCCAGCCAGTGCTTGACATAGACCGCGAAGAAGAAGCCCGTGAAGCCACCGGCAATGCCGATCCAGAACGAGCCCATGGGGGCGACGAAACCGGCAGCAGGCGTAATGGCAACAAGGCCGGCAACCGCACCCGAGATAATGCCCAGGACCGAGGGCTTGCCACGCATCACCCACTCCGCGAACATCCAGGTCAGTGCCGCGGCTGCGGTGGCGATCTGCGTGTTGGCCATGGCGATGCCGGCTAGCGCGTTGGCGGCGACGGCTGAGCCTGCATTGAAGCCAAACCAGCCGACCCACAGGAGCGAAGCGCCGATCAGCGACAAAACGAGGTTATGGGGTGCCATGTTCTCGGTGCCGTAGCCCTTGCGCTTGCCAAGAACCAGCGCGGTCATGAGACCTGCCACACCGGCGTTGATGTGGACGACCGTACCGCCGGCAAAGTCGAGGACGCCGGCTGAGCCGAGCATGCCACCGCCCCAGACCCAATGGGCGATCGGCGCGTAGACGATCAGCGACCAGAGGGTCATGAAGAGCAACATTGCGGAAAACTTCATGCGCTCGGCAAAGGCACCGGCAATCAATGCCGGCGTGATGATCGCGAAGGTCATCTGGAACATCATGAAGACGTATTCGGGAATGGTCGCCGCAAGTGCGTTGGCGCTGTTCATGCCGATTGCAGCAAGGAACATGTTGGAGGTGCCGCCGACATAGGCGTTGAACTCACCACCGTCAGAGAACGCGAGGCTATAGCCGATCACGAACCACAGAACGGTTGCCAGGGCGCAGATCGCAAAGCTCTGCATGACAGTCGCCAGCACATTCTTCTTGCGCACCATGCCGCCGTAGAAGAGGGCCAGACCTGGGATTGTCATCATCAGCACGAGCGCGGTCGAAATCAGCATCCACGCGGTATCACCGGTATCGAGCTTGGGCGCGACTGCCTGTTGCGCGAAGGCGGGGGACGATAGCACGCTGAGTGCAATGAAGGTGGGGAACGTAGAAGTTGCAATGCGCCTTAAGGATTGCGAAATCATCGGTTCTAATCTCCGAGCGATGTTGTTTTCGAGCGAAGGCGAGGGCGCATCACAGTGCGTCGTCGTCGGTCTCGCCGGTGCGGATGCGGATTGTGTTCTCGATGCTGGAGACGAAGATCTTGCCGTCGCCGATCTGACCGGTCTTGGCGGCTGCCTGGATCGATGAGAGGGCCTTGGCGACGCCGTCGCTGGAGACAACGACTTCGATCTTCACTTTCGGCAAGAAGCTGACCGCATACTCAGCGCCGCGGTAGATCTCGGTATGGCCCTTCTGGCGCCCGTACCCTTTGACCTCGGTAACTGTCATGCCTTGCAGGCCAAGGTCGGTGAGCGCGGAGCGCACCTCCTCGAGCTTGAAGGGCTTGATGATGGCTGTGATGAGCTTCATCCCCTGATCCCCTGATTATGAAAGCCATGCGTCAGGCGCCCCGGGTGCGGTTCGCTCCGGCTATGCCGTGCGCGAGGGCCTGAGAACGTCGACGGCTCACAGTAAGATCAAGTGGCGTGCCAAGTTGGTTGGCTTAATCTAACCAGCTGTTATATCGAATATTTTTTGTCGTTCCGCAAAAATTATCTGGCAAAAATACGACCCTATTTGCCTAAAATATAGCCAGTAGTTACTATCTGCTTATTATTTCATCAATTTGGTGGTTGTGCGCTGGCGCATCAGCCCTTCCTGTACGGTCGAGGCGATCAGCTGGCCCGCGCGGGTGTAGATCGAACCACGACAGAAGCCGCGTGAACCCGATGCGCTCGGGCTGTCTTGGGCATAAAGCACCCAATCGTCCCAACGGAACGGGCGGTGGAACCACAGCGCATGATCAAGGCTGGCCAACTGCATGTCGGGATCAAACAGCAGCTTGGCGTGCGCAATGAGCGCGGTGTCGAGCAGCGTGAAGTCCGAGGCATAGGCCAGCATGCCTTGATGCACAGCCGGATCGTCAGGCAATTTACCGTTTGGTTTCAGCCATATGTATTGCAACGGATCGCGCACCTCGCGCTTCATGTAGCGGCTCAGATCGACTGGGCGCATATCGATCGGGCGTTCGCGACTCCAATAGGTACGCATGTTCTCGGGCAGCTTATCAAGCAGCGCGGCAAACACCTCGTTGGCGGATTTAAGGTCCTCGGGTGCGGGGACGTGCGGCATCGGTGCGGTGTGCTCAAGCCCCGGCTCGACATCATGAAACGACACACCCATGACGAAGATCATCCGACCGTGCTGGATGGCTTTCACCCGGCGCGTCGAAAAGCTGCCGCCATCGCGCGTTCGCTCGACCTCATAGAGGATCGGATGCTTGGGGTCGCCGCCGAGCAGGAAATAGGCATGCAGCGAATGGGCGAGGCGAGAGGGCGGGGCAAGCCGGATCGCGGCCATCAGCGCCTGACCCAACACCTGGCCGCCATAGACGCGTTGCCAGCCGTCCTGGGGGCTCATACCGCGAAAAATGTTGTCATCGAGCTGTTCGAGGTCGAGAATCTTGAGCAGGTTGTTCAGCGCACTCAATTGGCAGGCTCCTGGCGGGCAGATGGGCTGCGGCACCCCTTGACAGTGGGGCAATGGCCACCGAAGGGACGCGACCTCAGGGTCGATGTCAAGGCGTCGTCGGCGCAACCATATTACCGGGCGCATGGCTGAAGCCTTTGTTTTGCGTGACATCCTGTGGCACAGGTGGTGATACCAGCACTGGCAGCACTGGCTTGGCCCAGGCCCACACGGTCGTTGCCCGTTCTTGTTGCACATACGAGAGATAGCAGATGTCCAAAGATGCCATGAGCCCGCAGTCCGACAGGTTCGACATTGTTGTCTCGGGTGGCAGTTATGCCGGTCTGGC
>JAXGRZ010000015.1:0-22026 GCA_040765305.1 Hyphomicrobiaceae bacterium | reverse complement strand
GATGGCTTTGAGACCGGGACCGGACTTGAGAACAGCCTCGCTCACCTGCGTGCGATTGCGCACGATGAGCGCCTTGGCATCGCGCGCCAAAGCCATCAGCTCATCAGGCTTCTGCCACAGCTCTTCATCAAGGTGTACGCTATAATGTGCCTTAAGGCGTTCGACGGGTTCAAAATCGATGAATTCAGTGATGACGATTTCAGGCATTGCTCAGGCAGACTCCCGACACTGATGCGATCGGTGCGTTCGCTCCTCACACAACCGCGGTCTTCAAAATATTCACCCGTGAAACAACCAACCCTTGGGAAGCGGCACGAGAAGGAACTGGGCAAATAGGGCGTAGAATCCAAACACGATCGCCACACCAATGCTGCCGTAGATCGCCACGCGCTTTAGTGTCCAGCGATCATACATCGCAATGACCATCAACAGAGCGAAGCTCACGATTGCAGAGAGGATAAAGCCAACCCATGGCATTGCGAGCACCGCCAACAGCATGACGACAACAAACGCAATGCGGCGCGGCCACGACCCCCGCTCATTGTAGCCAGCCGGTCCGGCACGACCGATGATCCACGTCAGCAGATAGATTACCGAAATGGCGACCAGCGCTATAGCAACTGTTCTCGGAAACACTGCCGAATCTGGATCTCCATATGTCGTCGTATCGTAGATCGCAAAGGCGCCGAATGCGATAAACAGAAGTGCAACGATTGCGCCACCATAGTCGACGGATTCGTCACTTTGCATCGTGCAAACTCCTGCGTTTCCATTTAGCCAGCAGAAACGGACTGAAGAGCGAAAACGCGGTGAAGAGAATAATCCCGATGGAAATTGGCCGGCCAAAGAACATGCCGATGAGATTCTCGCGAGCTTGACCGATGGTCCAAGCCTGAACAAAGCCCTGCTCGGCAATCGGTCCGAGAATGAGGCCGAGCACAATGGGGGAAGCGGAATACCCGAACCGGCCAACACCCCAGCCAACCACACCCAGCAGGATCATGATCACCACGTCAGAGATGTTGTTGTGGATGGCGTAGGTGCCGATGATCGTCATGAAGGCGACAGCTGGAACAAGCAGCGCCTTGGGCATCGCAACGATGCTCTTGTAGGCATAACGGCCGAGCAGCAATCCAACGGGCAGCATCATGACCGTGGCGAGCATCAACCCCCATATGAAGGTGTAGACGATGGCCGCCTTCTCGGTGAACAGCGCCGGGCCGGTGCGCAACCCCTGCACCAGAAGCGCGCCGAGAATGACAGCATCCGGCGGCGTTCCGGGAATCCCCAGAACAAGGGTTGGAATGAAACCGCCACCGACCGTGGCATTGTTTGACGATTCGCTTGCAATCACGCCAGCCGGCTCACCCTTGCCGAATTGCTGACCTGCGCGCCCTGTGCGGCGGGCCTCCGAATAGGCGACAAGACCAGCGACCGATCCGCCAGCCCCCGGCAGAATGCCAACAACGGTGCCAATCACGGACGAGCGGATCAACGTCACTTTTTCGCGCCAGACGTGACCGAGCGCTTCTGCGAGACGGAACCCGCGCTGCTCCGCCTCGATTTTGAGATGGCGCTCGGGTGTCGCCACCAGATCAATCAGAACGGGAATGCAGTAAAGACCGATCAGGGCTGCGACGACGTTGATACCGCTGATCAACGTCTGCGAACCGAACGTCAGGCGCACGTCAGCGGAGATCTCCGCAACACCGATGCACGAGAGCAGCAAACCCAGCGCGCCGCCGGCAAGGCCTTTGAGGAGACTTCCTTCGGACAACGCTGCAATCAGCGACAGGCCAAAGATCGCCAGCCAGAAATACTCCGCCGGGCCGAACGAGAGCGCAACCTTTGACAAGGGTGGCGCCAATGTCAGCAGCGCGCTCGCTCCAACGAGACCACCAACAACGCTGGCCAAGCAGGCCACGGTCATGGCGAGATCACCATCGCCCCGCTTTGCCATGGGAAAACCGTCGAGCGTGGTCGCAATCGCCGATGGCGTGCCAGGCGTGTTGAGAAGAATTGCGGCATACGCACCGCCGTAGATTGCACCCGTATAGATCGCCCCCATCAAAATCAGGGCATTCTCCGGTGGCATCGTGAATGTCAAAGGAACCAGAACCGCAACAGCCATCGTCGCCGTCAGGCCGGGAATGGCGCCGATAACGGTACCGGACGTCACACCAAGGAGAGCCAGCAGGATATTGACAGGCGTCAGCGCTGCGAGAAAAGACTGAAGCATACCGGCAAGACTCCTCGTCCCGGCAGTTGACGATCAGGCGGGGAATTCGCGTGTTGTCTTGGAAGCCTTCATGAGCCGGCGGGAGGGGTGCTTGCCCTCCCGCGCGGACCTTGGCATTTCGAGCCTACTTGAGGATGCCACCTTCTTCAGCCGCTGTAATGAACTCTGCCGACTTGGCCTTCAAGAACTCAGCATTCTTGTCAGCAGGCACATCGAGCATGGCAAAGCCGCCCTCGATCATCTTTTTCTGGAATGCCGGATTGGCGTTGACCTTGGCAATCATGTCGGAAAGCTTGTCGCGGATCTCCTTGGGCGTCGACTTGGGCACCGCGATGCCGCGATAGGCGCCGGAGACCAGATCAAAACCCAGCTCCTTGAAGGTCGGCGCGTCCGGGAATTGCGGATGGCGCTTTTCCATTGCCACAGCGAGTATGCGTGCTTTATCGCCAAGCGCGGAGGCACTGGTCGTATACCCCCAGGACGCATTGACCTGTCCACCCAGAAGCGCGGTGTTTGATGCTCCGGTCCCCTTGAAGGGAACATAGGTCGACTTGATACCTGCCATTTTATCGAAACGAACTTGCGCAAGATGGTTGGCTGATCCCTTGCCCGATCCCGAGAAAACCAGCTTACCAGGGTTCTCCTTGGCAAACTTGATGAGATCCGCCAGCGACTTGTACGGGCTGTCGGCATTCACAACGATGGCATCGGGCGTATAGTGGAACCAATAGACGACATCCAACTCATCGGTTTTGTAGCCGACGTCCTTTTGGGCCGGCTGCAGAACGATGTGAGGCAGGTTGACACCCATGATGGTATAGCCATCACCGGTCAACCGGTTGAGTTCCGCCCAACCTACGGCACCGCCACCGCCCGGCTTATAGGAAACAACCAGGTCCTGACCAAACATCTCCTTGAAGAAGGGCTGCTGCAGGCGCGCGGTAATGTCGGATTCGCCACCTGGCCCGAAGGGAATGATGTAATCGATCGGTTTAGAGGGGTAGTCGCCTGCAAAGGCACTGCCGGCAAGCGCTAGCGTTCCGGCAACGGCGAGAAAGGTACGGCGAAAAAATGTCATGGGTTCTCCTCCTGGGACTTAATTGACCAAGGACGCACAACGAAGATGGCGTCGCCCGTCCAATCCTTCGTGTTCTTGTCCATGCAGCCTTCTTGATGAGCTGCTTGTGCCAGGCAGGCTAATCGTTGTGTCAGGTGCACGAGGTGCGTGCATTGGGCAGCATCAATACCAAATGATGCTGCCCATAGTTTTTCACAAATCAAGCGCTCCGGTAGAGCTTGGTCATCGAGAATTCGCGATGGCCCAATGCTTCCGCGGCGGTATTGCGGCCATTTGCGGTACGCACAATCATGTCGATCAACGCATCGCCCGCCTGATCGATGGTCAAGTCGCGACGCAGAATACCCGTTACATCGACATCGATATGCTCACTCATCGTGCGCACGGTGCGCGGGTTGGCCGAGATCTTGATTACCGGTACAATCGGATTGCCAACAACGTTGCCCTGACCGGTCGGGAACGTATGGACGACATATCCACCCGCCGCCATCAAAGTTACACACTCCGCTGCCGCTGAAGAAGAATCCATGAAGTACAGGCCACGCCCAGCCTTGGGCTGTTCGGCCGGCTCAAGGATGTCGATATAGCGTGACGTCCGGCCGATCTTTTCAAGGTTGCCCAAGGCCTTTTCCTCGATGGTGGTGAGACCACCCTCGATGTTGCCCTTGGTCGGCTGGCTCTCGGAAAGGTCATCAACCTTGTTGGCCTCGATGACGTCGTCCTGGTAGGCCTTCCACATCTTGTACCAGCGCTCGCCGAGTTCCGGGTTGGCGGCGCGCTCCTTGCAGATATGCTCGCCGCCGGTGATTTCGGAGGTCTCCCCGAAAACGCCGTAGATGCCCTCGGGGATCAGCTTGTCATACATATTGCCGACCGTCGGGCACGAACCAAGGCCCGTCGTGGTATCACTCTCGCCGCACTTGGTAGAGACCCACAGATCGGAAATAGAGCATTCCTCGCGCTGCAACTCGGTGGCGTAATGCACGAATTCCTTGGCCTTGCGCGAAGCCATCTGGATGGTGTTGAGATCGCCATTCTGCTCGATGGAGAAGCCGGCAACAGGTTTTCCGGTTTCAGCAATTCCATCAACGATGCGCTTGGTCCAGCCCGGCTCGATGCCGATCACGATGACGGCGGCCACATTGGGGTTGGACCCGGTGCCGATCATGGTGCGAAAATGAAGATCGAGGTCAGCGCCAAACTGCAGACGGCCATAGGAATGCGGCAGAGCGAGCGTCCCCTTGATGTTATTGCCGACCGCCTCGCAGGCTGCGTTGGAAATGTCGTCGACAGGCAGAATGATGACGTGGTTACGGACACCGACGCGGCCATTTGCGCGACGATAGCCCTTGAAGGTCATGTTGGAATACTTCGAAGCCATCGGGGATCCTCACCAGCGCTTGGTCTTGAGATTATGAACGTGGACATGCCCGCCCTCGACGGCGTCACCGACCATGCGGCCAATATCCTCGCCATACTTTATGATCGTATCGCCAGCCTTGAGGGCTTTCAGCGCAACCTTGTGGCCGATAGGAATATCGTGCCGTGCGGTCAGCTTCATGGTGCTATCATTCTCGGTGAGGACACCAAGCATCTCGGTGCCGGCCTGCAAGCCTTCGACGACAACGACACCGACGTTATCTTTCGGGCTATGAACAAGAAAGTGCGGATTTGACACGGATAGTCTCCCTGCTGGGCGCAAGACGTGCGGCACCTTCGAGCCTTCGTGGTGCGTCATTCATCGGCCTTGCTGACAGCAGGTCTTATATAAGATATAATTTGTCTACGCAACAAGGGAAATGAACTTTGTCGACACCGCGGACACAAGCAGGACTTGCTTCGGTTGGCAGCCGGCCGCTTTACGCCCAAGTGCGCGAGCAGCTGCGGCAGCGCATCAGCACCGGTGCCTGGCGCCCCGGTCAGCTCATTCCCAATGAGTTCGATCTCGCCCGCGAGATGGGTGTCAGTCAGGGCACTGCGCGCAAGGCGCTCGACAGCCTCGCAGCCGATGGGCTCCTTGTGCGCCGCCAGGGGCGCGGCACCTTCGTTGTCGAGCATACGCCCTCGGATATGCTGTTTCGCTTTTTCAACCTGTTCGACACCGATGGCAAACCGATCGGACCCGATTCCAAATCAGCACATGTCGTGCAAGCCAAAGCGACAGCGGACGAGCGCCGGAAGCTTGGCCTTGGTATGAACGAAAACGTCATCCGCATTTCACGCGTGCGCACACGCGAGGATCGACCGTTTGTCGTCGAAACGCTCGTTCTTCCCGCATCGCGTTTTGCCCGTCTGGAGAAACTTGAGAGCCTGCCCAACACGCTTTACGACCATCTCCAGAAACACTTTGGCATCACGGTTGCACGCGGCGATGAACGTATTGTTCCCGTAGTTGCCGGGCGGCGCCAAGCCAAGGCGCTCGATGTCGATGAAGGCACGCCGCTGCTCAAACTCGATCGTCTCATGTATGACCTCGACGGCAACGTCATCGAGTGGCGCGTCAGCTATTGCCACCTCGACAAGGCCTACTATGGCGTCTCACTACGCTGATAAGGGCCCACTCACGTGACCTTCCGCAAACTACGGCGATTGCTGCACTGACACGTCAGCGCCATTCGAGCGTTTCAGACCTGAGTGAAACCGTGCTGACGCTGTGCATTTGCGACCAAGGCAGAGCAGGCTGGCTTGAGTGTCACCGCGCGGCGCCGCAACAGTACCCGCTCCTTCCGACTGTGTCGGCGAAATAACGAACGCCTGACGCGCGGCGCCGCCAATCACGCGTTCGCAGCACAACGCTGGCAAGAGACAGCCCGCTCCATGCCTCTTATGCCTCCACGGGCGACCTTCGGGTTGGGCAAACCCATCGTCATTGGGGTCGAAACCAGAAATGCAATGGGTTTGCAAAAACCCCACACCATCCGACAACAAATATATCGCTTTCTACGAATATAAACGACGGTCCAAGCCGCACGGATTATCTGCGCGCGCACAAACATGGTCTGCGGCCTAGATAATGTGTGCTGTTCTGTCGCGCGGCGTTCAGCGCCCTGGCGCTGAGCATCCCTGATTGCAACTTAATTTGTTATGATGCGGATATTCGCCAAGACGCCCAGCTACAATCGGCGGCTACGAAAGTCCCGGCGCGGTATCATGATTGCGTCGGCACTGACGCTTGCTGCAATCATCCTCACCCTCGCAGCGCTCTTCAACGGTAGCGTCGTGCATCACGAACTTGCGCCCGTTGCAGTCGAGTCTCCGATCAACAAATAGTGATAAAGATACGCAGGGTGGATCATCGTGCACCAAGCCGCGCTTCAGGCAAGCGGTTCGGCGCGAACGAGCCCCCGCACGGAATTGCCAAGATGAATTTTGTCGGCCGCGTGCAGATCGGCAAGGGTCAGAGCCGCTTCACTGACGCACCCCGATGCCAATAGTTCAGCACGCAAAGTGCCCGGAAGCAGGCCGGCTGCAAGGTGCGGTGTCAGCAGTTTGCCGCCCTTCTCGATGAAGATCGTCGTGCGACTGCCTTCGGCCAGTTCACCTTTATCATTGAGATAGATCACTTCATCCGCACCAAGCGTGTCGTGAGCCTCCTGCCACTCCTTGTCGTAAAGTTCGCGCCGCGTCGTCTTGTGGTAAAGAAATGGATCAGCAGAGGACAGGCGCGTTTGGGAAATCACGTAACGCATGACCCAGTCTTTCGGCTGCGGCGGCAACGGCGTTGATGTCACCGTCACGCGACCATCCTCGGCGAGCAGCAGACGCACGCGCAATCGCTCGCTCTGCTTGTCGCGGACAGCACCATCAAGCGCACCAGCCACGCCCGCACCATCATAAGGGAAGTGGAAGAAACGTGCCGATGCCGCCAGCCGCGCGATATGGCGATCGCGAAGCACATAGCCCTTGGCACCATCGTAAAGCAGCGTTTCGATCAGCTCGAAACTCTTGGGCGGATCGGTCAGGAATTTCAGCTTCAGAAGGCACTCGTCATACTCCTTGCCGCCTTCCGAATCGTAGACGACGCCCGAGCCGATCCCCATCTCGCCGGTGCCATCACGAAACACGACCGGCGTCCTGATGGCAACGTTGAACACCGATTGGCCCTGCGGCGCGATATAGCCGATGGCACCACAATAAACGCCCCGCGGTTCGGTTTCGATTTCACTGATGAGTTCCATCGCACGAATCTTCGGCGCCCCGATCACCGAGCCTGGCGGGAAGATCGCATCGAGAAGATCGCGCAGGCCAACGCCGTCCTTCAAGGTTGCGCGCACCCCGGAGGTCATCTGGTGAAGTGTGCGGAACGTCTCCACGGTGAACAGATCGGTTACGGAGACGGACCCGATCTCGGCAATGCGCCCAAGGTCGTTGCGCATCAGATCAACGATCATCAAGTTCTCGGCGCGCTGCTTGACGTCGGTCGAAAGAATACGGCGCTGCTCGGCATCGGCATCCTCACGGCCGGCGCGTGATGCTGTCCCTTTCATCGGCCGTGTCTCGATGACGCGTCCGTGCTGCTCGATGAAAAGTTCAGGCGAGGCCGACAGGATCGTGGCTGCCCCGGTATCGACGATGCCACCATAGGCGACCCGCTGACGCTGGCGCATGTCGCGATAGAACGCCAGCGGCGAGCCGGTCAGGGCAAAGCGCGCCTTGAATGTAAGGTTGAGCTGATAGATATCGCCCGAGCCGATCATCTCCTGCACACGCGCAAAGCGCGAGACGTACGCATCGCGCGGCCATGCCAGCGTAACGTCGGTGAACTGGTAGGTATGGCTCAGCGTATGGCCGGCCAGCCAATCGGCGACCTGCCGCAAGGTCATCTCGTCGGGCGCGGCATAAACACCAAACCAGATCAGCGGGACTTTGCGATCCTTCGGCATCAGATGCGCAAGCTTTGGCTCGAGCACGTATCCCGTTTCGTAGGCGAAGTAGCCGGCAACATAATGCCCTGCCGCCAGTGCAGCTTCGATCTGTTGCAGGGCGCCGGGCACCTCATCGGGTTCGCTGGCGCAGATGATCTCCAGGGGATCGCGAAAGAACAGCGAGGCACCGCCGTCCGCCGAACTGTTGTCGAGAAGGACGAACGCCTCTGAGAGTTGTATCTCGTCGGGAATTCCGCTGGTGTTTGTCTCGTTCGGCTTCTTGTCGGCCGCTGTCATTTTTTCTTCAATCCCTCCAGCGCCGTGAATGTGACGGTGCGGGGCTTGCCCGCCCCTGCCGGCAGCTTACGCTCATTGATCATTTCGGACCGCTCAAATTTTGCCGAAAGCGACGTGTTCTGCCCGCCCAGGCTGACCAGCAGTATCGGTCCTTTCGTGCCGGGCTCGAAGGGCCGCGTCAATTCATAGTGATCGCGCGGGCGCGGACCCTCCCGCCAGGCAACAACGGGGGTCGACTCATCACGCATATAATAAAGAAGCTCGGCGGTAACGGCGCGATCATCGGTCAACACCACAGTGAACGGATGGCCCGCAGCACGCGCTTCATCGATTTGCTGGTGAGTCGCAAGCGCCAATTCCTTCCAGCCCAGCGTGCGCGCGAACGGATCGATGCCACCAGGTAGCGCAAAGCGGCCCGCATAGATCGTTGCCACGACGAGCGCCAGCAGCGCCACAACATGCAACGCCATCGCGCCGCGCAACCATTTCCAATCGACATCGCGGATCATGGTCGCGACCACCAGCACCGTTGCCGCCACATAGGACACCGCGGCCCAGTTCGCATGCGCGCGCGAAATGAAGGCTTGCACCGTGATGACGACAAGCACGGGAAGCGCAAAGGAAAGCAACAGCCTGTCCTCGGAGGGCACACCCTCGCGCCACGCCCGCCAGACAATCAGCAAAAGACCGGCAAACAGGATCGGACCGAAGACACCGAACTGCGCGCCGAAGAATTCCAGCGCCTTGCCTGGGTGCAGCAGCGATCCCTGCCAATTGGCGTTGTCGGCCGTATGCGAGAGCGTGGCAAACTTGTGGGCGCCGTTCCACACGACGTTGGGCATGATGAGCGCGACACCGATCAGCCCTGCGACCCACAATCGCACATCCTTCAGGAGCCAGCGCTCACGCGGCGTGGCAACGAGATAGACGGCAAGGCACAGCACGAACCAGACCATCGCGTATTTGGCGTTAAGCCCGCCGCCAAATGCCAGACCCAGCAGCAGCGCCGGCCACCAGCTCTTGCCATCGCGCATGAGGATGAACGCATAGAGCGCCAGCGCCCAGAAAAACAGCAGCGGCACATCCGTCGAAATAATTCCCGCCGACAGCGACACGCCCGGCAGCGTGGCAAACGCGAGACCGGCGATAACGCCGCTCAACGTGCCATACAAGCGGCGCGCGATAAGGAAGATCACGAGGGAGGTCAGCGTGTGCACAATCGGCGAGGGCAAGCGGACACAAAATTCGCCGTGCCCGCAGACCTCGGTCGCACCGTGGATCATCCAGGCGATCAGTGGGGGTTTGGAGTAGTAGCCAAAATCCGGCGTCAGGCTCCAGGACCAGTATTGCGCCTCATCGAAAAACAGGTCGGTACCATTGAGCCTCAAGGCCACCACGCGCAGCCCGAGAAGGGCGGCAAGGCCAAGCAGAAAGACCACCACCCAGCGCCTCTCGCGAGAGGCATTCGCGCGCTCATCCCCAGATCTCATGATTACCGCGCCTCCCGATCCCGCGAAATTTCGCAGGGCCTGTGTGATCCCTGTCCATGGGGGGCTCATTTACTAGGTTGAGACGTGATCGGGAAGACTGGTAGTCTGCCGCCAAGGGGCAGGCTTGGGGCAGGCTTGCCGGCCACCGCGGGCTTGCAGCCCCGCCTCGCAGCCCCCTGTTCTCGTCTGCTCTCGTTTTTCCGGCCCAATCCAGAAAGCCGCCCGAGCACCACACCCGAGCACCACAAAAGGTCCGACATGCGCATTACCGTCGTCATTCCGGCTCTCAACGAGGCTGGGAACATCGGCCGTCTCGTTGCGGAAACCTATGATCACGTTCCAGGCGACATGCTGGGCGAAGTGATCGTGGTCGACGACGCCAGCACCGATTCGACCGGCGAGGAGGTCAAGTCCCTGATCCGTGCGGGGGCGCATGCCGGGCTTCGATACCTGCGCCACGACCGCCGCAGCGGCCAAAGCAGCGCGCTTCGCTCCGGCATTCTGGCGGCGACCAACCCGGTGATCGCAACCATGGACGGCGACGGACAGAACGATCCCCACGACATCCCCAAGCTGGTGGCCCGCCTTGCGGCACCGGGCACGCCAGGTCCCGCACTGGTCAATGGCTGGCGCACATCGCGCAAGGACACCGGCTCGAAGCGGTGGGCCTCGAAGGCCGCCAACTGGATCCGCGATGCCGTGCTCAAGGACGAATGCCCCGATACCGGATGCGGCATCAAGGTCTACTGGCGCGAGGTATTCCTGCGGCTGCCATTCTTCACCTCGATGCACCGCTATCTTCCCGCACTGTTCCAGACTTACGGCCACGAAGTCGCCTACGTGCCCGTCAACGATCGGCCACGCCAAGCGGGTGTTTCCAAGTACAACAATCTCAATCGCGCGCTCGTTGGGCTTTACGATCTCGTCGGGGTGAGCTGGATCCGCAAGCGCACGAACGTGCCCCGGATCATTGAGGGATTTCCCGAAGGCCACCCTATCGCCGATCTTTCGAGCCGGACAAAAGTGCGCGGCGAGGGCGGCGTGGATGCATAGGGTCCGGCGGCCATGGTGTTGGCAAGCGCTTCGATAAGCCTGGGATTCTGGCTGTTTTTGAAGGTCAATGGCCACACCAACGGCGCACCGGCACGGACACGCGACGTGGCGGGCTGCGCGCTTGTGCACAGCTGGGCCGGCGGCAGGCTCTGGCCGCCACAGACAGCGCCTTATTGATCTGCTAGATCGCTTTCCGATCCGATGGAATCGGATCGGCGTTCCAGCTTTTGGTTTTGAGCCAAGTTTTTCACGGCTCTACCGCACACACTTCAGCTAGACATGCTCCTTGTTGGGTCGCATTTTCTTAGGGCGAACCGGCGTCCACTTCGTTGGAAAATGCTCTAGATCCCAGGCCCCGAACACTTCAGAGTGATCAAATCACATGGATTTCATTGCAAACCAGCTGGCGGTAATCGGCGCCAAATTCGGTCAGTGGTGGGGCACCATGTCCTCGCTCGACCGCATCTGGCTCGGCATAGGCATGTTCGGCCAATTGATGTTCACCGGCCGCTGGTTCGTGCAGTGGATCGCCACGGAACGCGCGCGCCGCTCAATCGTACCGGCGACATTTTGGTATTTCAGCTTCGTCGGTGGACTTCTGGTGCTGGCCTATGGGTTCTACCGCGCCGATCCGGTGATCATCATCGGGCAGTTCGGTGTGTTCATCTACGCCCGCAACATCTATTTCCTGCTGCGATCAAAAACAGAAACGACCTCCGATCAGGCCTCCAACCCACCGAAGATCGCGGCCGAATAGAGCGCCGTACCAATTGAGCCGCGCTTGCCAGCCCAATCAATTCCAGGGGGCGGTAAGCCCAATTGGTGCACTTGGTCTGTACGCAGCATTCCCATCCACAGCATGGACAGTCAAAAACCGCTAAAACTTCCCGGAGTTAGCGCGTCAAGCGCCCGCCAAGGGCAGTTTTGCGAAAAAGCCTGCAGCGCCCACTTCACAGGCGGGCGAACTGTGCTATAAGCCCCTCGTCGCGGCCGCCTGCAAGGGCGGCCGTTGCCTTCGAGGAGGACTGCGCCATCGCAGCCTCTCCGACAAACCCGCCGGAACGCCACCGTGAATGGCAACAACCGGACCGGCGGTGTTGGTGACGCGGGGTGGAGCAGCCCGGTAGCTCGTCAGGCTCATAACCTGAAGGTCGTAGGTTCAAATCCTACCCCCGCAACCAAACTTTTCAATGACTTAAGTCGAATGTCGACACTCCGGAAACCTGCCGGGGTAGCACATGGGTAGCAGCGCTACCCACGCTTTGATGCGGCGGCGTGCGATGTGGCGTGACGGGATTCCGGTTACCGCAGGCTTGAGCGCCAGATTTCTGCCGGGCAACCTGGTGGTGATCGCGGGCCGAGTTGCCGACATTGTCGAGCACAGACGCGGGCACGACCTGTCTCGATTGCCTGACTGGAGCACCTTGGTGCGTGATCTGACGCCCGCGAATACCTGCTGAGGGTAGGTGCTGCTTGGTGACAAGCGGGTTTTGTCGGAGCTTTCGCCCGGCTACATCTCGCGCCCGAAATCGCGACCCTTGTTCTTCTTTCGCCACGCTTCCATGTCGCGGCGGATGTCGGCGGCCCGACTTCCTGTCGTCGGTGCTGCCTTCTCGTTGAATGGCGCAGCGGATGACGACGGCGTCGCATCCTGCGCGATGTCCGGCGACGGCGATGCGATTGGCGGCAAGGGGTCCTGCTTCGGCATATCGGACTGGCGCCGCCGCTCGTAGGAAGCCTCCATCTCGGCGCGAATGCGCGCGACATAGCCGGCATCTGTTTCCATAGGTGGCGCGTCGGCCGCCATTCGCACCGGTTCGCCGTAAAACCGTTCCAATTTCAGTTGGTTCTTTGCGCGCAGGAAATCGGCGGAGTCCCGCGTCCGTTCTTGTTGCTGCGTTCGCTCGGCAGCGCGTTCGGCTGCGTGGCGGGCCTTGATCGCGTCAAAGCGGGGCTCATGGGCACGCCGGGCGCGCTCGACAAATTCGTGAGTGTCAGCGAGTTGCACCTGGCTCAATGCATTGCGCTCTCGCCGATGCATCCGGCCGACCGCATCATCGAGCCTTCTTTGGGAGAGGATCAGTTGCACCTTGCGCTTCATCGGGAGCGGCCTGCCATTGCCGAGGCGTTCGCTGTTGACGAAGACATAGACCGCGCGTTCGAAGATGTGGGTGTCGTGACGCGCGACGTGGCGCGCTTCCTTGCGCTGCGCCGCATAGAGTTGCCGCCACCGGCGGCGATATTGGTCGTTCACATGACTGCGGGCGTTGTCGGTCGCCTGTCTCGTGGTTTCTACCAACTGCGCGAACTCCTGCCGTTGACGCGCCCATGTGACGCCCCGTTCAGTCAAGTGCCGGCGGTCGAGTTCGGCACGAAGCCGCTTCATGCGGTCGATGATGTCCCGCTTCTCGATCCACGCTTTGCGATGTATCGGCTGATGCTTCACCGGCTCGAAGGGAGCCCTGGCTTTCTTCTCGTGCCCGATGCTTTGCTGTGGTTCTTTCTCTTTCTCACGCGCAACCCTGATCTCGTCGCGCTTGCGGTTGTTCTCGATGCGCTGCTCGACGCGGATGTCGTGTTCTTTCTCGTAGGCTTCAGCCCATCTTGAGAGGCGCTCTTTGGTGTATTTCAACGGTGCCGTCCTGCCGGTTACCGGATGGACGGTATTGATCACCAGGTGCACATGCAGATGCTGCTTGTCGCTATGGGCGGCGATTAGAGCCTGGTGGTCTTCGAGGCCAACGGCCTTCAAGGCCGAGAATGCCGTCTCCTTCATATGATCCGGTGCCGGGGCGTCATCGGCGTGCCAGGAGAGAGTCATGTGCAGCACGGGGTTCTTGTTGTCGCGCCCGGTTGCCGCCAGTCCTGCGGCCTTCTTGAGCGCCGCACGCCGCAGCCAGGTCGCATGCATGGCACGCCATGCATCATCGGGTGATGCTTCAAGATTGACGCTTCGGGTCCACAATACGCGGTCGGATGTATGCGCCTGGGGATCCCGGAGGATATAGGTGCACGCTCCTTTGAAACTCGTTCCGCGTTTGTGCAGGCGCGGGATCATTGGCGGTCTGCCTCTGAGTTTGTTTGTCTGGCGGGCGTGGTGAGAGGTTGTGCTCGTGGATGAGATCGAGAAGGGCTTTCATGTGCTGGACGAGCCGCCGCGTATCGACCGGCAACCCGGAATTCACGGCGTGGGCGATCTGGTTGATGTTGTTGCCGATGCGCCGTAGCTCCGCCAACAACTCGGGCGGGACAGGCTGGCGGCCGGCCGGCTCCTGATAGGCCTGGGTCGCCCGTATCTCGTCGAGATGCGTGCGAAGCCGGTCTAGTCGCCGGTCGGTCAGGCTGGTCAGGAACGTGCTCAACGAGAGGCCTGCTTCGGAAGCGGCCTCTTCGAAGCGGGCGCGATCCTCCGGCGTCACGCGGAAGGCGATGGTCTCGGTGCGGCGTGGCGCGCGGTTTCGCATTCTCAAGCCTCCGTCGTGCTTGCTTCGGGATGCCTGTGCGCATGCGCGCGGCATCCCGACCGGAAGGGGTCCAGGGGAAGAGCGGCAGCGGCTCACCGGCGAGTGGTTTTTGTTGTTTGCAAATGTTTACGTTTGCAAACGTTTACAAAAACACATCTCGCTACCCCTAGCTTCTAGGTTATCGTTCTGTCGCTGCCCATTTAATCTGTGGCGCTTGTTTTATTCCCAAGTTTTTTATTTTCCGCAATATCGTGCGGCGCGTCGCATTTCATAATGCGCGGTCGCTCTCTCTCGCCTCGCATGACATTTTTGATTGCATTTTTTTTTACCCGAACATTCCAGAAGATGGCGTAACACTGCCAGCTTTGCGATCGCCTGCCATCACGTTTACGGATCAATCGACTTTATTCATAACGAATGCATCTCTTCCATTCCGGTTTGATGGCGATGTATTCGGATTACTTTCCACCACGCGGCTCCGGCATAGCCGGCCGGCACGAGAAGGCCCCCTCGGCGGGGTGGGGGCATCCGTGGCAGCTCGGGCCTTCATGGGATTGGAAGGCGGGAGAAATCCTGCTCGGTCGATGGCAGGGCCGCATGATCGGCCGCGCCGATGACCGGCATATGATCACTGTTGCAGGCTCGCGCGCCGGCAAGTCTTCGACGGTGCTCATTCCAAACCTCAAGCGCTACCCTGGTTCCTGTGTCGTGCTCGATCCCAAGGGCGAGCTTGCACGGGCGACGGCCGCACATCGCACCAGGCTGGGACAGCGTGTGTTTGTCCTGGACCCCTTCGGAGAGGTCGTCCCGCGCTCGTCGTGCCACAACCCGTTCGCGGAGCTCGGGCAGGGGCGGAGCGATCATGTGGCGGCCGATGCCGCCCAGATCGCCGACGCTCTGATCATCAGCAATCAGCGCGATCCGCACTGGACGGATTCCGCCAAGAACCTCGTTCGGGGGATCACTCTCCATCTGACGGCGAGTATGAGTACGCCCACCATGCGCGAGGTCCGGCGGTTGCTCAACGCAACGCCGGCCGAGCTGGACAAGCTGTTCACTGCGATGACCGACTCATCGGCCTTTGACGGCATCGTTGCCAATATCGGCGCCTCGTTTCTCGGCAAGAAGGAATCCGGCGGGCGCGAATTGCAGGGCATCCTCTCGACCGCGCAGGAGCAGACCGCGCCGCTCGATGACCTGGTCGGCATCATGGACCGGTCGGACTTCCAGCTCTCCGACTTGAGTGCGGGCCGGACCACGATCTATCTCGTTCTCCCCGGCATGCGCATGGGCACGCATTACCGGTGGCTGCGCCTCGTCATCCAGCAGGCGCTCGTCGCTATCGAGAGGCACCCGGTCCCGCGAGGGAAGCTGCCGGTCTGGTTCGTGCTGGAGGAGTTCTCCTCGCTCGGTCATCTACGGGCAATTGCCACGGCGGCAGGATTGATGGCCGGATTCGGCGTCAAGCTGTGGCCCGTCCTGCAGGACCTCACGCAGCTCAAGACCAACTATGCGAAGGCGTGGGAGACGTTTCTCGGCAACGCCGGCATCGTGCAGGCCTTCGGCAATGCGGATCTTACCACCACCGAGCATCTCTCGAAGATGCTCGGGCACTGCCAGGTGATCGAGCGGCAGGATGTGCGCATCTCGGGCTCTGCCATGGCCCACGGCGATGACGGGGTGCGCGAGCATATCCGCTCGACCCGTCTGCTCGACCCCAACGAGATCACGACGCTTTTTTCCCGCGAGACAGGACGGCAGCTGATTCTGATGCCGGGCCGTCCGCCCATCTATCTGGAGAGGTTGAGCCATGACGCATAGCCCGCCGCTTGTAAGAGCCATCCGCGAGCACGATCGAGCAGGACGCCTGATCAACGCAGGCGCCGAATGGCGCGAGCAAAGCCGGTACGGAATGTACGAGACGGCCATCCTCGGCATGGTATGCGTTGGCATCTTCTTCTACTCGATCGCGCTAGTACACGGCGGGCGATACGGACTTCAGCCACTCTGGCTCACTGCTGTTTGTGTCGCGGGCTTCGTGTTTGTTTGCAGGGATGCCGTCGATACCTGCCTGCCACGGCGCGCAATATTTTTCAGACGTGACGGAAGCGTGTATGTGCCTCGCGGCATCCCGTTCGACCGGCGGGCCGGCGAGCTTGGATGGACACAAGACATTTTCCGCTCGATCGAGCTGCGCAAGACGAGGGAGCATGGCTTTGCTGTCGATATCCACACGAGCGAGGGCGATGCCATCATGATAGGCTGGAAGATGTCGGAGGCGGCAGCGCGCAAGCTTGCAGTGCAACTGACCAAGGCATTGCGGGAGCTGCGCGAGGCGACCGCGCGCGACGCCATTGATCTCTCGCCCGAGGCGGCGCTTGCCATGGCGGGCCGCGCTATGCGCGGCTACCGCAATGGAGCCGCCACGGCTGAATTCGTGATCGACTGACGTCGCAAGTGGGTCTGCCACCTACGGCGCTTTGTGATGAGCGCGGTGGCAGACCTTCGCTTCATCGTGCCGTCACCCGAACTCGTCGCGCACAGTATAGCTTTCAACCTCCGGTACCGGCTTCTCGGTCAAGATGTATCCGATGCGATTGCAGAGATGGTAGCCGCTGACAATCACGGTATCGTCTTCGCCATCGATGATCGTCCAGATGCGCGATGAAGGGTGGGAGCGAACGTAGTCGAGCTCCGCGCCATAGGTCTCGAACAGACAGCCTCCGTCCCCGAAATCCTCCGACGCGTTGTCATCCAGATGGTTAGGGATCGGCCGGAAGCGCTGATGGAACGCATCAGTATCGATCGTGAAGTGGGTCTTGGCGAAATTGCTCATGAGTATTTCCTTTTGTTGGCAATGTTGAACTGAAATGCGGTTGAGTATTCTCGGAACGCCGCGCCCGAAAGCCACCAGAATTGCGGTGGTCCCGAATGCTCCGGCGTCCAGACTGCCCAGACGTAGCGATGCTTCGTGAAGTGACGCGGGGGAGGGCCATATCGGTCTTCGGGCCAGCAGACGATATCGTCCACCGCGTAGAGCCGTGCCGGCGGGTGATTGCGCCACCACGCGGTGCGCCTGCGGTGGCAGAGCGATCCCATGTTGAGCAGCATGGCGACCTTGCCGCCTGTCTTGCGCGAGAAGCCAAGCGCCTTGGCAACGAAGCGGTCGGCAAGTCCCCAACCATAGGGCGGGTTCGTTACGATGTGGCGGCCACGCGGGGCGGTGGTTTGAAGGAAGTCCACACCCGCTTCGCCGAAGCCGTAGGCGTTGAGGTCCGTGGGCACCACGGCGTAGCCGTGGCGCTCAAGGAGCTTTGCGATACGCCCGTCACCACAGGCGGGCTCCCAGATCGGCCCATCGAAGGCCTCGACCGAGAGAAGCGCGCGCGTGGCTTCCGGCGGTGTCGGGTAGAACTCGTCGGGTATCCGGCGCGGCACGGGCCTCGTCTGGATGGTTGGGCCGCCTCTGGCGGCCCATACCGGCGGGATGGCGAAGGTCGCGGTCATGACAGGCCTCCGATCGCGTACATGTCGTCGAAGGTCTCGACCGTGCCGCCACGGACTTTAAGGAATGTCTCGCCGTCGAGATCGTAGAGGTCTTGTGTGTGAATGATCGCGTTTTCGACCAGGGCCTCGAAGGCATCGGCGGCAAGCGGCCGGTAGAGAAGGCTTGCGGGGGTCATTACGCACCCCCTTGAGCATCGGTGTCGCTCTCGATGTCCTTGATCGCGCGAACCACGATGCGCCCGTGCATCGGCATGCTGTCGAACTTCAGGTTCGCGCCCTGCATGTCTTTGTGCATCCAGGCGGAGCCGACGCGGTTCCATCGTGCTTTGTCGTCATCGCCGGTCACCTGGTAGATGGCGTGCGTCGGCCGGTTCGTATTGGGTTTGGGTTCGGTACTCATGATTTCACTCCTCGTGTTTTTCTCGTTTCCGGCCGAACACCGTTGTCCGGCCTTGATGGGGACCTAGGAAGCCGGACCCATAGGCGGACGGATCAAACGCCGCGCGCATGCGCGCCTTGCACAAGGGGCGGAGCTGCACAAACGAGCGTGAGCGAAGTGCGGAAGCGAGCCGCGTTGATACGGCTGACGGGTCCGGCTAGGCCCCAATCATTCATGGCCGACACCGGTCAGCTTCGGCGCATAAGGACCCGGGAAACACACGGACCAGGGAGTGGAATCGTAGTGTTGCCAAGATCCCGGACCGATACGGCCGCGTTTGTCCGCTAGCCTTCGAAATCCGCGCGAACTGACGCAGTTAACAGAGCATCAAGGGCGCTACGACCTGCGGTGCGCATCACGGCATTGGCGTGAAACAACCCGTTCGCTGCAGCCGTCGAAGGGGGGCACTCATGAATGAGCGACACACAAATCTGGACCGGCGAAAATTTGTAGGGGCGTGCGCGGCAGCCGCGTGCATGTCCGTGACACCGCTTGCCCATGCGATGCCGGCCGAAGCCTCGCAAACCCTAAGTCCCGAACTACGCGACCTCGCGACCCAACTGGCAGTTCAAGTCAAACGCCGTCAGGTTCACGGTGAGGAATGCGGAAAGCTGATGGCGAGGGCGCGCGGACTGCGGAGGTGGAGTAAAGCCTGGCAGGAAAACGGGTTCCAGATGACGAAGAACGTCGACGCGCTCTTTGACGCCATCTCCAAGGCTGATGCGCTCATCGAGCGCATCCTGCCGATCCGGTCAGCGAGTCCCGCCGATATGGCGTTTCAGCGTCAGGTCCTCAAGCTCAAGGCAGAGCCAGAGAGCGAGTGCATCTGGACGAGTTCCTACTGGAAGGAAAGGAAGCGGTTGGAAGCCTTGATGCCTGGAGGGGAATGGCGCCATGATTGACCGGCGAGGTATGTTGCTGGCCCTGACGTCCGGCCTTGCGGTGATGGGCGTTAGCACGTCCAAAGCTTTGGCGGCAGCACTGTCGCGCGGGACGCCCACAATGCCGTCTCTCGAAGTCCTCGGCGCGGAATTGTCGGCTGCTATGGACCACCGTTGGGAGATGCAGCAGCCGCTGCTCTGGGTACGGCGTAACAGACCGGCACCGGCTACGGACGCGGAGATCGCCGCTTACAAACAGGCCTACGCCGACATGCTGGCAGCGGCCGAGCGATTCATGGCGCGGCCTTCGGATGACAGGGACGATGTCCTGCTGAAATACGGCATGCTCGAAGAGCTGCTCTACGAGATGCCGGACGGTACAAATTGCGCGGCCATCCGCCGCTTCAACATATGGCTCTACAGGATCGAGCAGGAGGAGCGCCGGCTGCAGGCCGGCATTCACTTCTGGTGGCGGGATGGCGCGACAGGCGGTCTGCCGCTCATCGACGACCGGCCCGTGTGGTGGCGCAACGGGCAGTGGGAACCTCTCCGGCGCAGCGTGCAATCGGCTCCGCAATTCAAATTTTCCATTCTTACGAAAAATGACGTATAATGATGAATTGAATTGCGCGACGACCGATGTATAAAATGATCGGGCGAAATAGGAGGGGAATTGCCCGAGGGGAACACTGCACGCGATATCGATACGAGACCGGATGACAATCCGGCCCCTTATGCCCGGCAATTATCCTATCGTTGCCACTCCCGCGCAGACTCGCGCAGGTTGAGTTTCCAGAATATTGCCCCCCCCCGCGAACTGGGGTTGTCATAATGCGCGCGGTCGTCGCACGACTGGCGCTGATCGCCGTTCTTTCTTGTATGGGCATCGCACCTGTGCATGCCAGTTGCGGCCCCCCTCCCGCAGGGGTGGGCGCGAACAACGTCATTGATGCGCTTGTGCCGGACTCAACCGGTGCCTATCGCGGCCCGCGATCAGGTGTGTCTTTATTCAACGCAGGCATGCTTGCCTATGACAGCGCCAACAATCAGCTGATCATGTGCGACGAGACCAACTGGGTATCGATCGTTGCGCAAGGCAGCACAGGGTCCACCCAGTGGTCGGATGGTACAGGTGGGGCAATCTACTACAACGGCGGCAATGTTGGCATCGGGACGGCAGAACCGGTTGCGCCTCTTCATCTTGGCGACGGCAATATGCCGGACGCCTCCCTGATAACGTCCGACATGCTGGTGTTCTCCTACGAGAATGTTGCGGCGGGTCTTTCCGGCGTGGTCACGAGCGCCTCTGCTAGCCAACGCCCTGTACTCAAGGGCGTTCGCGCGCGTGGAACGCTTGCGTCGCCTGAGGCGGTTCTAAACAACGACGATATTCTTACGCTGTTGTCCGCCGCCTATGACGGAGCAACAAATCAGCCGACGGCGGGCATATTCTTCAAAGCCGATGCGGACGCTTCTGTCGGTATCGCTCCACAACGGATCTCCTTTGTCACCTCCGAGACGACCGGCGCGGCTAGGACGGAGAAATTGACGATCAAAGCTGATGGTAACGTCGGCATAGGCATGACGGCACCCAATGCACGTCTGCAATTTGGTAATCTCGTGGATCCCGATCCCACGAATATGAACATGATCCGCTTGTGGGAGGACGCCGGCAACGGTAGGCAATTCGGTATCGGCATCTCTGCGGGTCAGCAAAACCATCGCGCTGACAGGCATGTCTTCTTCACGCCTTCAAGCGCTCCGATCGAGCGCATGCGGATTGATCTCAATGGCAACGTGGGGATCGGTACGGCGGACGTCCGCGAAAAGCTCGACATCTATGGTGATGCTCTTGTGCGCGGGCTTGATATCTACTTCACGCATGACGGTGTCACAGACGCGAACAACGAGTACTTGCACTACGGCGACAATAATTCCGTCCTCGGGTTTGGTACTGGCGTCATGTCGCTTTGGGCCGACACAAACAGGAACCGAGATGACTGGGAGAATGCAAATGCCGTTATCGCTGCGGCGGGCGGATACTTCAATCAGAGAGTATCCATAGGAACGGATACGACACCCGATGCGCCGTTGCATATTACGGCCACAAGCGATGTGAATGCCCGGTTTGAAAGAGGTGTCGATAGCAGTCAGTATCTTCAGATCGAGACGGGTTCGTTCGGACAGAAGGTCGGTAGTTACTCAACAACAACCAACGCCAAGCCGCTCATTCTTTCTGCAACAACGGACACATCAAATTCCGCGCCATCGGCAGGCGGGACCCCGATTGTCTTCAACACTCTGGGTCAGAATCGCATGCAGGTCGAACAGACCGGTGGATTGACCATGTATGATGGCAACGCGATCAATTTCGCCACAGCGCTGACGGGGAACATTCTTAGTCTCGAAGGTGGACCTCTCATCTACAAACTGACCGACCGCGGTGCGGTTCGCATCGGAAAAGATGATGCGATGATTATCGGTGATGGGGAGAGCCCCGCCACGGTGGCCGCGAACATCGCCGCGGAAGCGGAGCACACCTACATCACATCAGACAACATCGTCTACGTTTATCCCACATTTCCCAAGTAAGGCGCTGATTTCGCTGTCCTGACCATTATATTTCCTATATAAAACATGGTGTTGAAGGCTGCGAGGGGCGCGTTTCATGGATCACCCAGAGGGTGCGGGCTTGCAACGGGCAGATCGGGTG
>JAXGRZ010000149.1:0-6537 GCA_040765305.1 Hyphomicrobiaceae bacterium | reverse complement strand
GCTACTTGCACTTCCTCACCGGGCGGCCCGTCGAACTCTTGTCATTCGACGTACAAGAGGCCATGGCCGAACGGCTGGGCTACAAGCGCCATGGTGGCCTGCGCACGGTCGAGCGCTTCATGAAGCACTATTTCCTTGTCGCAAAGGATGTCGGTGATCTCACCACGATTTTGTGCAATGCGCTGGAGATACAGCAGCTCAAGACAGCACCGGGTTTGAACCGCCTGCTCAATCCACTGTCCTGGCGCACGCGCCGCGAAGTGCGCCAGAAGACTGATTTTCGCATCGAAAACGATCGCATCAACGTTCGTGACAAGGACGTGTTCAAGCGCGATCCCATCAACATCATTCGGTTTTTTGCCCAGGCCGAGCATGCCGATACCTATCTGCATCCAGACGCCTTGCGCCTGATCCGCCACGCCTTGCCCAGTGTCAACCATTCGCTGCAGGTTGACCGGGAGGCGAACCGGATCTTCATCGAGCTGTTGACGGGGCGGGTCAATCCTGAAGCCACGTTGCGCCGGATGAGCGAGGCTGGCGTTCTGGAGCGGTTCATTCCGGCCTTTCGTCGCGTGGTTGGGATGACGCAGTTCAACATGTATCATCACTATACCGTGGACGAGCATCTGCTCCGCACGGTCGGCCGGTTGACCGAGATAGAGCGTCATCATCCGCGCGAACTTCCCCTGTCGACCGGTATCATAAAGTCGCTGAAGAACCGCCGCGTGCTCTTCGTTGCAGCGTTTCTCCACGACATCGGCAAGGGTCGCAATGAGGATCATTCGATCGTTGGCGGGCGCATTGCGCGCGATCTGTGTCCGCGACTGGGGCTGACGCCGGCCGAGACCGATACCGTGGTCTGGCTGATCGAGCAGCATCTAACGATGAGCAACATTGCCCAGAGCCGGGACATCACCGATCCCAAGACGATCCGCGATTTCGCCGCCATCGTGCAGAGCCTTGAGCGTCTCAAGCTGCTTTTGCTGCTCACCGTCGCCGATATTCGCGCCGTCGGGCCCGGCACCTGGAATGGCTGGAAGGGTCAGCTTCTTCGAACCTTGTACTATGAGACCGAAGCGGTGTTGACGGGTGGCTATGGAAAGGCGGGACGTGCGGAGAAAGTCGCTGAGGCACAGGCGGCGATGCGCGCCGGTCTGCCCGATCTTGACGCCGCTTTTATTGATGAGCACATCGCGCGGTTCTACCCCGACTACTGGATGCGCTTTGAGACGCGTCAGCACATCGAGCATGCGCACCTCGTGGCCAGGGCCGTGAAGGCGGGTGTCAAGCTTGCGACGAACCACACGACGGATGCCTTCACCGCGATCACGGAACTGACCATATTTGCGCCCAACCATCCACGCCTACTCTCGCTATTTGCCGGTGCGTGCGCCGCGTCCGGTGCCAACATCATGGGGGCACATATCACGACCACGCGTGACGGCTTCGCGCTCGACACCTTCCTGCTTCAGCGTGAGCTGCCCAACGACGAGGATGAGGATCGCCGCGCCCACCGTATCGGCCAGACCATTGAAAAGTTGCTGCGTGGCGAAGCCCGCCTGAAGGCCCTGCTGGAGAAGCGCCGGGCGGTCGAGCGCCGTGTCGAAGCGTTCTCGGTTGCCCCCGAAGTGATTGTCGACAATACGTTGTCCGACCAGTTCACGGTGATCGAGGTGGCGGGCCGCGATCGCCCCGGCCTGCTCTACGATCTGACCAGCGCACTGTCGGATCTCAATCTCGATATCTCGTCGGCGCACATCACCACGTTCGGCGAGAAGGCTGTCGATGTCTTTTATGTCACCGACCTCACGTCCAAGAAGATCGTAAGTGAGGCGCGCCAGAAGTCGATCGAATCGGTCCTGACGCAGATTTTGGATGCCGAATCGACGCAAGGTGCGAGCGCCTGAGTTGTGCGTGCGCCGGTGTCGTACAAGCCGGCATCGCGACCGCTATGGCAGGCGCTGCCAGCGGAGCTGCGGTTGCCGCCTGGCGCTTGCCCGTTCGCTGGCGGACCAGGACATGCTGGTCATGGCTCGGTGCCGTCGTCGCGGCGGCCTGAACCACGAAACCAAGGGAAGCGTGAGTGTTGCTCATCGGCACCCCGCAAGTTGCCGTAGGTTCGGTAGCGGGCACCATCGCAGTGTCCCATCGTTAAGCACCCTTGCCAGCCACCAGCGCCTCGGATAACTGCGTTGGCTTATGAAACTCTACAAAGCCTTCGTTACCGTCGGCGGCCTGACCATGGTGAGCCGCATCCTCGGCTTCGTGCGCGATATCCTGATCGCGCGGGCTCTGGGTTCGGGTGCTGTGGCGGATGCGTTTTTCGTTGCCTTCCGATTTCCCAATCTGTTTCGCAGACTGTTCGGCGAGGGGGCGTTCAACGCCGCCTTCGTGCCGCTTTTTGCCAAGCGCCTGGAGGGCGAGGGGGAAGCTTCGGCAAAGGAATTTGCCGAGCAGGCCCTGGCCGGCCTGCTGCTGGTACTCCTCATCGTTTCGGCGATCGCCATTGTGACCATGCCCTGGCTGATGGCGGTTCTGGCGCCTGGTTTTATATCAAATCCCGAGAAATACGATCTGGCGGTACGCCTGACGCAGATCGCCTTCCCGTATTTGACCTGTATGTCGCTGGTGGCCCTTCTGTCGGGGGTCCTTAATTCGATGCACCGCTATTGGGCGGCGGCGGCGGCACCTATCCTTCTCAATGTTGTCCTCATCACCTCAATCGCCCTGGCCATCGTGCTCGGGTTTGCGAGCAAGCCAGATGCTGGCTACATCCTGGCAGTGGGTGTTTTTGTTGCGGGTTTTGCGCAGCTGGCAATGCTCTGGATCGCGGTCAAACGCGCCGGTCTTAATCTCCGCCTTGTGCGTCCACGCTACACCGAAGGCGTGAGGCGCTTGGTCGAGCTCGGCATCCCTGGACTTGTCTCCGGCGGCATCACCCAGATCAACATCGTCGTTGGCACCATCATCGCCTCAATGCAGGCCGGCGCTGTCTCCTATCTTTATTATGCCGATCGGCTCTATCAGCTTCCCCTGGGTATTGTCGGTGTCGCGATCGGCGTCGTTCTGTTGCCTGATCTGGCCCGGCGATTGCGGGCTGGCGACCACGTTGCGGCAATGGATTCGCAAAACCGGTCGTTGGAATTCGCCCTGCTGCTGACGCTGCCGGCAGCCGTGGCACTGCTGATCGCCGCCGAGCCGATCATTCGCGTTCTGTTCGAGCGCGGTGCCTTCCTGCCGGGCGACACGCCAAAGACCGCCTATGCCTTGATGGCGTTTGCGGTCGGCCTTCCCGCCTTTGTCTTGATCAAGGTGTTCCAGCCAGCCTTCTTTGCGCGCGAGGACACCAAGACGCCGATGTACTTTGCGCTCATCAACATGATCGTTAATGTCGTCGGTTCTGTCGCGCTGTTTTTCCTGTTCCGGCATCTGGGTTTGATGCCACACGTCGGAATTGCCCTGGCGACGACGCTTGCTGCCTGGATCAATGCAGTCATGTTGCTCATCACGCTGCGCCGCCATGGCGATTTTCGCAGCGACCCCCGCCTCGTGCGCAACGTGCCCTTGATTGTGCTGGCGAGCCTCGCAATGGGGGCGGCCGTCTATGGTGCCCTGATCTGGCTGGCCCCTTACCTGACCAGCCAAGCGTCCCTGATGGTCAAATTTGGCGCGCTGAGCGCGGTGGTGGGCATCGGTGTGGCGGTATTCGCAATACTGATTATCGCCACCGGGGTTCTCAGTCTGACGCAATTGAAGCGCTTCTCGCGCCGTCCACGTTAGGCGAATGACTATCGGTAAGGGGTGGTTGGAGCTAGCTTGGGGAAACCCTTGCACCGAACCGCGCTGCGCGCGATAAACCGCGCCGGACCCAAACCTGATTTTTCCAGGGTGGACGTGCTCGCTCCACTGTGGATGGCGTGCGTGAGCCTCAAGAACAAGCAACCCAGAGCAGTCCCCGGCGACAAGATTGGGTCGACGTAACGAGGGGCCTGCTCTAAGGAAGCAAGCATGAAAATCAAAGAGCGTGTATTCTCCGGCATGCAGCCGACCGGTAGCCTGCACCTGGGCAACTATCTGGGCGCCATGCTGCAATGGATCGAACTGCAGAAAACCCACGAATGCATTTATTGCGTCGTCGATCTGCACGCGATCACCGTCTGGCAGGAGCCTGACGAGTTGCGCCGTGCAATCCGCCAGGTGACAGCCGCTTACATTGCTGCTGGTCTCGATCCCGTAAAGAGCATCCTCTTCAACCAGAGCCAGGTGTCGGCCCACGCCGAACTGGCCTGGGTCTTCAACTGCGTTGCGCGTTTGGGTTGGCTCAGTCGCATGACCCAGTTCAAGGAGAAAGCCGGCAAGGATCGCGAGAATGCTTCGGTCGGTCTTTATGCCTATCCCAACCTGATGGCCGCCGATATTCTCGCCTACAAGGCGACCCACGTTCCGGTTGGCGACGACCAGAAGCAGCATCTTGAGTTGGCACGTGACATCGCACAAAAATTCAACAACGATTTTCGCGACGAGATCATCAAGCAGGGTTATTCGGACGGTGGCTTTTTTCCGCAGCCCGAACCCGTCATCACCGGACCGGCAACGCGCGTCATGAGCCTGCGAGATGGCACCAAGAAGATGTCGAAGTCCGACCCATCGGACCTTTCGCGCATCAATTTGACCGACGACCGCGACACCATCGCCCGCAAGGTACAGAAGGCCAAGACCGATCCCGAGCCGCTGCCATCAGAGCCCGAAGGGCTGAAAGGAAGACCCGAGGCCGAGAATCTCGTTGGCATCTATGCGGCGCTCGTGGGCAAGTCCGCATCTGACGTGCTTGCGGAGGTTGGTGGTGCGCAGTTCTCCGTTTTTAAGAAACAACTGGCAGAAGTGGCCGTTACGCGCTTAGCGCCGATCGCCAGCGAATCCGCGCGTATGGTGCAGGATCCCGCCGAGATCGACCGTATCCTGGCAAATGGATCGGAGCGCGCGCGCAAGCTTGCCGAGCCGGTTATGAGGCAAGTCAAGGACATCGTCGGTTTCATCAGTTCCTGAGGGATCATGGTTTTGGCTGGGGGGCAACTCTCGTCAAACGCCACTTTATGCCGCAGGGAACACGCGCGCGAGCGGATGAATATCGTATTGTCGCATTTGGGCGCATAGGGCAGCATGGGCAGCATGAAACTACGTCGCAGCTTTGAATCCGGTCACCGTCGCAAATTCCTCCTCATTGTCGATGACAGTGCGGAAGTGGAGAGCGCGCTTTATTTTGCCGCCAGCCGCATCGAGCATTCGGGCGGTGTTATCGTCATGTGCTACGTTATCAAACCTCAAGGTTTTCAGCACTGGATGGGCGTACGTCAGGTGCAGCTCGAAGAAGAGAGCAACACCGCGCGCGCCCTGTTCCGCCTGTTCCGCCGCAAGCTCAATCTGGCGGGTTTTGAGGGCGTGGAGACAGAGGAAGTCATCCGAGAGGGCACGACCGCTGATGAGGTCTTGAAGCTGATCGAAGAGGACGAAGATATCGCGTTGCTGGTGCTGGGTGCCTCATTGGACAGCAAAGGGCCCGGGCCACTGGTTGCCTCGCTGGCAGCGGGAAGCCGCGCTGGGACCTTCCCCGTTCCCGTCACGATCGTACCAGGCAACCTCACCCTCGAATTGATTCGTTCGCTGGCCTGAAAAGGACGGCATCGATAGCGTATCCATCAGGATTTTCGCTTGTCGGGTTAGCACGCGCCCAATCTGGGGCGACATCAGTGGCCCGACGTTGCGACTGGGTTCAGGTGCTCACTCCACCAGTCCCCCATATTCTGGCGGCGGATCAGCGCGCCGCTGCTAAAAATTGATTGCAGGACTCGACTTTTCTGGTCCAATTGCCTACATCATTGGAAAGATTCTAAACTTGGTGTATGCGCCGGTAGTTCAGGCCTGTCGTCTGGGTTTCTGAGCGGCGCTCTAGAATAGCTCTAAACTGGCAGTGAGGGTGAGGAAGAATGTTCATCCAGACCGAAGCGACACCCAATCCGGCAACGCTGAAGTTCATTCCTGGCAAGTCCGTGCTTAACGCGGGTACGGCTGATTTTCGTTCGCGTTCTGAAGCGGATGCATCGCCGCTTGCTACACGCTTGTTTGACATTGATGGTGTCAAAGGCGTGTTCCTGGGCTCCGATTTCATATCGGTGACCAAGGATGTGACCGAGTGGCAGCATCTGAAGCCGATGATCCTCGGCGCCATCATGGAACACTACATGTCGGGGGCTCCGATCCTGAAAACGGATGGCGCCAATGACCGTGCCGGCGGCAACTATGCACCTGAGGATGAGGAGACGGTAAAAACTATCAAGGAGCTGCTGGAAACGCGCGTGCGCCCGGCGGTTGCTCAGGATGGCGGCGACATTACCTTCTCCGGGTTCCGCAATGGCATTGTTTATTTGCACATGCGCGGCGCGTGCGCCGGCTGTCCCAGCTCGACCGCAACCTTGCGTCACGGTATCGAGAACCTGCTCAAGCATTTCTGCCCAGAGGTGCAGGAGGTGCAGGCGGTCT
>JAXGRZ010000148.1:0-6538 GCA_040765305.1 Hyphomicrobiaceae bacterium | reverse complement strand
GTTTTCTCACCGGGCGGGGAACAGCCAACCTGCTGACCCGGACCACGGCGGCGTTGGCGCTGGCGTTTTTCACCACCTCGATCATGCTGACCTTGATGGCAAACCAGCGCACGAGCGCCCCCTCGCTGCTTGATTCGACACGTCCTGCCGCAGGCACCAGCGCACCGGCGGATGGCAAGCCGGCCGAAGCTCCGGCTGGTCGCGGTGGCATTCTCGATAAGCTGCAGGGCGGTGGTCCGCAGGTGCCGCGCTCCAACTGATCATTGATCGGTTGACCGGGTGCGGATTGAGCCATGATGGCCAAGCAGATGCGCCCTGGAGCATTTTCCGACGAAGTGGACGCTGGTTCGTCGCAGAAAATGCGGTCCACTAAGGAATGAGATCGCCAGCGCGGCAAGCTCTGTGCCGTCGGCAATCCCTGCCTCGTTTTTCATCACGGCGCCGGTGCTGTTTGCCGGTTGGTTCGGCAGGTTCGTGGGGCAACCCAAGCGCGAACCTGAGCCTGGTGGTGGAACAAGCGAAATTGCCTCTTCGAATCAGAGGCTGTGTATGTATTCTGCAAGCCCATGCAACGGTACATCTTCATCACCGGCGGCGTGGTTTCCTCTCTCGGCAAGGGCCTCGCATCAGCCGCGCTCGGCGCGCTCCTCCAGGCGCGTGGGTATTCCGTCCGTCTCCGCAAGCTCGACCCCTATCTGAACGTCGATCCCGGAACGATGAGTCCCTATCAGCACGGCGAGGTGTTCGTCACTGACGACGGTGCGGAAACCGACCTCGATCTGGGGCACTATGAACGCTTCACCGGCGTTCCGGCCAAGCAGTCCGATAACATCACCACCGGGCGCATCTACCAGACGATCATCACCAAGGAGCGGCGCGGCGATTATCTGGGCGGGACGGTCCAGGTCATTCCGCACGTGACGGACGCCATCAAGCAGTTCGTGCTGGAGGGCAATGAAGGCGTCGACTTTGTGCTGGTCGAGATTGGCGGCACGGTAGGCGACATCGAGGCGCTGCCGTTCTTCGAGGCGATCCGCCAGCTCGGCAACGAGCTGCCACGCCATAGCTGCGTCTATATCCACCTGACGCTGCTGCCGTGGATCCCTTCCGCCGGCGAGTTGAAGACCAAGCCGACGCAGCACTCGGTCAAGGAGCTTCGCTCGATCGGCATCCAGCCCGATATCCTGATGTGCCGCGCCGACCGCGAGATGCCCAAGGCGGAGCGCCGCAAGATCGCGCTGTTCTGCAACGTGCGCGAGGAAGCGGTCATCCAGGCGCTTGACGTCAAGTCGATCTACGACGTGCCGCTGGCTTATCATGCCGAAGGGCTCGACCAGCAGGTGCTCGAAGCGTTTGGCATTACCGGCGTGCCTTCGCCCGATCTGAAGCGCTGGACGCAGATTTCAGAGAATGTCGCCAATCCGGAAGGCGAGGTGACGATTGCCATTGTCGGCAAGTACACGGGCCTCAAGGACGCCTACAAGTCGCTGATCGAGGCGCTGGTGCATGGCGGCATCGCCAACCGCGTCAAGGTGCACCTGGAGTGGATCGAGGCGGAGGTGTTCGAGCGTGAGGACCCGGCGCCTTATCTGGAGGGCGTTGATGGCATTCTGGTCCCTGGCGGCTTTGGTGAACGCGGCGCGGAAGGCAAGATCCTGGCGGCGAAGTTCGCGCGCGAGCGGCGCGTTCCATATTTCGGCATCTGTTTTGGCATGCAGATGGCGTGCATTGAGGCGGCGCGCAATCTGGCAGGAATCGCCAATGCCTCCTCCACCGAGTTCGGTAGCGCGGAGCAGCCTGTCGTCGGTCTGATGACCGAATGGATGCGTGGCAACGAATTGGAAAAGCGGCGTTCGGGCGGTGATCTTGGTGGCACCATGCGCCTTGGTGCCTTTGAGGCCAAACTCGCCGAGGGCAGCCGCATCGCTGCGATGTATGGCGCAAAAGACATTTCCGAACGCCACCGCCACCGCTACGAGGTCAACACGCATTATCGCGAGCGCCTGGAAGCTGCGGGATTGATGTTCGCCGGCACCTCGCCGGATGGGTTGTTGCCCGAGACCGTCGAATATCCCGACCATCCCTGGTTCATCGGCGTGCAGTATCACCCCGAACTGAAATCCCGCCCGTTCGATCCCCACCCCGTGGTCCAAAGCTTCATTGCCGCGGCGGTTGAGCAAAGCCGGTTGGTGTGAGGGGCGGTCTCATTCGACTTGTTCAAGCTGGCAGGCGCGCGCATCGCTGAGGTGGTGGTGCTTTGGCGAGGCTTGCTGACTCGGTCATCTTGCGTGCAAGAGGCCGCCCCTCACCCCGACCCTCTCCCCGTGAAGGACGGGGAGAGGGGGAAGTGGGTGCGGGTTGTGCTGTGGTTTCGCCTTTCACTGCGGCCGTGTTCGCGTAAGAGCAAGGAGAGGGGGAAGGGCCTCATAATTGCCTCTCCCCATTTGTGGGGAGAGGGTGAGGGTGAGGGGCGGCTGCACATGCGCGTTGGCTGCGCGAGGCTACACCATGCGACGCGCACAGGCTTGACCGCCTTCCGATCAGATAAAATCGGATCGGTGCTGTCGTTCTTTGCTATGTCGCATTTTCTGCACCGAACCGGCGTCCACATCGTCGGACAATGCTCTATGCGCACCGCGCTTCACCCCTTCTCGGCAAGGCGCGTGTAGCCATCGCGGGTCTGTGGAGTCTTGATGCCGAGCCGGGCGCCCGCCACCAGTGTTTTCAGGATCTGTGCCGTACCACCGCCGATCGTGAACATGCGCACGTCGCGGTACATGCGCTCCAGCGGTTCCTGCTCGCCATAGCCGCGTGCGCCGAAAATCTGCAAGGCATCGGAGACAACCTTGATCGCGGTCTCGGTGGCGAAGGTCTTGGCGCGTGCCGCCATCACCATGTCGGGGAACGGCAGGCCGCGGGGCCCTTGCGAGCGCGCCGCCTCGTGCAGCATCAGGCGTGACGCATGGACGCCGGTGTCCATCTCGGCGAGCATCCATTGCAACCCCTGGAACTCGGCGATCGGGCGGCCGAACTGGTGACGCTCCTTCATGTAGCGCGTGGCATGGTCGAGCGCGCCGGCGGCAACTCCGAGCGCCACCGTGCCGGCGCCGACGCGCTGGCTGTTATAGGCGGTCATCAGGTCGGCAAAGCCGCGCTTGAAGCCCGAGGGGGGCACCAGCGTCATGTGGTCCTCGACGATCAGGTTGTCGAAGCGCAGTTCGGCTTCGGGCATGCCGCACAGTCCCATCGTGCGCCGCCGTTCAGTGACGGTGAAGCCGGCAGGTGTGACGCCGGCGACAGGATCGCAGGCGACCATGAATGCACCAATGCCCTCGAACTTGCCCGCCTCGTTCTCGACGCGCGCGAAAATCACATGCAGCTTGGAAATGCCGCCGCCGGTAATCCAGTGCTTGGCGCCATTGAGGATGTAGCGATTGCCATCGCGCCGCGCGGTGGTGCGCATTTCGGTGGCGGCACTGCCGGTCTCAGGCTCGGTGATGCAGATCGCCGGCTTGTCGCCCTTCAACACGAGGTCCGCTGCGAACGCCTTCTGGTCCTCGCTGCCATAGGCCATGATGGCGGCGATACCGCCCATGTTGGCTTCCACGACGATGCGCGAACTCAAGGTGCACGCGCGCGCGATTTCCTCGATGACGACGCAGGCGTCGAGATAGCTGGCACCCTGACCGCCGTAGCGTTTCGAAATCGTCATGCCCATCAGGCCGGCGTCGGTAAGATCGGCCACGTTCGGCCAGCAGTAGGCGCGCGTTTCGTCCCACTCGGCGGCACGGGGGGCAAACTTTTCGGCCAACTCGCGGGCGATGGTGCGGTAGGCTTCGGTGCTTTTGTTGTCCAGCATGTCATTCACTCGTTTTCATTCCCAGTCTGTCATTTTGCCCGTTACGTGCTGCCGTGCGGCGGAGGCGCGCTGGCTGCGGCCAGGCGATTTCCTGGATGAACTTGCGGCGGATGGCGCGGGCGAAATCCTCATACCCCTGCGCGGTAATGACGAAGGCGCCCTGGCCGCCCATCACATAGCGTTCGTACCAGGTCGTCAGTGTGCGTGCATCATTCTTGGAGGGCAACGGAAATTCCTGCTGCGAGGAGCCCGGGGCGCGGTTCCAGCGCTCGATCTCGCGCTCGGTGCCGTCCTCCAGGATCGGCAGACCGTTGATGATGACGCCATCGGTGACCAGGCGGTCACGCTGCTGGCGGACATGGTCGAGTGATGTGCAGTTGTCAGGGCCATCACCGGAAACATCGACGACAATGCGGTCGGCGCGCACGGGCACCGGGTTCAAGGTGACGTCGGAGAGGTATTTCAACATGCGGCCAAGGCAGGTGTATTCGCCCGAGGAGGAGGGCAGCGAGCGCAGCATCCTGGCGACGGCGGCCGCATCGGATGGCGAGCCGATCCAGGTCCACGGCAGCAGCACCTTGGCGCGGTCGGCCCAGCCGATCAGCGTGAACAGGATCGACTTGCGCGGGCCTGAGGTGATGACGCGAATGACGCTCGCATCCTCAAGGGCCTGGGCAATGCCCTCCATCTGCAGGCGATAGCGGTTCTCATCGACCGACTGGGAGATGTCGACGGCCATGACGAGGGCCGTGTCGACGGCGTCTTGCGCCTGGGCTGATGGTGCCGCCAGAGGCTGAAACAGCACCGTTATGGCGAGGAGGCCGGTCAGGGTCCTGAAAGCAAAGAACCTGAAAAAATGGAGTATCTGCCAAATGCGCATGGGGAACCGCCGGATTGGCTCATTTCGATGGGCATCTTGGAGGGCGCGATCGTTGGAGTGCGCTTTTCGCCGTGGGGCTTGAGGCTATCCGCGCCCGCCGTGTCACGCAATCGGGGCCAGGCGATCAGGGGCTGCGCAATCAGATGCCCCCGCGTGCTTCAGCGCGCCGCACGTCGATGCACAGCGCGGGCGCGCGCCTGAGCACACGCCCGCGCTTTGCTACATATTGAAATAGGCTCAGCGTGCGCTGGCGTAGCGGCTGGCGTTGCCGCGCCGGGCCGTGGCGTGTTTCCTGGCACTGCGCGAAGTGGCATATCTCTTCGAGCCGCGCGAACGTGAAGATGCATAACGCTTCTTCGATGAGCGCTTCGCATAGCGCCCCGAGCCCTGACACTTGTGGAAGCGGATGCGCGGACCGTTGTCGATGTGGATGTGGTGCATGCCGCAGCTGTAGCTGCCAACGCCGCCATTGTGGTTGGCCTTCAGCCACGCCAGTACCTGTTTGTACTTGCCGCGCGGCGGATTGAAGTCAACGGCGCGGCATGAGGCGTGGTAGCTGCGTCGGCCTGAGCCGGCGATACGGGCGCCCGGGCGATGGGTGGAAATGACTTGGATCGGTCCGAACTTGGCGCGGATCTGGTTGAGCTTGGCCGATAGCGAAGCTGGCATGCAGCCAGCCTTGGCGCTGGCGGACGGCAAGGCGATCGAAGAGACAGTTGCGAGTAATGCGAGTGCGCACACGCGCAAAATGACATGCGTTCTCAAGACCATTTTGTGTGCTCCCCTTCTAGGTTCCCGTCTGGCCCGTTGAGCAGGGCCGAATGCCGTTAGTGAGGAGCCCTGTGGCTGATGCAAGTCATTGCACCAAATGTGCGTCGATTTGACATAAAAAACAGCGTGTTATTGAAATATCATGCAATATTGCGTGAAAAATCAGGGGGCGAGCGGCACAAGTGTCGCAGGGCCCTGCGCGCGTCGCCGCAACGTGTTGGACCTGCGGTGCAGGTCTCTTCTGTTGAACGCCAGCGCTGTGCTGTCGCCGCGCGCCATGAGGCGCGCTATAAGCAATCCATGACAACACACACACACCTGCAGCCCAATGCGCGCGTTGCAGCCGGCAACGTCACCTTCGCCAACGATCAGCCGATCGCGGTGCTGGCCGGCCCCTGCCAGATGGAAAGCCGCCAGCATGCGCTGGAGATGGCCTCGGCACTCAAAGAGATCGCCCAGCGTTTAGGGTTCGGTCTCGTCTACAAGACGAGCTTCGACAAGGCCAACCGCACGTCACTGTCGGGCCAGCGGGGGATGGGCTTCGAAAAGGCGCTGCCGGTGTTTGCCGAGATCCGCGAAACGCTCGGGCTGCCGGTCGTCACCGACGTGCATGAGGCGGGGCAATGTGCGCCAGTCGCCGAGGTGGTCGATATCCTGCAGATCCCCGCCTTTTTGTGCCGGCAGACCGATCTTCTCATTGCCGCCGCGCAAACCGGCCGCGTCGTGAAAGTGAAGAAGGGCAAGTTCCTGGCGCCCTGGGACATGAAGAACGTGGTATCCAAGGTGGTCGGATCGGGCAATTGCAATGTGATGGTCACCGAGCGCGGCGTTTCATTCGGCTACAACACGCTGGTTGTCGACATGCGCTCTTTGGCGATCATGGCGCAGCTTGGAGCGCCGGTCATTTTTGATGCGACCCATTCGGTGCAGCAGCCCGGCGGGCAAGGTACGAGTTCGGGTGGCGACCGGACATTCGTGCCGGTGCTGGCGCGCGCTGCGGTGGCGGTGGGCGTTGCCGGTCTTTTCAT
>JAXGRZ010000147.1:0-6632 GCA_040765305.1 Hyphomicrobiaceae bacterium | reverse complement strand
CGACAACGCGCATCGCCAACACATCACGTCTTCATCGAGAACGGTGTGAAGTCGGTATCACGATCATAGTGATCGATACCTTCGGCCCGCTTCAAGAACCCGACGACCTTGTAGGTCGCCGGGGTGAAGACGATTTCAACCAGCGTCTTCAACAGGAACTGCGCGACCATCACCTGCATCAGCGCGTCGTTGGGAATGATGCCGGAATTATAGAACGCCAGTGGATAGAACAGCGTGCTGTCGACGGCTTCGCCAAAGATCGTGGAACCGATCGTGCGCGTCCACAGCCATTTGCCCTGCGTCCAGATTTTCATCTTCGCCAACACGTAGGAATTGACGAACTCGCCGCAGAAATAGGCGATCATCGAAGCGCCGACGATCCGCCAGGTGTTGCCGAATGCCACCTCATAAGCCGCCTGGTGCTTCCAGAACGAGGCCGGTGGCAGCGCCACGACGATTGCGGCCATCATGCTGGCAAAGCCAAGCGCGCCAAAGCCCGCCCAGATCACCTTGCGCGCACGAGCGTATCCATAGACTTCCGTCAGCACGTCGCCGAAAATATAGGAGATGGGGAAGAACAAAACGCCAGCGCCGAACACGAAGCTGCCGATCACGGGAAGGTCGATACTGGCGATCTTGGCCGGGCCAATCAGGTTGGAGCAGACCAGTACGGTCACGAAGGTGACCATGACGAGGTCGTAGTATTTGAAGCGCCCCGAACCCGCCCGCCTCGCCTGATCGTTCATCAAAGTCCCTCGTCCGATTCTTGCGCACACGCATCATTGCACCTTGCGCGCGGGCGAGGCTACAACGTCATACCTCACCATCGGAGCCGCAACGCTTGACAGTTGGCGCGGCGCTCTCCAGATGTCCGCTCCATGTATCAGGTGAAGGAAATCTTCTACACGCTGCAGGGGGAAGGCCAGAACTCTGGCCGGCCCGCCATCTTCTGCCGTTTCGCCGGCTGTAACCTGTGGTCGGGCCAGGAAGGCGACCGCCAGAACGCCGAATGCCGCTTTTGTGACACCGATTTCATCGGCACCAACGGCCCAGGCGGCGGCAAGTACAAGCGGCCGGAGGATCTGGTCGAAGCCATTGCCGCGGCAGCCGGCGATGAAGCCACCCCCTCACTCGTCGTCCTGACCGGAGGCGAGCCCATGTTGCAGGTCAACCTACCCCTCATCACCGCCCTCCATAACGAGGGCTTCGAGGTCGCCATCGAAACCAACGGCACGATCAAGGTGCCGCGCGCCATTGACTGGATCTGCGTCAGTCCCAAAGCCGGCACCCAGCTCGTGCAACGTTCCGGTGATGAATTGAAACTCGTCTATCCCCAGAAGGGGCTTGAACCCGAGCACTGCCTCGAGCTTGATTTCCCCTACCGCTACCTGCAGCCGATGGATGGGCCCGACCGGGACGCCAACACCGCCGCCGCGGTTGCCTACTGCAAGGCAAACCCCGAGTGGCGCCTGTCACTGCAGACGCACAAGTTGATTGGCATCCCCTGACGCCAGCAGGCACGCTGGCGCAGATCACGTCTCAACGGCAGATATCCTACCTCGCGATGCGGACGACCGAGATGCTTTCTGCGATCTTCTTGAACGAATCTGAAAGGCTGGTTGCATCGGCGGCCTGATAGTAGTTGTCAGGGCCGCTCGCGCAGGTCTTCAGCACATCAACGACGCTCGGCTCAGTGACCTCGAAGGCCACCGTATAGACAACGACGCCTTTTGCCTTGACGTTCTGACACACTTCTTTGGTCAAGGAATTCGCAGACACTGTACTGCCGCCGTTATGGGTCGGATAGGTGGGCGATTTCGTGTTGATACCATCGGTCATCACCACCATGAACTTGCGCACCTGGGTCGAACCTGGATCGACACCATCGGCAAAGGGTTGGTTCCAATCCAATACGCGCCACCCCCAGATGATGCCCGGCTGTATGAATGTATCATGCGTCGCCGACATCGCCTCGATCTTGCTCACCAGATCCGTTCTCGAATTGGTTAGCCGCGTCAGTTGACTGTTGCAGGATATGTTCATCAGGCCAGGCACGCGCGTGGAGAAATCCGCCCCGGTTTGCACATCCAGAGGATAGGATCGGCTACCAACGCAGCCGTGCCACTTCTGCGTGCTCGTCACATCCCCGCACTTTTCCACCGGGTCGCCATAGTTCCAATCGCACTGGGTCGACGTACACGTGGAGGGCATGCCGTCTTTCAAGCAGCTATTGGTTACTGTGTGGCAATTGCTCGATGTCGCATTCGGGTAGGTGTTCCAGCATTTATAAGTGGTCGTGCTGGTGTCCATTGGCACATCGATCCATGGCGCACTGCGATATTCCATGCCGACGTTGATGTACTGAGCGAACGGAACGATGCCAATGCGGACGCTCGTATCGGCGTTGGGCACCGAGTAGATCGTATCGACGAGACCGCTCGCCGCTGTCTTGAGGGCCTCAAGCTTCGCACCAGCCATCGAGCCAGTGTTGTCCAGAACGAGCACCAGTTCGGAGGTCGTGACGCCATAGGTCGATATGGCATTCAAATTCAACTGGAAGTCATTGAATCCAAACAAGCGAGCAAAGTACGTACGCATTTTTGCCGTGGCCGTCACATTGATCTGACGCTCGCTTTCATCGACGACCGTTGCGAGGGCATAGGAGAGTGTATCGTGCTTCGCGACAAAATTGACGTTGAAGTACTGATCCGCCACCACTTTGGGATCACCGTCATTCATTGACTTGGCGCGCGCAGCAGCCAATGCAGCTGCATCGAGCGAAGCTTGGGCATCAATCGCCACCCGTGTTGAGCGCGTATAGTCGATCGCGAAACCGATGAATCCGATCAGTATGACCGCGAACATTGCAAACAGGATTGCCACACCGCCGCTGCGATCACCCCAAAGCGCAGCCAAAGTACGCTGTAATCTCATTTTATAATTGTCCCAGAATGCCAATCCGATTGCCCTTTGCGGGCGCGTGGAATGACAATCTGCGGGCGGAAATGCTAAACAGTGCTAAACTCTGTATAGTTTTGCTAGAAATGGTTACAAATACAGAAACGTTGTCCGATCTCTACACAATAGCCGTTTGCTCAAGCAGGTCTGCGGCGCACGCAAGAACCGCTATGATCCCACCCCCGCAGGACCATGCGCAGGCGGCAGTATCATGCGCCAGTGGCTGGCCGCAAAATCCAGCCCGCCGTTCTTGCCCTGCTAGATCTGTCTTTAACAAGACGTTTGCACACCACAATCAGTACACTGTCAGATCGCGCATGTAGCGAATGCCGCGATTGTGGCGAACAGGTCCTCATCACATTTGACCCCCATTCGAAAATTTCGATGCAGGCGACAAGTGTCGGTTTTAAAACGCCAACAGGGCAAGATTGTCCGTCTTCGTCATTGCCCTGTTGCCTCAGGACAGCTAGAAGCCTGAAAAATCGAAATTCCAGGATTGTGTTTCTAACGACCATGCAGATCTACCGAGAGTTTCATTTCGAAGCCGCACACTTTCTGCCCAGCGCACCGCCAGGGCATCCCAACTCCCGCGTCCACGGTCACTCGTTCCGGGCTCGCATCACCATTGAGGGAACGCCCGATCCGGCCTCCGGACTGGTGATGCATTTCGATGACCTGTCCGCTGCGGTGGCCGACGCGCGCGACGCACTCGATCATCGCATGCTCAATGACATCGAGGGGCTGCGCGCCCCGACGCTGGAATTAATCGCCATGTGGCTGTGGGACCGTATCGCCAACCGCGTGCCTGGGCTGGCCGAGATCGAGATCGCCCGCGACAGCTGCCACGAAGGCTGCATCTATCGCGGCCCGCACACGCTCAGCCAGATGGCAGCGGAGTAGTCCCATGGCCGGCAAGATGAAGGCAGAGGCTCCTCAGCTGCTAGGCCACCAGACCCCGCTGCCCGACAGTCCGGAACAAGCCCTGCTGGAGCGAGTCGCCAATCCGCACCCGGACACCCATTATCTGGCGCGCTTTACCGCGCCTGAGTTCACCTCCTTGTGTCCGGTGACGGGGCAGCCCGATTTTGCCCATCTGGTCATCGACTACGTCCCCAAGGACTGGCTGGTGGAATCAAAATCGCTCAAGCTCTATCTGGGATCGTTCCGCAACCATGGAGCGTTCCACGAGGACTGCACGGTGGCGATCGGCAAACGGCTGGTGGACTTGCTCGCCCCGCACTTTTTACGCATCGGCGGCTATTGGTATCCGCGCGGCGGCATCCCGATCGACGTCTTCTGGCAATCAGGCGTCGCCCCCAAGGGCGTATGGCTGCCGGACCAGGGTGTCGCCCCGTATCGCGGACGCGGTTGAGCTATATCGCGGACGCGGTTGAACGGTGCGCCCACCGGGCTTAGGGTCTGAATCCAATAGCAATGGGTCCGGACCGTAGGGTCTGAAACCTAACTGCCCCTCGCCCTTCCCCCTCACCCCCGACTGCGGCATCACGAATCGAGACCTTGAATGACGAAGCCTGTTTTGTGGATCACGCGCAAGCTGTCCGACGCAACGCAAGAGCGCGCCGCACGCGATTACGACGTCATCCTCAACCCCGAGGACCGCGTCTTCTCAGGCGAAGAGATCGTCGAGATGAGCGCCAAGGTCGACGCGATCCTGCCCTGCCACTCGGAAATCTTTTCAGCCGACGTTGTCCAGCGGCTATCTGACCGCATTCGGATCATCGCCAACCATTCCGTCGGCGTCGATCATTGCGATCTGCCGGCATTGAAGGCGCGCGCCATCACGGTCACCAACACGCCTGATGTGCTCTCCGATGCGACCGCCGAGATTGCGCTGCTGCTGATGCTGGGGGCCGCGCGGCGCGCCAGCGAAGGCGACCGGCTGGTGCGCAGCGGACAATGGAAATCGTGGAGCCCATCGTTCATGGTCGGCATCCAGACCACGGGCAAGAAATTCGGCATTATCGGCATGGGCCGCGTCGGGCTGGCGGTCAGGAAGATCGTCAGCGGGCTTGGCATGCAAGTGCATTATTCCAACCGCCGCCGCCTGCCAGCAGAGAGCGAACACGGCGCCATCTATCATGACAGCGTCGAAGATCTTCTCGGCGCCGTCGACATCGTATCGCTCAACTGCCCCTCGACACCGCAGACGCTCAACCTGATGGATGCACGCCGGTTGAGCCTGATGAAGAAGGGCGCGATCCTGGTCAACACGGCGCGCGGCAACCTGATCGACGAAGCCGCGCTGGTCGCGGCGCTGAAAAGCGGCCACCTGTTCGCTGCCGGCCTTGATGTGTTCAAGACAGAACCCGGCGGTAACCCGGAGCTGGCCAAGCTCGACAATGTGTTCCTGCTGCCGCACATCGGCTCGGCGACGCGCGAGACACGCGATGCAATGGGCTTTCGCGCCCTCGACAACCTCGATGCCTTCTTCGCCGGCAAGGAACCACACGACCGGCTGGTGTGATCAGGTGCAACGCCCTCACGACGGCATGTCTGCGAGGCCTGCGTGTTGGTGAAGGTGGTGATGCTTCAGGCGCTTGGTGAAGCCGCGCGGCAGGCCGCGCATCCCCCCTCGACATAGCCGCCGCCGTCTTCTGCACGCCCTGCCTGGACCGGCGCACCGCACGCATGGCACAGCTTATAGGCCGATTGGGCAAGCCCATGGCCAACCGCCACCCGCCCATCGAACACATAGCAGGCCCCGCGCCACAGGCTTGTCGCTTGCGGCACCTCTTCGAGGTATTTGAGGATGCCGCCCTTGAGGTGATAGACTTCATCAACACCCAGCGCCTTGACCAACGCCGTTGCCTTTTCGCAGCGGATGCCACCGGTACAGAACATGGCAACGCGCTTGGGGGCCGTGCTGTCCGCAGCGCGCGATGCGAGCCGCTCCTCCACCCAGCGGGGAAATTCACGGAAGCTGTGCGTGCCGGGGTCCTCGGCCCCTTCGAACGTGCCGATCCCGACTTCATAGGCGTTGCGCGTGTCGATCAGCAGCGTATCGGGATCACTGATCAGCGCATTCCAGTCCTGCGGCGCCACATAGGTTCCAACCGCACGCAATGGGTCAATCCCCTCAACGCCCATCGTCACGATCTCTTTCTTGAGGCGCACCTTGAGGCGGGCGAACGGCATCTCGCGCGCCGCCGAGAACTTGACATCAACCTCACCAATCTCGGGGATTGCGCGGATTGCCGCCAGCACGGCATCGAGCCCATGGCGCGGCCCCGCGATTGTGCCGTTGATGCCTTCGCTGGCCAGCAGCAAGGTGCCCTTGACGCCATGAGCTACCGCAACCTTGCGAAGCGAAGCGCGATGCTCGCCAAACCCGGGCCAGCGGGCGAAGCGGTAAAGCGCCGCCACAGATATTTTTTGATCACCGTCCATCATGCCCCTCGCTTAAGCCCAAGCTGCGAGCCCCGCAAGTCAGCCAATGAGACCAAGCACGATCCCCGGCACCGAAAAGCCGGCCTTGGCGATGTCACACCGCGACACCGTCCCTCAACACGGGCTGCACCATGGCGCGTAGTGACTGTGGAAAGCTTCTTCTGGATCACCATTTCTCCCCCCTCGACATGTGACATTCCTGCCCCATTCACACGAACAAGAGCGCCCCCGGCTTGACCCATCTTTCCAGCAGAACCGAATCGCAT
>JAXGRZ010000146.1:0-6633 GCA_040765305.1 Hyphomicrobiaceae bacterium | reverse complement strand
TCCCGAGCTGTCGGTCGGTGTCAGCAGTCCTGAGACGCAAATCCCAGTGCTGTGGTGGCGCTCCGTGGGTCACACGCATACCGCTTACGCCATGGAATCGATCATCGATATGGTGGCCAAGGCGGCGAAGGCCGACCCGGTTGAATTCCGGCTTGCGATGCTCTCGGGCGATGACAAGGACAAGCAGCGCCTGGCGGGCGTGTTGAAACTTGCAGCCGAAAAAGCCGGCTGGGGCAAGGCGCCGGCGGATCGCTTCCAGGGTGTGGCGGTGCATAAATCGTTCAACACGTATGTTGCCGAGGTGGTCGAGATTTCGCTCAAGGGTGGCGCCGTCAAGGTCGAGAAGGTCACCTGTGCGGTCGATTGCGGCGTGCCCGTCAACCCCGACGTCATTCGCGCGCAGATGGAGGGCGGCATCGGCTATGGTCTGGGCGCGATCATGCGCAACGAGATTACGCTGAGCGAGGGTGTTGTCGATCAGCAAAACTTCCCCGACTACGAGCCGCTGCGCATAACCGATATGCCTCAGGTTGACGTGCATATCGTGGCATCAACCGAGCCGCCGACGGGTGTGGGCGAGCCGGGTGTGCCACCGGTTGGTCCAGCGCTTGCCAATGCCATCCATGCGGCAACGGGCACGCGCGTCTTGCGTCCACCGATGACGCGCGCCGGCGTCAAGTTCGTCTGATGTGCGGATGAGATGTGCGATGAAGCGAGGGGAATCGGCGGCTTCATGCCGCCGACTCTCGATTGGTCTTGATGAGGTGATGGCAAGGTTCAAGCGATGTTGGCGAGTGCCATAGACTTGTCGCCGCCGGTGCGGTTTGTCGACGACGTCACGCCGGTGCTGTTGGATTGGCGCCGGGCGGGGCTGCGCGGTGTGCTCGCCACGCTGGTTGGCATCGAGGGGGCTTCACCACGCCCGCTCGGCAGCCAGATGGCGGTCAATGAGCGTGGCGATTGGGTTGGCCAGATTTCGTCCGATTGCGCGGAAGCCGCGATCGCGCGCGAAGCTTTGGCCTGTCTTGGCGATGATGTGCCGCGCACCGTGCGCTACGGTCGTGGATCAAAATTCATCGACGTGCGTTTGCCGTGTGGCTCGGGCCTCGATATCCATTTCGATCCAGATGTGCCGGTCGCCGTACTGGACGCGCTCGAGAGGGAGCGCCAGGCCAGGCGCCCCGTTGCTCTTCATATGCCGCTGCACGTTAAGGCAAACACATCCCATCGCGTCGAAGCCCTGGCAATCAAGGCTGCCGGGAGCGATCCTATTTTATGCACCGGTGATGGCGCTTTCGTTCGATCATATTGGCCCCAGACGCGCGTTCTGGTCGCCGGGCGCGGTGCTTATGCCTCGGCGCTGATCACCTTTGTTCATGCCCTGGGATGGGAGGCATGTTTGCTGACGCCTGATGCCGCGTTGATCGAGCAGCATGCCCATCACTGTCGCATCACCCGCAGGCTGGCGCGTGCCGATGACTTCGATACAGCCCTCATCGATGCGTGGACCGCCACGGTCCTGCTGTTTCATGATCACAGCTGGGAGCCAACCCTGCTTGCACGGGCCCTTGATGCGAACGGCTTCTATGTGGGTGCGCTGGGCAGTCGGGCAACGCATGCCCGCCGCCTCGAAGAGCTGACGAAGCTGGGCACGACACAACTGCAAAGGGATCGGGTGCGCGGCCCGGCCGGCCTTGACGTTGGCGCGCGCACGCCACCCGAGATTGCGCTTTCGATTGCCGCAGAGATCGTGGCGGCGCGGCACGCGCACCGATGAGCGGCCCGCGCAAGCCAGAGACACACACCGATCTTGGCGATCTTGCCGATTTCGCCGTTATCGTTCTGGCTGCGGGGCGGTCGCAACGGATGGGGGCGCGCAACAAGCTGCTCGAACCGGTCGCCGGAAAGCCGCTTTTAGCACATGCGCTGGAGACAATTGGAACGCTGGCGCCAGGCGAGCTGATTGTCGTGACGGGGCATGAGCGCGGGCCGGTCGAGAACCTGGCCAGCGGTTACGCTGCCCGCCTCGTGCACAATGCTTCTTATCGCGAAGGCATGGGAACCTCACTTGCCTGCGGGGCCGGTGCCGTGAATGATCGAGCCAAGGGCGTGTTCATCCACCTGGGCGATGTGCCGTTCGTTTCCGCAAGCACCTACCAAGCGCTGGCATCCGCGCTTGCCGCTGAGCGCAACCGCGCCATTGAGGTCTTCGTGCCCGTGCATGGCGGCGTTCGCGGTCATCCCGTTCTGTTCCGCCGTGAGGTGTTGCCGCGGCTTTGCGAGCTGCGAGGCGACGAGGGGGCGCGTCGCGTGATCGGTGAGCACCGATGCCTTGAGGTTAATGTCAGTGATCCCAACATCGCGCGCGACATCGATACCGCCGCCGACCTCGTCGCGGTTACCTCGCGAAGCTGAACAACGGACCGCTGACGCCATTCTTGATGGCCCTTTAGCCACGCTGGCGACCGCCGTCTACGGCGCTTTTTTCTAGCGCCCGGGCGCTGGCACTTCATGTATAGATGTCGACGCCATCGATAGGGACTTCTTCGGCGCGATAGGTGTCTTGCCTTGTCTTGCCAGGACCAGAATCCCGGCGTTGGCGAAGAAACGCATGCGGCTGGCTCCGTGCGATCGGGCATCGTAGAGGCCGGCGGGTGAATGAGGGCGGATGACGATGACCTCAAATGACGAAACCGGCTGGCTGCGCGCCATCCTCACGGCGCCTGTTTACGATGTGGCGCGCACCACACCGCTCGAACATGCGCCGGGGCTCTCCAAGCGTCTGGGCAACACCATCTGGCTGAAGCGGGAGGATCTGCAACCCGTGTTCAGCTTCAAGCTGCGCGGCGCCTACAACAGGATGCGCCAGCTGTCGGGCGAGGAGCGCGCGCGCGGCGTGGTGGCGGTATCGGCCGGCAATCATGCCCAAGGCGTTGCGTTTAGTGCGGCACAGCTCGGGATCAACGCGTTGATCGTCATGCCGGTGACGACGCCGCGCATCAAGATTGCCGCTGTCGAGGCATTCGGTGCGCGCACCGAACTGTTCGGTGACAGCTACGCCGATGCAGCCGCGCATGGCGAGCAGATTGCTGCCAGCGAAGGGCGCACCCTCATTCACCCTTTCAATGATCGGGCCGTCATCGCCGGGCAGGGAACCGTTGCGATGGAATTGCTCGCCCAGCACCACGGGCGGATGGATGCCGTGTTCGTGCCCGTTGGCGGTGGTGGCTTGTGTGCCGGCGTTGCGGTCTATCTGAAGGCGCTGGTGCCGGGTGTGCGCATCATTGGCGTGGAACCGGCCGACGCGGCTTCGCTTGAGGCAGCGTTGAAAGCGGGCATGCCGGTGCCGTTGCAGCACGTCGGCCTGTTCGTTGATGGATGTGCGGTCAAGGAAATCGGCGCGCTGACCTTCGATCTCCTGCGTGATCGCGTCGATGAAGTCGTCACCGTCGATGTTGATCAGGTCTGTGCGGCGATCCGTGACGTCTTTGGGGAAACCCGCTCGATCGTCGAACCGGCAGGCGCGCTGGCGTTGGCCGGCTTGAAGCGCTGGGTTGAACAAACCGGTAGCGTGGATAAGGACCTCATCACCGTCCTTTCTGGCGCGAACATGAATTTCGATCGCCTTGCGCACGTCAACGAGCGCGCCGAGATCGGCGAGCAACATGAGGCACTGTTTGGCGTTACCATCCCTGAACAAAGCGGCAGCTTCCTCAGCTTCTGCCGCACCATTGGACGCCGCGCCGTCACCGAATTCAATTACCGCGTCAGGGGTGGCCAGGCGGCGCAGGTGTTCGTCGGCATCCAGCTGTCACGTGGCGCAAAGGAACGTGCCGAGATTGGCCAGGCCCTGCAGGAGGCCGGCTACGCGGTTGTCGACTACACGCAAAACGAGGTTGCGCGTTTGCATGTGCGTCATTTGGTTGGAGGGATCGGCATCGAAGGACAGCGCGAGCGCTTCTTCCGCTTCGAGTTTCCCGAGCGGCCTGGCGCATTGCTGCACTTCCTGGAGACGCTCGGCACCCGCTGGAACATCACGCTGTTCCACTATCGCAATCGCGGTGCCGCCTATGGCCGGGTGCTTGCGGGATTTGGTGTGCAACCAGGCCAGGAGCGCGATTTGCAGGCCGATCTGGATCGTCTGGGGTTCTGGTTTTCCGATGAAACGGAAAACGGTGCCCTCAATCAGTTCCTCAATCGCTGAACCGGCTCAGGTTGGCGTATCTGTGGCAACGCTCGGCACACAGTACAAAACTGATTCAAGCGGTTTGCCGTTTGCCGAACGCGGTGAATTTGGATCGCTCGCCTGACAACCGCGATGGGCGCGGCATCGGCATTTCCCTATCATCAGTGCTGTCAACGTTGTCCGGGCTGCTGTCGTTTTCGCTCAAGATTGGCATGTCATTGGTTTCATTGAGCAGTATTTCGGCCAGCACACCCGGATAAAGTTCTTCAACGTCGATTTCGTTTGCGGATTTTTGCACTGCTTGTGGCCCCACATGAGCCTCTTGTGCGAGCGGCAATGCGTCGTGGTCTGGCAGTTCAGCCTTGTCGGGATTGAACGTGTGCTCGTCGATGTCATGGACATGCGTGGCGACATGCGGCCGGTCGAGGTTGCCGATATTGGCGGTTGCGACCGCCATCTCCAGCCCGATGCGCAGCGCGATTGACGGATCGAGACGGTTCTGGCTCTCCGCGATCAGCTTGCACAGTGCCAGCGACAGACATAGCACCTCGCATACATTGTGCTGCAAGCCGTGCTGATTGAGATGGATCCGCATTTGCGGGGCGAACCTTGGCACCGCATCGGGAGACCACTCGCGTGGCATATTCTCGGCGGTGATGCTCAGTCGGGGGAACCAATCGCCGCCGATCTGATTGATAAAGGTCTCGACGATTTCGTGCATGTCGGGGACGGCGCTCGGCGTGAACCAGCCGAAGTGCTCGCCCACCGTCTTGAGAAATGTCAGTTCGTTGTCGATGAAGATCTGAATGCGCTCGGTGCAGTTGATGAACTTGCCGAACGGCGGGTTGGTCGGGCGCTCGAACTCTGTAACCGTACCGGTCCCCTGTGCGGCCATCGAATAGGCACTGGTCTGGATTGCGTGCCCAAGCAGGGCGCCAACGGTGGCAATGACTGTCTGGGCGTGCCAGTCTTGATTGTGACTATAGGCGGCAACAAGGGTCTTCGCCTGGTCGGCGCTGCACCGAAGCATCTTGTCGAGCATCGAATTCACGAGGTCGCACCATATGTAATGTGGACGGATGATTTCATTGCGGATCAGGTTGCGACCAGGATTAAGTTGAAACCTTAAAATTGCGCTTATCTGCTGCTCAATCGGCCCTTTACTAACGCCGATGGGCCTTGTCTTTCGGCCAAGTGACGCTGGAGTCCTGCGCACACAACACATGAAAAAGCTGCGCACTTTGGAAGGTACGCCGCGTGCTGAACCTCTGCGCACTTTATTTACGGCAATCCATTAACGCTGTTTTTGATAAAAGGCAGGCGCAGCGCGAAAAAGGAGCGTCATAGAGCACGCCCTGTTGGGGATCGGCATTAGCGTGAGTATCGATGCCTCTCGGGCGCTGGTCAGTAAGGCGGATCAGAGCGCCGATCCAATGGATAAGGATCGGCGCACTAGCCCGGTTTAGTGTTTCATGGAAACACGCGCACGCTCGACCACTTTGACGTGCGCATGTTGAACCGCACACACTTCAGCCCAGCATGTGCTTGCGTCTTGTTTGGTCGCATCTTGTGCGACCAAGCCGCGTCCACGTTGCCTGAAGCTCTAATAAGCGATGCAGTCGTAATAGCGGTTCCACCAGTAACGAGACCCCGTTCGACGCGCTTTGCGGTACAGCCAGCGGCAGTCGTCGTCATAAGAATAGCCGGAGTAGCCGTCATAGAAATAGGGGCCGCCATAGTAGTACCCGCCATAACGATTGTGCCGGCGATGATGGCGAGCGCCGCCGCCATTGTAGTGCGGACGACGCCCAGAGCTGCCAGCGTGGCTACCACTGTGCCGCCCAGAGCCGTAAAATTTGGGCGATGAACCGCCGCCGCCCGGTGCGCCCCGGAAGCTACTACTTGGTGCGCCCCGGAAGCCGCCGCCCGGTGCACCTCGGAAGCTGCCACCTGGTGCGCCTCGGAAACCACCACCACCACCGCGGAAGCTGCTACCGCCCCCTGGCGAACCTCGGAAGCCACCACCGCCGCCACCGCCATGGAAACCGCCGCCGCCATGACCACCACCACCGTGGCCACCACCACGGGCATCGGTTTGGTTTGTCTGCATGGCAAGTCCAAGGAAGCAGACAAACACGAACGCCATCAAGGTTTTGAAGTTCGACATATCGCGTAAAACTCGTCTCTTTTGAGTGCAGTCATTGCGTCGATCAAAAGGATTTGGACCCTAGCTATCGACACGTTCATTGTACAAACTATAGCACTGTGAAATGTCGGGTGCGAATGCGCTTGGACATCACAGTTACGCGTCTGACGAATGGCTGTTTTCCGATGAACTCAGGATTGGGAAAAGGTGGCCCCAGGGGCGTGCGATAGGCGGCTCGTTAACGGTTCTGGGTGTTTTTTCAAGGTCCGCGACCAGTTCTGCACTTCGCGGTGCGCGGGTC
>JAXGRZ010000145.1:0-6727 GCA_040765305.1 Hyphomicrobiaceae bacterium | reverse complement strand
TGGCGCAACGTGGCGATGAAATTGTCCAGGCTCTCCCGGCTTTCGCTTTCGGTTGGCTCGATCAGCATGGCGCCGTGCACGACCAGCGGGAAATACATGGTCATCGGGTGGTAGCCTTCGTCGATCATCGCCTTGGCGAAATCGAGTGTCGTCACGCCCGTGTCCTTGAGGAACTTGTCGTCGAACAGCACTTCATGCATGCACGCCTGGTCGCCGAAGGGTTGGCTCATCACGTCGCGTAACCCCGCGCGCACGTAGTTGGCATTGAGCACCGCATCCTCCGAGGCCTGCCGCAGGCCATCGGCGCCGTGGCTCAGCATGTAGGCAAGTGCGCGCACGAACATGCCCATCTGCCCGTGGAAGGCAGTCAGCCGGCCAAATGGATCGGCGCCAAGCGCTTCGGCTTCCGAGAGCGTTTCCACCAGTCGCGCTACGCCTGCCTTGTTGCGCATGATGAACGGCAGCGGCGCGAACTTTGCCAACGCCGGCGAGAGCACGACAGGTCCAGCGCCTGGCCCGCCGCCGCCATGTGGCGTTGAGAATGTCTTGTGCAGGTTGATGTGCATGGCATCGACGCCCAGATCGCCCGGGCGCACTTTCCCCACGATGGCATTGAAGTTGGCGCCGTCACAATAAAAATAGGCGCCTGCTTCGTGCACTGCCGCGGCGATCTCGACGATCTCAGGTTCGAACAGGCCGCACGTGTTGGGATTGGTCAGCATGATGGCCGCCACATCGGGGCCGAGCGCCGCCTTGACATCGCTTGCCGCAACGGTGCCGTTCGGCTTGGCCGCAACGGTCTTGACCAAGTAGCCGGCAAAAGCTGCCGTTGCCGGGTTGGTGCCATGTGCGCTTTCGGGCACCACAACGATGCGCCGCTCGTTATTGCCGGCGGCATCGTGCGCGGCCTTGATGGCCAGCATGCCGGTCAACTCACCATGCGCACCTGCCTTTGGACTCATGGCCACCGCCGGCATGCCGGTCAGCTCCATCAGATAATGGCCGAGCGTCTCGATCAGCGCGATGGCGCCGGCAACGGTGGATTGCGGCTGCAAGGGATGCACGTCGGCAAATCCCGGGCAACGCGCCATCTTCTCGTTGAGGCGCGGGTTGTGCTTCATGGTGCACGAGCCGAGCGGATAAAGCCCCGCATCAATGGCATAGTTCATCCGAGACAGGCGCACATAATGGCGGATCGCTTCGGGCTCGGCGAGGCCGGGCAGGCCAATCTCGCCGGTGCGTGCGACATCTCCCAGGCGCGCGGGCAGATCAAGAGGGGCAGGCAGATCGACGCCGGTCTTGTCAGGGCGGCCGCGCTCGAAGATCAACGGTTCCTCGTGGTCGAGGCCGCGATGGCCTGTGAATGTCGGTGTATTGCTAAGGCCCGCAGCATTGCCTGGATCAGTCGGCCGGCCTTGAGAGTTCATGCTCATGCCAGCACCTCCTTCAGGGCTGTGGCGAAGGCGGTGCGGTCTGCATCCGTGTTGAGTTCGCTGGATGCAACGACGATGAGGTGTTTGAGTTCGGCGCGCTCGGGCTCCAGTCGCGACACCGGCACGCCACCCAGAATGCCCTTGGCGGCCAGCTGTTCGACCACGTCCGCGGCACTTATGGGTAGGCGGATGGTGAACTCGTTGAAAAACGTGGCGGTGATGATCTCGACGCCGGGTACATCGGCCAGTGCGTCGGCCAGTGCGACGGCATTGGCATGGTTGATTGCTGCGAGCTGCCGGTAGCCGCGCTCGCCCAGCAGCGTCAGGTGAATCGTGAACGCCAGTGCGCATAGGCCGGCGTTGGTGCAGATGTTGGAAGTTGCCTTCTCGCGCCTGATGTGTTGCTCGCGTGTCGACAGGGTCAACACGAAGCCGCGCCGGCCTTCGGCATCCAGCGTCTCACCACACACCCGTCCTGGCATCTGGCGCACATGCTTTTGCCGACAGGCGAACAGGCCGACATAAGGTCCGCCGAAATTGAGCCCATTGCCGATTGATTGCCCCTCCGCCGCGACGATGTCAGCGCCCATTTCGCCGGGTGATTTGATGGCGCCAAGGGCGACGATCTCGGTCACCGCAACGACCAGCAGTGCCCCCTTGGCATGGGCGGCAGCGGCGATGGTGGAGAGATCCTTGATGGTGCCGAAGAAACTCGGGTACTGAACGACGACGCAGGATGTCTTGTCATCGATGGCGCTGATGATGTCTTCCGCGCCATGTGGATCGGGCGGCAAGGCGGTGACGAGGTGGGCGCCGTGATGCGAAAGCGTCGTGATGACATCGCGGTATTGTGGATGCAGGCCGCCCGACAGCAGCGCTTTGCCGCGTCGTGTAATGCGGTGCGCCATCAGCACGGCTTCCGCAGTTGCCGTCGAGCCATCGTACATCGAGGCATTCGCCACCTCCATGCCGGTGATCAAGGCAACCTGCGTTTGGAATTCAAACAGGCTTTGCAGCGTGCCTTGTGCGATCTCCGGCTGGTAGGGGGTATAGCTGGTCAGGAACTCCGAACGCTGGATCAGGTGATCGACGCTCGCGGGTACGTGATGGCGGTAGGCTCCCGCGCCGCAGAAGAACGGCACCTCGCCAGCTACGGTATTGCTTGCCGCAAGCTTTGACAGGTACCGTTCGACCGACAGTTCACTGGCCGCCGTGGGTAGCTCGGGAAGGTCGTGCAGCAGCTTACCCGAAGGCACGGCGGCGAACAGCTCATCGATCCCGGCGACGCCGATGCGATCGAGCATGGCACGACGGTCGTTGTCTTCAAGCGGCAGATAGCGCATGGGCATCCCTCACGCGAATGTCGGTGGTGGCGGTGCAACAATCACGTCGCTGCGCAGCGAGTTGGCGATGATGCATTGGTCGTGGGCGCGTTTGTGCAACTCATCGAGTGCGGCCTGATCGGGTTTGGTCGACCCAGAGAAGACCACCTTGGGGCGCAGCGTGATACGCTCCATGAACGTCCGGCCGCGCTCGTTCTTGCCCAGCACGCCGACGGCCTCATCAACGTAGCTATCGACGCGGAAGCCGGCCTTGGCTGCAAATGCCAGGAAGTAGATCATGTGGCAGGCTGACAGCGAGGCAACGAGGCCCTCTTCGGGATCGACCGCATCAGGTCTCGCCATTGGTGGCGGGATCAGCTTGGAGGGCGGGCACGAACCGGGCACCTCGCAGCCGTCATCGAAGCGCCAGATGTGTTCGCGCGAATATTTCTTGTCGAGAAAGTCCTGCGCGCCGCGTTGCCACAGGATCGTTGCGGTGTGCTCGCCAGCCATCATCCATTCTCCTTTACAAATGCGTCATAGGCGGCGCGGTCGAGCAGGGCCTGCGCCGCATTGACGTCGGCAAGCCGCATCTTGAAGAACCATGCCTTGCCTTCGGCATCCTCGTTGACGAGTGCGGGATTGGCGATCAGGCCTTCGTTGATCTCGACCACTTCGCCGACAAGCGGTGCGAAGACATCGCTGGCCGCCTTGACGCTCTCGACAACAGCCACCGCTTCGCCATCCGCCACCTTGCGGCCGACATCGGGCAACTCGACAAACACGATGTCGCCCAATTGTTCCTGGGCGTGGTTGGTAATCCCGATGGTGGCAATATCGCCGTCGAGACGGACGTATTCATGATCCTTGGTGTAGCGCTCCAGTGCCATTTGCGAAGGTCCTTTCTGGCAAGCCGTTGGTGCAGATACCAAGGGCGGGCGACGAAGATGCGAGGTTATGGAACAGTACTTGAGCTGCATTGCGAAATTCGGTCAACTTACCTTGCGGTGAAAGCGGTGTGCCATGAACGGCAGTTTCACGACATGGGCCGGCAGCCCTTTGCCGCGCACGATGAGCTGCAGGGGCGTGCCGGGCTGGGCAAACGGCGGAGGTATGTAGCCCATCGCGATCGGGCCATCGAGTGAGGGCCCGAACCCGCCCGATGTAACGATGCCGATCTTCTCTCCCGAGGTTGAGAGGATTTCGCTGCCCTCGCGTGCCGGTGCCCGGCCATCCGGCCTAATCCCGACGCGCACCCGCGCCGTGCCCTCGGCAAGCTCGCGCTGGATGCGTGCAGCGCCGGGAAATCCGCCATGGTCGCGCCGCCGCTTCTGGATCGACCAGGCAAGGCCCGCTTCGACAGGCGATGTTGTTTCATCGATGTCGTGGCCATAAAGGCTGAGGCCTGCTTCAAGGCGCAACGAGTCGCGTGCGCCAAGCCCGATCGGCGCAACGCGATCATCGGTCAGTAGCATGTCCCACAACTTGACCACATCGTCCGCCAGCACCGAGATCTCGTAGCCGTCCTCGCCCGTATAGCCCGAGCGCGAGACGTGCGCTGAAATCCCCTTGAGGTCGAACCGGCGTGCACTCATGAAGTCCATCGCCGCGACGTCGGGCGCCAGCGCGCCAAGCACGTCGGTGGCCATCGGCCCTTGCAAGGCCAGCAGGGCATAGTGGCGGTTGGGCACGAGCCTTATTGATTTGGTCTCATCGGCGCGTCCGGCAATGCGGGCAAAGTCCACCTCCTTGCGCGCGGCATTGACAACCAGCACAAGCACGCCTTTGCGCACATCCTCCGCGCTGCGCGTCACCATCAGATCATCGATGATGCCGCCCTCGTCGTTCAACAATTGCGTGTAGCGCTGCTGGCCCGGCTGCAGCTCTTGCAACGCGGCGGGCACGAGATGTTCGAGGAATTGCGCCACCGTCTCATGGCTCTTGTCGGCTGAAACGAGGTAGGCCTGTCCCATGTGCGAGACATCGAACAGCCCAGCCTTCTGCCGCGTCCACAGGTGTTCCTTGAGAACGCCCTGCGGGTACTGCACCGGCATTTCGTAACCGGCAAACGGCACCATCTTGGCGCCGGCCGCAACGTGGCGTTCGTAGAGCGGTGTGCGGGCGAGTGTCGTGTCGAGGTCTTGATGGGGCGAGGTCGTGCTCATGGGGCAGGCTCCCGGGCTCGTGATCGGACAGGCGCGCGCCGGTCCGGTGTGAAGCCCCCTCTGTCGCGGAACCTGAGAGATTGGACCTGCGCCGCATCTTGCCTGTGCGGCTGGCCGGGCCTTGTCCCCTTGGGTGAGCCCGCGCGCGCCACTTCAGCGTGCGCCGGCTACTTTCCAGAGTTTCGTCAGGCCGCGCGGTCCTTTTGCCTGAGAGTTTCCGGGGCGGTTGCTCCTTCGGCGCCAGCTGTTGCACAACAAAAGCTGGTCTCTCCCGCGCGCCATTGTCTGACATCAGCACCATGGGGCGGCACAGCGCGCTGGTCAACTCCAACCAAAGAGGGGCTGGGCGGAGCGCGACACTATTTTTGCGCAGCAACAAGCCATCGGCCTTGGTATTCCAGCAAAAAAGGCGGGCTTCATAGGCGCGATAGGGCGCCAGCATGGACAATGCGACGGGCTTGTCTACAACGTCGCGAAAGGGAGAACTTCATAAGGGGGGAGCGCATGACGTCAGCGGACGTGGCGCCACAGGCCGGCAAGGGGAGGGGTGCAAGCATGCCAACAGCCGCCATCGAAGCGATGAGCGCGCGCGTGGCTGCCTACCTGGCCGCACGGCCGGGCCTTGCCGCGCTCGCCCTGATCGCCCTCGTGCTGGCCCTTGATCTTGCCGGCAACATTGCGCTGCCGCCGCTCGACCGCACCGAGGTCATCTATGCACAAACGGCAAAGCAGATGCTGGAACCGGGTGGTCCAGGCACATGGACCGCGCCAGCGTTCCAAGCCGAGCCGAAATTCGAAAAGCCGCTGGCTGTGCTGTGGCTGCAGGCAGGCGGTGCGTGGCTGTCAGGCGAGGTCGATCAGATCCGCGGCTATCGCGTCGCCTCGATCCTCGCCACCATCCTGGCTGTTTTGATCACGTTTTTGGGGGCGCGGCGCATCTTCGATCCGCGTGTCGCAAGTGTTGGTGCGGCACTGTTGGCGACGATGCTGGTCGTCACGCTACAGGCGACGTTGGCGATGCCGGAAGCGTTGATGCTGGCGGCAACGTGTGCAGCCCTGTTTGCCATGGGCCGCGCCTATAGCGCTCGCCAAGCGGGCGATGTCGGGCCGGGCAATGCGTTGGTCTTCTGGCTGGCCCTTGGCGTCGGCGTCCTCGTCAACGTCATGACGATCCCGCTGATTGCGGTGCTGACGGCCCTGGCGCTGGTCGCATGGGATCGCGGCACGGCGGGCTGGCTGAAGCGGCTCAGGTCCTGGCCCGGCATGGTTGCGTTCGTTATGCTTGCCGCCCTGTGGCCGCTGGTGCTTTGGCAGGCGGGTACGCTCGATGCGGCGGTTGCACAGTGGCGCGCGGAAGGCCTGCATCTTCTGCTGGGACCGCAGGAAATGAAGTGGCGCGTCCTGCCGGGCCTGTTCGCCCTGTTCCTCCTGCTCGGCATGTTCCCGGCGGGCTTGTTTCTCGCTCCCTCGCTGATCACCGCGTGGCGCAACCGGGCCAGCCCTGCGATCCGTTTTCTCATCGCCTGGATCGTGCCCTATCTGTTGTTTCTTGAACTCTTCACCCGCAAGACGCCGCTCTACATGGTGCAGGCGATGCTGCCGCCGGTTGCCGTGTTGTTTGCGCTCTGGGTAATGCGCTGGAAAGAGGAGGGGGCAGCGGCTCCGGCTTCGGTTGTGGGCGCACCGGTGTCGGCATCCGAGCTCGTTGGCGGGTCAGGTGGCGCATCAAACGCTGGCGATCGCGATCACGAAACGATTCATCTGCGCGCTTGGTTCCGGATCGGAACCTACGGCTGGCTGGCGCTGG
>JAXGRZ010000144.1:0-6775 GCA_040765305.1 Hyphomicrobiaceae bacterium | reverse complement strand
TTGGTGTCCTGCTCGGCGCACCCCCGGAACGGGAACTGAAGCTGCTCAACACCGCCGCGCCTGCGCGCGTCCTGCCAGCACTGCCCGTAGGGGAACGCGCCGACATCTTGCGTCGCCGCCCCGATGTTCTGGCCGCTGAACGGCGACTCGCTGCCAGCACCGCCGATATCGGCGTTGCTACCGCAGAGCTGTTTCCCAAGCTGTCCATTGGTGCCGGTGGCGGATTCCAGGCGCTCAATCCGGGCGACTGGTTCGATTCGTCCAGCACGCGCCTCTCCATTGTGCCGCTCATCTCGTGGCGATTGTTCGACGGCGGCCGTGTGCGCGCAGAGATACGTGCCCGGGAAGCTTCTCAACGGCAGACCGCGCTGGGTTATGAACAGGCTGTGCTGGCGGCACTGGGAGATGCAGAGCGTGCCTTGGGCGATTACAATGCAGCTCTTGATACATTGACACGTCGTCAAGCGGCACTGGATTCCTCGCGCCGTAGCTTTGGTCATGCTCAAGCGCGCTTTGCCGCCGGCGATATCATGCGAATTGAGTTGCTTGCGGCCCAGCGCCTTCTGCACGAGGCCGAAACTGTAAATCTGCGCGCGCAGACGGCAGCTGCTGTGCAACTGGTAGCGCTGTACAAAGCGATCGGAGGTGGCTGGGGGGCGTCCGAAGCAACCTCATCCACTCCCATTTCATGACAGGATCGGCGATCGATTTTTGAACAGCGCTGTTTTCTTCGCGATCATTCTACGGTCTTATTTGTCGTTGCTTTTGGTGTGGCATCTCCTTCCCGGCATAATCGGAATTATTTGATCTCAAATCAGTTTCTACAACTGACGAAGTTGAACAAGCATTGCGCGCAACCAATGCGGCAATGCTCACGATGCACCAAAATGCGGTCCGCACGCTCATAGCAATGAGAGTTCGCATTTCGTATGCGCCGCCTCGGAATATCCACACACCAAAGCCAGCAAAGACAATGACTGTGGCAACAGCAACAGCGACCGCGAATGCAGGCGCCCATCTGCTTCGCAAAATCAAACCGATCCCGGTGATGATGTATGCAAATCCAGCAAGAAAATTAAAATACAAGACGAATGGTACAATTTTCTCCCGAGATTCGGGTATCCCGTGAAGACCGAGAATAGCGTTTCCACCGGAAACGACCGTGGCTATTCCAAATAGAATTGCCGCTACACCGCAGGCTTTTATAGTCACATTTAGTCTATATTCAGACATCGACCTCGTCCCATTCGCTCTTGTGAAGCGTAGCCTATCGTTCCAATTTGAATATCCGCTCGCCAGATCTCGTGCCGATATATCCATTATTGGATCGCACCAATTCCACGCACCGCTCGGGGAGCAGGAGGCCGGGTTTGAGGCATAGGCCATCTGGCGTCGGTCTCCATGTCGGAGACAATTCCATGGGCCCGCCGGTCATCTTGCCTTTGCCGTTTTCAAAAAGGACAAGAGTGGTAACGCGGCCATCTTCCGTGGTCATCTTCCAGGGACGCCCGTCTGCAACATAGTGGGCAATTGCCGTCTGCTCTGCCCTTACAGGGGAAATCGAATGCCCCATCGCAAATATTACGAACACTGAGAATGGTAATACAAAGTGCTTTGCCGGACTGCTTTTGCGATCATTATTCAGGAGATTTTTCATTTATATCCACCCCGAATCTGCGGAGATCCATCGTCAACATGGCGCCACTTACACTCACACCGACCCAAGATTCCTCGGGAGATTGATCAACGTTTCTTTGGGTAACTCCCGGCCGGTTGGCGACAGCCTCGGTCGTGAGGTCCGCGGAAACTTGTGTCGCGGCAAGGTCAACGACGGTTTGGACCGTCGCTTTACGTCGGCCATCCGGGCAAGGTGAGCTTGCCAAACAAACCACATGCACCTTCATTAGCAAGTAACTTATTACTATCTAATGGCGCCGTGATTTGTCAAGTGCGCCCCAGTCCGGAGCGGGAAAGTTCTCGTGGCCTGGCCTTCTATGGCAGTAGCAAAGAGAGGATCAGCGGCAGCCCGAGGCCGGAGGCAAGAGGTGTTGCCGAGTGAAGGTTGGCGCTGGCACGCCCTAACCATGGAAGCGAAGAGCTTTCATCGCGCAGTTTCAATGCCACGGCGATAGATGGCATACACGGCCGGGGCATCATGGCGAATCCGACTTACCTTGCCGGCCAACAGTGACTGCATGACCAATCCCTGAATCGTGCCGATGAACAACACGGCCGCGGCATCCACGTTCAGTCCCGCACTCAACTCGCCTTGCGCCTTACCCACTTCCATCAGGCGGCGCAGCCGCTGTTCGTACTGACGGATCAAGGTCTGGACCATTCGCTTCGGAAGAGTCTCGCCCGGTCGTTGCAGCTCTCCGAACAGCATTCTTGGCACGCCCGGGTGTCTTGCCACGAAGTCGATATGCGCCATGAACATGGCTTCGAGGGCCGCCGCAGGGGCCGCCGCGCCTTCGGCCGCCTTGTCCACGCGGGCCAGTAGGCGTTCACTGACCCAGGACAGGGTTGCTTCCAGGATCGCGTCCTTGGTGGGGAAGTGGCGAAACAGGGCACCCTGCGTCAAGCCCATTCGATCCGCAATTGCGGTGGTCGTGATCTCGGCCGGGTTTTGCTCTGCTGCCAGATCCACAACGGCCTGTACGGTGGCGGCTCGCCGTTCTTCGGCACGTAGGTATTGAGGGCGTTCGTTCACTGTTCGGATCTCCACGTAGTGAGTGATGTATTACTTTTATAGTCGTCAAACCTCTTCCCCGAAAGAGGGTCAATCTGACGATTCGGGACAGAATGAGCGTGATCGTAACCGCAGTTAACGGTGGTCTGGTTCAGCTTGGCTTGGTGCGTTGCGACGCCAATTTGTGTGGGGTCGCTGAGAGCGACTCGGCGGCGTCAGCCAGAAACCCGCGCGGGCCGATGCCCCAGAAGAACTGTCGTCGGCGACGTGAGTTGCATATTCGCTTAAAGAGGGTTAGATAGTAATATGTCACTCACTAAAATGAGGCTGACAATGACTACTGTTGCCATGATTGACAAGCCCGCGCCGGCATCATCTGAAAACACGCCGCCCGATGCCTTGGATGCGGTTGCGAACGCCTGGCGGGCGCGCAGCACTGGCGGGTTGTCGCCGGCGGCGGGCTTGTTGGCGTGGTACGATTGGGCCCTGCACCTGAGTCTTTCACCGGGCAAGCAGCGCAACCTTCTGGAAAAGGGGCTGCACAAGCAGCAGCGACTCGCGCGTTATGCAGTACGAGCGGCAAGCGCACGCAACTGCCCGACTTGCATTGAGCCGCTGGAGCAGGATCGGCGGTTCGCCGATCCTGCTTGGCAGCGATGGCCCTTCAACGTCATTCACCAGAGCTTCTTGCTGCAGCAGCAGTGGTGGCATAATGCCACCACTGGCGTGCGCGGCGTGTCCCGCCATCACGAGAGATTGGTCACTTTCGCCGGGCGGCAGTGGCTGGACATGTGGTCGCCTGCGAATTTCATCTGGACCAACCCTGAGGTACTGCGCGCCATTACGGACAGCGGTGGCGCCAATCTGTGGCGCGGTGCAATGAACTTCCTCGACGATGCGCGGCGTCTTGCGCTGAATGGTGCGCCAGCAGGGGTCGAAGGGTTCGAGGTTGGCAAGGACGTGGCGGTCACGCCAGGAAAGGTGGTGTACCGCAACCACCTGATCGAGTTGATTCAATACACACCCACGACGCCCGATGTGCATGCCGAGCCGATCCTGATCGTGCCGTCCTGGATCATGAAGTACTACATCCTCGACCTGTCGCCGCACAACTCGATGGTGAAGTATCTGGTCGGCCAAGGACATACGGTTTTCATTATTTCATGGAGGAACCCGACCGCAGCTGATCGTGACCTCAGCCTGGACGACTATCGGCGATTGGGGGTCATGGACGCATTGGATGCGGTTACGGCCATTGTCCCCGAGCGTAAGGTGCAAGCGGTCGGCTATTGCCTGGGCGGTACCTTGTTGGCGATCGCTGCTGCTACGATGGCGCGCGATGGTGACGAACGTCTGCAAAGTTTGACGCTGCTGGCGTCTGAGACCGACTTTCGTGAATCTGGCGAGATCGCGCTTTTCATCGACGAGAGCCAACTGGCGTGGCTCGAGGCCGGCATGTGGGACAAGGGCTATCTTGACGGCAGGCAGATGGCTGGCGCGTTCCAGATGCTCAATTCGCGTGACCTGATCTGGTCGCGACAGGTTCGCGAATACCTGTTGGGTGAGCGGCAAGTCTTCAACGATCTGATGGCCTGGAATGCCGACGTGACCCGCATGCCGTATCGCATGCACAGCGAGTACCTGCGGCAACTGTATCTGTGCAATGATCTGGCAGAGGGACGCTATCAGGTCGGCGGGAGGCCGGTGGCGCTCGCCGACATCGACGTGCCCATGTTCATCGTCGGCACAGTGCGTGATCACGTCGCGCCTTGGCCCTCTGTGTACAAGATGCACCTGCTCAGTGATGCGGAGTTGACCTTCGTGCTCACCAGCGGTGGGCACAACGCCGGCGTGGTCAGCGAGCCGGGGCATCCCCGGCGCAGCTTCCAGATTGCCACCCGTGCCGCCGGCAAGCGCTACGTCGATCCGCAGATGTGGCGCGCCGAGACGCCTTTGCAGGAGGGTTCCTGGTGGTCGGCCTGGCAGCAGTGGTTGGCGCAACGCTCGGCCGGGCGCGTAGCGCCGCCTGCCATGGGCGGCAGCACGTACACACCACTTGGCGACGCGCCCGGGGCATACGTGGCAATGACGTGACATGACCACCAGCGGCGGAGACAGAACTGCCGCGGTTTGATCGGGCCACCTCGCAAGGAAAGGCCCACACCTGCCCCCATGGGGCACAACGTGACCGTGGAGCACTGCAATGAACAACGAACTGCCCATCCAACTCTACAAGGCCAATGCCGAGCTACAGCTACAGATCACCCGTTTGCTGCAAGAGAGCGGACATCGCTGGCTAGAAGCCATGCAACAGCTCAGCGCTGGTAGCGTAGAGGAGACCACCGCGCGCATCCAGAGTCTCCAGCAGGCGGCAGACTGGCAGACGCTCGCGACCCTGCCGTCCGAGGTGTTCCGGCGGCTGTATCAGGGCCGCGTTGGCGATGCCCAAGCACTTGCTGAAACCGCGGCCAAGAGCCAGTCCGCCTTTGTCGATGGCCTGCGCCAGGCGCTCACGATCTGGCAGGCGTCTGTCTCCGAGACAGTCGGTGCTAGTGGAGACGCTGCTTCCTTTGCGCATCTTTTTCAGCCATGGACACAGCCTTGGTCTGCACCAGCCGCCACGCCCCAGCGCAAGGCCGAAAAGTGAGGAGGTCGCTATGAGTACCTCTCAGCGAACGGCCCTGGTGACCGGAGGCAACCGGGGATTGGGCGCCGCTATCGCCCGTGCTCTGCACGATGCCGGCCACCGCGTGATCGTCACGCATACGCCGGGCAACACCACGATTGACCAGTGGCAGCAAGCGCAAGCAGCACAGAATTACACATTCGCCGCCTATGGGGTGGATGTGTCCGAATACGAATCGACGCAGGAACTGGCGCGGCGCATCCACGCCGATGGTCATCGGGTCGACATTCTGGTGAACAACGCCGGCATCACCCGCGATGCCTCGCTGCGCAAGCTCGACAAGGCCGGCTGGGATGCCGTGCTGCGCACTAATCTAGACTCCCTGTTCAATGTCACCAAGCTGTTCATTGACTCGATGGTGGAACGAGGTTGGGGACGCATCGTGAACATTTCTTCGATCAATGGCAGCAAGGGCCAGTTTGGCCAGACCAATTACTCGGCGGCCAAAGCGGGCGCGCATGGATTCACCAAGGCGCTGGCGCAAGAGGTGGCGCGCAAGGGCGTGACGGTCAACACCGTCTCGCCTGGCTACCTGGTCACCGAGATGGTGATGGCTGTGCACGAGGACGTGCGCCAGAAGATCATCGATGCGATTCCAGTTGGCCGCCTTGGTCAGCCGGATGAGATCGCGGCGCTGGTGGCATTTATCGCGAGTGATGCCGCTGCCTTCATGACCGGCAGCAACGTCGCCATGAACGGCGGTCAGCATATGTACTAATGCGCGGGGGAGTAACGCTTTAACCGTAGAGCTGGCGCACCGGGAGCCTATGTTCATCAACGCTGAGGTAGACTTGGATCAATCTCTACTTAGGAATCGCACCTTCGACGACCTCGCGATCGGCGAGAGCGCTTCCCTCGTGCGTGTTGTTGGCCCCGACGACATCGATCTTTTCGCCACCGTGTCCGGCGACCTAAATCCCGTTCATCTCGATCCCGTCTTCGCGTCGACCGATTTCTTCGGACATGTCGTCGCACACGGCATGTGGACTGGCGCGCTGGTCTCGGCCGTACTCGGCACGAAACTGCCAGGCCCCGGCACGATTTATCTCGAGCAAGACCTGCACTTCCGCAAACCGGTCTCCCCCGGCGACACGATCACCATCACCGTCACCGTCCGGGAGAAGCGGCCGGAAAAGCGCATCGTCGTACTCGATACCCGCGGCGCAAACCAGCACGGCGAGGAGGTGTTGAACGGCTCGGCGACCGTGATCGCTCCTGACCGCGCCATCGAATGGCCGCGCACGCAGCTTCCCGACGTTGCACTGGTACGGCGTGACCGATACGAGCATTTCGTCAACGAGGCTCGCACCCTGCCGGTGCTCAAGGCAGCGATTGTCCATCCTTGCTCGCCTGATGCCATACTTGCCGCGGTGGAGCTCCGCAACGAGGGTCTGCTCGAG
>JAXGRZ010000143.1:0-6875 GCA_040765305.1 Hyphomicrobiaceae bacterium | reverse complement strand
GCGGGCTGGGATGTGCGGCAGACGAAACGACAGATCAACGCCCTTCATCCGGTGCGCGCCAGCGAGCGTATCGAAATCATGATTCTGCAGTTGCGGCGCTGAACAAGCGCGTGCATTTAGAGCGTAGGACGATATATCGGGATCAGCGCAGCAGCGGATCGAGTAGGAAATCTCGGTGAGGCTTTGGTGGAGCCGCGGAGTTTGGACCATTGTCGGCCGCATCAGGCGAGGTGGCGGTGCCTTTTTGCTTGGCGCTCTCGGGGGCATCCAGCGAGCCGCGCACACCGCATCCCGCCAACAACAGCGGCAGCAGAGCAATGACCACGGCCTTTCGCAGCGCCTGAGACATTCGTTCCCTCACACCCCCGTCATCACACCCCGTCACCGGTGCAAACCCCACGGCCTCAGGCCGATACCCATCAAAGCCAAAAGCACGCGTGCGGATCAACACCGATCTGGCCCACACCTTGCCAGCGCGAACCGTCACCGCAGTTCTATCCCGGCTTGCGGGCCTTTTCCAATCGCTTGAGCCAAGACTTGGCCATTTTCGCGACGTTCTGTGGCGCGGTTCCCCCATGGCTTTTGCGGCTCTTGACTGAATTCTCTACGGAAAGCACCGAAAAAACGTCGTTCGTGATGCGTTTTTCAATGCTTTGCATCTGCGCCAGCGGCAGGTCCCACAGCTCGACACCGCGCTCCTCGGCCGCTTTGACGATGGCGCCGGTGACGTGGTGCGCCTCACGGAACGGCATTTTCAAGGTTCTCACCAGCCAGTCAGCAAGATCGGTGGCGGTGGAATAGCCGCTCCCGGCGGCGGCGGCCATGCGTTCGGGCACCGGCCGCAGATCGGCGACCATGCCGGCCATCGCCGCGACGGCAACCGCATAATTCTGCAGCGCGTCGAAGGTCTGCTCCTTATCCTCCTGCATGTCCTTGGAATAGGTCAGCGGCAGCCCCTTCATCACCATCGTCAAGCCCTGGAAGGCGGCAGCGATACGCCCGACCTTGGCACGGCACAGCTCGGCGGCATCCGGATTGCGCTTTTGCGGCATGATCGAGGAACCCGTCGTCCACTTGTCGGACAGCTTCACGAACCCGAACTGCGGCGTCATCCAGATGACGATCTCCTCGGCGAGGCGCGACAGGTGGGTGGCCGAAATCGTGGCGGCCGCCAATGCCTCCAGCGCGAAGTCGCGATCAGCGACACTGTCGAGGGAATTCGACATTGGCCGGTCAAAACCCAGCGTCTCGGCCGTCATGTGGCGGTCGATCGGGAAGGAGGTTCCGGCAAGGGCAGCCGCGCCCAACGGGCACTCGTTCATGCGCTTTGCGGCATCGGCAAAGCGTGCCCGGTCACGCGCGAACATTTCGACATAGGCCAGCAGATGATGGCCGAATGTAACCGGCTGGGCCGGCTGCAGATGGGTGAAGCCGGGCATGATGACGCCGGCATGTTCGAGCGCTTTTTCCGCCAGAGCATGCTGGAGTTCGGCCAATGCCTCGTCGAACGACTGAACGGCGTCGCGCACGTACATGCGAAAGTCGAGGGCTACCTGATCGTTGCGCGAGCGCGCCGTGTGAAGACGGCCGGCAGCTGCACCGATGATTTCCTTGAGCCGCGCCTCCACGTTCATGTGGATGTCTTCCAGCTCTACGGAAAACTTGAATTTGCCCGCGGCAATTTCATCCGCTATTTGATCGAGCCCCTTGGCGATCTCACGGGCATCTGATTTGGAAATGATGCCGGTATCCGCCAACATGGCGGCATGCGCCTTGGAGCCGCGAATATCCTGGGGGGCCAGGGCCTTGTCGAAACCGATCGAGGCGTTTATTCGCACCATCAGTTCATCTGGTGACATCTGAAAGCGGCCACCCCACATCTTGTTGGCGGATTTTTCGGTCACGGGCATTGGCTCCCAGGCTCGGCCGGATCGGCTTTGAAGAAAAGAAAGGTTTGCAATGCGCGTTTCATTGCCAGTCGTCGGGCTCCTGGCCGCATGCGGTTTGCTCGCGGTATACGTCAGCCAACGCGGGCCTGACAACGCTTCTCGGGTCAATATCGTCCAGCAAGGCGCCAAAGCAGATCCCCATGCGACGGGGGCAGGCCTCAATACCGGCAAGCTGGCGGCCTTCGTCTACAAATCCGAGCCCGAACCGGTTCCAGACTTTCCCTTCTTTGACGCCGCCCAGCAGACAAAGACCATCAAGGCCTTCAAGGGCAAGGTCGTGCTGCTGAACCTGTGGGCAACCTGGTGCAGTCCGTGCCGCAAGGAAATGCCGGCCCTCGACAAGCTGCAAAAGGACATGGGGTCGGACAAGTTCGAGGTGGTGGCCATCAGCGTCGACAAGAACGGATTCGACAAGGCACGCGACTTCCTCAAGGGGATCGGCGTCAAGTCGCTGGCGTTCTACGCCGACCCGACGACGCGGGCGACAACGCACGTCAAGGCCATCGGCATGCCGGCGACGCTGCTGATCGACGCACAAGGTCGCGAGATCGGGCGGCTGCTGGGACCAGCGGAGTGGGATTCACCCGAGGCCAAACGTCTCATCGAGGCAGCATTGCGGTGAGGGGCCGTCACCCCGCTTCACCGCTCATCCTAACTTACGCGGCAGTTCTGCTTTCGAGCAACGCGAGGCCGTTGACGACAACCTTGTTCCTCCCGCTCTTTTTGGCTTCATAGAGCGCGGAATCAGCGGCCTCCATGGCGGACAGCTGCGTCATGTCGTCAGCAATGAGCGTCACGCCGATGCTCGTTGTCACGGATATGATCGTCTCGTTGACGTTCACTTCCATGCTCTCGATTGCCCGACGCAGCCTCTCTGCTACATCGCGCGCGCCTTCCAAATCGGTATGGGGCAGGATGACAGCAAACTCTTCACCGCCAATCCGGAACAGACGGTCAACCGGACGAAGGCCCCTCAACAATGTTCTTGCAGTAGCGCGCAGGACTTCGTCGCCGCCGCTATGTCCATACGTATCGTTGATCGTTTTGAAGCGGTCTAGGTCGAGCAACAGCATCGACATGCTGCCACCATAACGGGCGCGGCGTGCGTCCTCTTCAGCAAAGATCGCGTCGAACGCACGCCTATTCGCAAGTCGCGTAAGGCTATCGGCATTGGCCAGCGCAGCAAGATCGGCTTCCGTTTCCCGGATTCGTTCGATCATAAAGTTGAACTCATTGGCAACGCGCCCCAATTCCGGTGGCACTTGTATGTCGATTCGATGTGAACGATCTCCCTCGGCAAACCGCGAGGCGCCATCGACAAGCCGGTCAACGCTTGTGCTAATGACGCGGCCAACCATGTAGATGCTGCTCAATATCGCAATCAAACTGACAATGGCCGCAATAACCGAGATCCAGATCGAGCGCTCATACTGCAGCACCGCCTGATCATGTTGCTCATCCACAACCGCAGCAATCCGCTGCGCAATGGACTTCAGGATATCGGACGCAGCCTCCACCTGAGCATGAAACAGCCGGTAGGCCTTCATGGCATCCGGGTCACCGGCCTGCGCTGACTGGAATATGACGTGTGAAGCCTGCTGATCGGCAGCAGCCCACATGTTTCGGGCGCGCTCAACAAGCTCCTGTGACTGTGGCTCATCCTTGAAGGCATCGATCACATCAGCAAACTGGGCTGAAATTCGTGCTCGAATTTCTCGAAAGGTAACCTGATGGGAGGGGTTGCGATCTTCGACGTATTCATCAACCGGAACCAACATATCCCAGATCAGAATTCGCAATTCCTGCGACGGTATAACCTGCTTGCGATGTCGGTAAGCGATGTCATGGACGGGTGCGATCACACCTCGCTCCAACATAACAAAGCCCGCTGCGGCAGAAAGGGCCAACGGTACAACCGCAACGCATATGGCAAGGGTAATCCAAAACCTGAGCGATTTCGACTCGATGATTTTTTTCACGACAACTACTCTTGGGCCAACCAACGGGGTGCAAAACTTCCGAACTCAATCTGCAATATAGAATGTTTGCGTTTGCATGCGCTTAACGTGACGCGTTTTGTTTGAGGCAGATTGCGTTGAAATCTATATAGAATATAGATTTATTGAACCCCTTCAAAGCCACACAACAAGGCGTCAATAAAATTCAAATCCAATGCAAACAAAAAGGGTGGAGCTGCCTTGCTCCACCCTTCAATTTCATCAATTATGTTTTACGGCGCCACTCATTTGCGCACCATCGATCCGCAGATAATTCTACGAGCGATTAGTTCTACGAGAAGTCGAAGTGCACCAGCACCGCGGCATTGGCAATGACGATCGCATCACCGCCGCTCGCATTGGGCACCTCAAGCCCACCCTTCTCGGCCCTGACGGTCACCTCACCGTAGGGGAGTTCCTTGGCCACTGCGTCAAGGTCGACGGAATCAGGCTCGGGCACGCCAATCACGACATGGATCTGCATATCATCGTGCGTCTTGCCGACAGCGCGAAACAGACTGAGGCTGGAATGGCGTATCGCATCACTGACGGCGCGACACGCAGCGCGCGTATAATCGCGCCCGTGCACATCCACGCCCATACCCATTTCGCTTACACACCGCTCAAGTGCCATTGCTCTCCCCTTAAGGTCTACGGTTGCTCCGCATATTGCGACGGTGGCGCCCGTGTTACTTCAGCCCCCACCGAAGCCTTATCGCAGCCTTGCCTGCCAGTGGTGAAGTGAAAAAACCAAATGGGCGAAGCCCAAGGCTCCGCCCATTCCTGCAACTCCAGATCTCATGCCGCCTAGCCCGCCAATTGTTGGACGGCCAAGCCTATTTCTTCTTTGCCGAGGCCTTCTTGGCCGGCGCTGCCTTCTTGGCCGGGGCCTTGGCTGCCTTCTGCGTCAGCGCCGAGGCGGCGACCATCTTTTCAGCCTTCGATGCCTTGGGGTCCTTCAGCACCTTGGCAGCCTTGGACGCAACTGCCGCACTCGTCTTCTCGTCCGAACCCTTCTGGGTCAGAGCCGACGCCGCTGCCGACTTGGCGCCTTTGGATGCCTTCGGATCCTTGAGAACCTTTGCCGCCGCAGAGGCGACCTTGGCACTCGTTTTCTCAACTGCCGGTTTTTTGGCCATGGCCGTTTCTCGCTTGGAAAACCGCACCCCTCGTGCGGCGAATCGAAGCTATCGGGATTCGCAAGCCCGCAAACACAAATCTACGCACAGATGTACAAATGGTAGGCTGGTGTAACCACGCAGAGCCATCCCGCGAGCATGCCCAACGATTGCGCCCAACCGGAACGCACGAAACCCAGAGGCACACGGGGGCACGAGGAGCCATCAGACGGCTGCGGCAGGCACATGATTGACACCACCGGCACGAAACGCCACAACCTCGGCCGAGCCGAAACAAACCGGACATTTTTCTCAAGGAGCCGCCGCCGATGTCGCATGCCGACCTCAAAGATACCATTGAAGCCGCCTTCGAGGCCCGCGACACCATCACCACCGCCACCAAGGGCAAGGTGCGCGATGCGGTGGAAGACGCGCTCAACCTGCTCGACAGCGGCCAGGCGCGGGTGGCGGAAAAGAAGGGGGGCGAATGGGTCGTCAACCAGTGGCTGAAAAAGGCGGTGCTGCTCTCGTTTCGCCTCAACGACAATGAGATCATTCCGTTCCAGAAAAGTGGCACCTTCGCCAGCCGGGTCCACGGCTACGACAAGGTTCCGCTGAAGTACGGTGACTGGAGCGCGCAGACCTTCAAGGATGCCGGCTTCCGCGCCGTTCCAGGCGCCATCGTGCGACACTCAGCCTACATTGCACCCGGCGTCGTGCTGATGCCCTCCTTCGTCAACCTAGGTGCCTATGTCGATAGCGGCACGATGGTCGATACCTGGGCGACGGTCGGCTCGTGCGCGCAGATTGGCAAGCATTGCCATATCTCGGGTGGCGCCGGCATTGGCGGCGTCCTCGAACCTCTACAGGCCGGCCCCGTGGTGATCGAGGACAACTGCTTCATCGGGGCGCGCGCCGAAGTGGCCGAAGGCGTGCGCGTTGGCGAGGGCTCGGTGCTGTCGATGGGGGTCTATATCGGCGCCTCCACCACGATCATCGATCGGGCAACCGGTGAGAAGTTCTTCGGCCAGGTGCCGCCGTATTCGGTGGTTGTATCTGGAACGATGCCGGGCAAGGCTTTGCCTGACGGGTCGGCCGGCCCGGGCCTTTACTGCGCGGTGATCGTCAAGCGCGTCGATGAGAAGACACGCTCGAAGACCTCGATCAACGAACTGCTCCGGGACTGACGCTCAGGACGGGCGCTCCGGGACGGGCACTTCGGGACGACGCCTGGAAGGCTTCTGGAAAGGCTAGCTTCAACCAGCGCTTTACCAGCGCGCCTGGGCACGCCACACTGGGCCTCGCGTTTCATCCAATGCGAGGCCTTGTGGCATGCCGGCAAAAGCCAACAGAATGCGTATGGCAAGCATTCTCGCCATGGCCGTTCTGGCCGTGACGGCCTTTCCGCGCACAGCCGACGCGTTCTTCTGCTTCTCGTTTTCGATCGGCGGCGGCCCGCGCTATTCCTATTGGGCACCCTCGAGCCCATTTGGTCCGTGGTATGGACCAACCGTGGATTACCCCGGCGGCGGGTTTGGCGGATTTCCTGGCAGCTATGCGAGCCCATTGAGCGGTTTGGGCAGCGGTTGGGGAAATCCGTGGGGCGGATGGGGCGGCGCACGCAATCCTTATGCCGTTTATGGCCCCTACGCCGCTCATGGGTATGGCATGCCCGCTTATGCGCCGATGGGCTGGGGCAGCCCGTGGCAAACCTCACAATGGCAAACCTCACCATGGCAACCTTCGCCTTGGCCGGCCGGCCATCCGCTCGGTTCGCCGCTATCACCGCCGGGCATCTGGCCGATGGGCGG
>JAXGRZ010000142.1:0-6899 GCA_040765305.1 Hyphomicrobiaceae bacterium | reverse complement strand
GTTGGATAATCCGATGTGGCAATGGGATTGACCTGGGCGGCAGGCCCGCCCGCCTGCGCTGAAATCTCGAAAACCTCACGCGCCAGACCGCACCACGTCGTCTCACCACGACCGCATGCGTGATAGGTTCCCCACGTCTGCCCACTGTCGCCAGCAGCATTGTTCACCTGCCGCGCAACGTCGATGATGGCCACCGCCAGATGCGGCGCATAGGTCGGCGAACCAAGCTGGTCATCGACCACATCGATCTGCGGGCGTTGCGCCGCGAGCTTCAGCATCGTCTTGATGAAGTTATGGCCGAACGGGCTGTGAACCCAGGCCGTGCGCAGTATGACGTGCCGCGGCGCGGCCTCGGCCACCAGACGCTCGCCTTCAAGCTTGCTGCGCCCATAAGCGCTTGCAGGACCTACATCATCGATCTCTGAATAGGCACTCTCTTTGCGCCCGTCGAAGACATAGTCGGTCGAGATATGGATGATCGGAACCCCGGCTAGGTCAGCAGCACGCGCAACGTTGCCAGCACCGATCGCATTGACGGCGTGTGCGATGTGCGGCTCGCTCTCGGCCTTGTCGACCGCTGTATAGGCCGCGGCATTGACGATCACATCGGGACGCACAGTGTTGAGTGCAGCCAGAATGCGCGCAGGCACCGTAATGTCGAGTTTGGGACGACCCAGGGCGACGACCTCCACGCCACACGTCGCGCCCGCCTCGATAATGCACCTGGCGAGCTGCCCCTCAGCACCGGTCACCAGAAGCTTCACCGCCGCCACCCCCGCAGAATCTTTATGCGCCTTCGACACGCCCTTTACTTCACCAGCCCGAGACGTTCGCCCGTGTAGACATTCCGGCGCAGCGGCTCCCACCACGCCTTATTGGAAAGATACCAGTCGATCGTCTTCTCGATGCCGCTGTCGAAATTTTCCTGCGCCCGCCAGCCAAGTTCGCGCTCCAGCTTGGTCGCATCAATGGCATACCGGCGATCGTGGCCAGGCCTATCCTCGACATAAGTGATCAGCGAACTGTGTGGCGTCTTTTTCGCGGAGCGCTGATCGAGAACCGTGCAGATCCGACTTACAACGTCCAGATTCGATCGCTCATTGCGACCCCCAACGTTGTATTTCTCGCCGAGTCGCCCACGCTCGAAAATGAGCAGCAGCGCGCGCGCATGATCGTCCACGTACAGCCAGTCACGGATGTTGGATCCATCGCCATAAACCGGCAACGCAAGACCATGCAATGCGTTGAGCACCATCAGCGGGATGAGTTTTTCGGGAAACTGATAGGGCCCATAGTTGTTGGAGCAGTTCGAGATGAGGCCTGGAAACCCGTAAGTCCTGTGCCACGCGACGACCAGATGATCGGATGCGGCCTTGCTGGCCGAATAGGGCGAACTGGGATCGTAGGCGGTCTCTTCCTCAAACAGGCCCTGGGGCCCGAGCGATCCATAGACCTCATCGGTTGAAACGTGCAGGAACCGAAACGCATCGCGCCGGGCGCCGTCGAGCCCCATCCAGTAGCCACGCGCCGCCTCCAGCAGCGTGAAGGTGCCCACGACATTCGTTTGAATGAACTCGCCCGCGCCGGTGATGGAGCGATCGACGTGGCTTTCGGCAGCCAGGTGAATGATCCCATCGGGCTGATATTGGCCAAGGGCAGCGTCCATGGCCGCACGGTCGCAAATGTCCGCTTGCAAGAAATTGTAATTCGGGTTGCCGGCGATCGGCCCAAGCGACTCAAGGTTCGCCGCATAGGTCAGCTTATCGACGTTGAGCACGTCGATAGCCTTCTCCTTGACCAGATAACGGCACAGCGCCGATCCGATGAAGCCGGCGCCACCGGTGACCACAATTCGCATATGCGTCCCTCAAGCTCCCGCCTGCAGTCCAAGCCACACCAGGTATTTTTCTTCAGTCCCCTGCTCACGTCTCATAAACAAAGGGGGAGGTAATCTCGGCCAACCGCGGCAATTTCATATCCTTTGCAGACAGAACGGCCTCGCCCGCGGCAATCGGCCAGTCAATTCCCAGTGCCGGATCATTCCATTGAATGCCGCAATCACACTGCGGCGCATAGTAGTCCGTAACCTTGTAGATCACTTCGGTATCGTCTTCCAAAGTGCAAAACGCATGCGCAAAACCTGCCGGAAGCCACAGTTGTCGCCAGTTATCCGCCGATAATTCCGTCGCGACATGCTTGCCATAGGTGGGCGAACCACGACGAATATCGACCGCGACATCGAAGATGCGCCCGCGCACCACACGAACCAGCTTGCCCTGGGCGTGCGGCGGCGACTGGAAATGCAATCCGCGCACGACGCCTTTGTGGCGCGACAGCGATTGATTGTCCTGTACGAAGTGTGCGCCAATCCCAAACTCGCGCAGTGCTGATTGATTATAGGTCTCCGAAAAGAACCCGCGCTCGTCACCGAACTTAGCCGGCGTGATGATGATGACGTCGGCTATTTCCAGGCGTTGCGCCGTCAATTTTTGCGACATGTCTACAATTTGCCGATGTTGCCCAAAGAGCGTTGGTGTGCCAAGCGCAGATTACGCGATTCCGTCAGTTGCCACAGCTTACCCTTGTTCGCAAGATGACGCTCCAACATCCGGGCAACAGGGCGCAAGGCGGCAACCGAGCGCGCCCTGCTCACGCGGCAATCAGGCCCCGCAATCGATCGAGGGGCCCTGCAAACGCAATGAATTCACAATTCTCGAAGCGGTCCTGGGGGGGGGCGTTACGCGGCCCGTAGCGCAACGCCTCACCCGTGCGCGTGACCATCAATCCCCCCGCGGCACGCAGTACCGCGTCACCCGCCGCGGTATCCCACTGCATGGTGCGTCCCAGCCGCGGATAAAGGTCTGCTTGGCCAGCGGCGAGCAAACAGAACTTGAGCGATGAGCCAAGTGAGAATTGCTCTGCGATCGGCAACCGTTGAAGAAATTGCCGCGTCGCCTCCGTCATGTGCGAAACGCTGACCAAGGCCGTCCACGTCTCGCCTGGAACCCGCACATGAATGTCGCGCCGCTCCACCGGCGGCCCAACATCTGGCACTTTTGCCATGTGCGCGCATCCCTCGCCACCACTATAGATCTCGTGCCGACCGGGCGCCATGACGACACCCGCCACAGGCTGGCCGCCATCAATGAGCGCAATGTTGACCGTGAAATCCAAACGACCCTTGATGAATTCCTTGGTCCCATCAAGCGGATCAACGAGGAAGAAGCGCTCGCCAATGCCCTCGGGGTTGCCTTCGCGGCTCACCCGTTCCTCTGCGATGATGGGGATATCAGGCCAGGCCTGCCCCAATCGCTCGACGATCAAGGCTTCGGCGCGCCCATCGGCCTCGGTCACCGGGCTTCCGTCACCCTTGGCCATGACCTCGATACCCTTGCTGCGAACGTCGCTGATGAGCCGACCCGCATCGCAGGCGATCCGCTCCAGTTCAGCAATCAGAACCTTCATTTGCGTCCCTCTTGCCCGCACGCCATCCCCCAGCGGATTCAAAAGATGAATCGGCGAACATAGTCTACAGCCCACAAGCGCTTCGCAAAAAGCTCAGCTTATGCGAGTTCTCGGGTTTCACGGCGCGCGCACCTGCCGCGACAACATCTTGCCACGCGACGCCATGCGGATTGCCTTTGCGTAAATATGCGTCAACACTCATGATTCCTAAACCGATTTCGTTGCCGAACGCGACGAGGCCATCGCACCGGCCGGCTGCAGGAATGAGGCTCGCGCTCACGCAGCACAGCGATAGCCTCGGGCCGGCCAGTCCAACACCCTGGGTCCTGTCGGGCCCGCCATCAAGCCCCATGCGGCTTGCCATCGTTTACCCATGCCACTACCAAGCGCAGGGCGACATCAGATAGATCCGGGACTGAACCATGCCAGCCGACTGCTCCGAACATCCAATCCTTGTCACCGGTGTTGCCGGGTTCATCGGCATGTATGTGGCCAAGGCGTTGATCGAGGCCGGTAATAATGTCGTTGGCATCGACAATCTCAACACCTATTACGACCCGGCGCTGAAACGGGCGCGCCTTGAGGTGATCGCCGGTCCGCGCTTTGCCTTCCATGAATTCGATCTGGCCGAGCGCACGACCCTTGAGCGCTTCTTCAAGGACACCAGTCCGCGCACCGTCATTCACCTGGCCGCACAGGCGGGTGTGCGCTATTCGCTGATCAATCCCGCCGCCTACATCGATTCAAATCTCGTCGCCTTCGGCAACATCCTGGAAGGTTGCCGGCACAACAACGTGCAGCATCTGGTCTACGCATCGTCAAGTTCGGTCTACGGGGCCAACACCAAGATGCCCTTTAGCGTGCACGACAACGTCGATCACCCCGTCAGCCTTTATGCCGCCACCAAGAAGGCGAACGAGCTGATGGCACACACCTACGCGCACTTGTACGGGCTGGCGACCACCGGCCTGCGCTTCTTCACCGTGTATGGCCCCTGGGGACGGCCTGACATGGCGCCGATGCTGTTCACCAAGGCGATTCTCGAAGGCAGACCGATCGACGTCTTCAACGAAGGCCGGATGTCGCGTGACTTCACCTTCATCGACGACATCGTCGCCGGTGTCGTGCGCGTTGCGGCCCATCCGGCCCGGCCAGCCGCCACTTACGATCCCGCCAATCCCGACCCCGGATCGAGCTATGCGCCCTACCGCGTCTACAACATCGGCAACAACACGCCCGTGCCGCTGATGACGTTCATAGAAACACTTGAAAAAGCGATCGGCCGTGAGGCCATCAAAAACATGAAACCCATGCAGCCGGGTGACGTCCCCGCAACCTACGCCAACATCGACGATTTAGAGCGTGATTTCGGCTACAGACCATGCACTGATCTCACCGACGGGATAAAGGCATTCGTCGACTGGTACCGCGCCTTCTATAAAGTCTGACCCAAATTATGCGATACTGCGGCGCGGGGCGCCGGGCGCTTGCCTATGGCGTTCCACACAGCTACAGCAAGACGTGTTGCACGACCAGCTGAGAAGGACTTGAAGGCGCAAACCACGAACCCGAAGAATCATGCCACGCTTAGAAACCAGGGATTGGGGATGACGTCATGCGCCTGTTGCGCGCCCTGAAAGAACTGCCAACCCGCATCGCCATTGCGGCAGCGCCAACCCTCCGCTTCCTGGCGGCGCTGTTTTTGCTGCTGGCTCTTATGCTTTTTGTGACCGGCGCAACGCAGCACGGCACGCATACATCGACCGCCGCCCACTGGCAGAGCATCTCGCCGTCCTCATTTGCCGCTTTCCAGGCGAGCGTCACGCACAAACTTGGAGCTTGGGCCTGGGACCCGGTTCTGCTCAATGTGCTGGCGCTGCCCGCCTACGTTTTGTTTGGCGGCTTGGCGCTGATCTGCGGCATCGCCGGTCGTCGACGTCGCATCGTCAACATCTTCATCAACTGACGCTCTATGTCGGCTGCATCAAGTCTCCGAGAACCCCGAAACAAACCAGTATGGCGAGACCAAACACCAGCATGGCCATGAGGCGCGCATGCTTGCGATTGAGGTCTCGCATCTGGATTTCGTCGATGGAATAGTGCTTGCGTGGCCCTGAGGCGATGCCAAGCATCTTCTTCGAATACAAGCGGCGCACATTGCCGGCATCAATCATTTCGACGCCAGCCCTGTTGGCAATCCGCTCCGCGATTTCGACATAGGGGAATGCGGGATCGACATTGGCTTCGTTAACGTAGCCGAGCCGAATCTTTTCCCCGCTCTTGGTGAGGATACGCGCACCTTTGAGCATCATCGGCGCCCAGATGCCGCCGTAGATCTCCCGGCGCATCTCGACAGCCGCGATATCCTTGTAGGGAATTTCATGCGTCTGATAGCGCAACATCGGCTGGGCACCGCGTCCGGAGGGAAGTGTCAGGCGAACCGCCATGTTGCCAAGTTCGACACGCGAGCGGATGGAATGCATGAGTTCCACGAACACCAGGAACATGACAACTGTGAAACCCGCGGCAATCACCATCAATCCGATCGTGCCTTCCCACAGGCCGTGGCTGATGCGCGACCATAACATCGGCCCAAGGCTAATGAAGAAGGGCAGCAAGAGCAGGAAAATGAATGAAAAAGCTACTCTGCGGCCGCCGCTGGCACGATAGATGATGCGCTCGCTGACTGGTTGGACAGCACCGTGCTCGGCAGATCGAATGGCGGGCTCGCCAAGCGCGGCAGCAAGGCCATCACTGACCGGAGCAACATTTACGTCAGACATGAGATAGGCTCCCCTCGAACATCGCGGTCAGTTTCCCCCCGCCGCGCTGATAACCTCCCTCTCTCGCCACAACGCGCCTACATTCGTGAAAAAGTGAGGCACGATCGGGGCAGGCAAACCAAAATTGCTACCCTATATGAGAGACTCAACGCACCGACAGCCCCGCAGAGGCAAACCCATGTTGTTCATGAAAAAGTCCGTGATGCCGACTCCCGACACTGCATTGCCAGGCCGCACGACTGCGATCCCGACAGCACAACGACATTTCGTGCTGGGCCACGCGCTCAAAGGTCCTTACCCGGAAGGTTGCGCGGTCGCCATGTTCGGGCTTGGCTGCTTCTGGGGGGCGGAGCGCAAGTTCTGGCAGCTTGGCGATGGCATCTGGATCACTGCGGTCGGCTATGCAGCCGGGTTCACCCCCAATCCCACCTACGAGGAGGTGTGTACCGGCATGACCGGGCACAATGAAGTCGTTTTGGTGGTCTACGATCCGGCCAGCATTTCCTATGGGACGCTCGTGAAGACATTCTTCGAGAGCCATGATCCGACCCAGGGTATGCGCCAGGGCAATGACGCGGGTACACAGTATCGTTCCGGCATCTATTGGTTTACCGATGCACAGCGCAACGTGGCACAGGCCGCACGCGATGC
>JAXGRZ010000141.1:0-6967 GCA_040765305.1 Hyphomicrobiaceae bacterium | reverse complement strand
GGGGGGCGCAAAGCGAAAAAGCCGCGTACCCAATGAGGCACGCGGCTTTTCATAACAAGAAGGAATGGGACAGGCGCCGTCATGTTCGGGGCGCGGTCTCCAACGGTCTCAACAGCCCTCTCAGGCGCCAGGACCTTGATCGAAGCCGACCTTGTCCATGATCTCGGACGCCTGCTTGCGATACTTGGCAACCTCGATCAGCGGCAGCTTGTCCGGGTTAAGTGTTCCCCATGCGGCCACTCGGTCGGAAACGGGGATGTCGGAATCGAGCGGGTACTCGTTCACCTTCTCGGCATAGATGTGCTGGCCTTCGTGTGAGACGAGGAAGTCGATGAACAGCTTCGCGTTGTCCTTGTGGGGCGCATATTTGGCTAAGATAGCGCCGGAAATGTTGACATGCGTGCCGCGCCCATCGGCATTCGGGAACAGCAGCTTGACGGACTTGGCCCATTCGCGCTGCTCGGGCTTGTCGCTGGTTTCCATCGCCGCCATGTAATAGGTGTTGCCAACGGCAATATCACACTCGCCGGCGTAGATGGCCTTGACCTGATCGCGATCACCGCCCGCGGGCTTGCGGGCCAGATTGTTCTTTACGCCCATTGCCCACTTCTCGGCCTTCTCCGGTCCATCATGAGCGATGATCGAAGCTAGCAGACCGATGTTGTAGGTGTGCTGGCCCGAGCGCATGCAGATCTTGCCCTTCCATTTGGGATCGGCCAGTTCTTCATAGGTGATCTTGTCCTGGGCGACGCGCTCCTTGGATGCGTAGACGATGCGCGCGCGTTGTGACAGCCCAACCCAGGCGCCATCGGGATCGCGATAGGCTGGCGGGATTTCGTCGTCCACCAGTTCCGATTTGATCGGTTGGGTGATGCCGCTCTGTTTGGCTTCGTCAAGACGACCGATGTCGACGCTCAAAAGCACATCAACCGGGCTGTTAGGCCCCTCCGCCTTGATGCGTTCAGTCAACCCGTCCTTGGCATAAACGACATTGACCTTGACGCCGAACTCTTTGGCGAAGGTTTCAACGAGCGGTGCGATAAGGCCCGGTTCGCGGTAGGAGTAGATGTTGATCTCGCCAGCCGCACCAGGGACTGGGCTCGGGACCGACAGCTTCTTGACCTTGAGGTCTTTCTCTCCTGGACCCGAAGCAGAGGCGGGTGCGGCGAGTGCCAAGGCGGCACAAGAGAGGGCTGTGGCAAGCGTGAAGATACGGCGCGTCACCGCGCGAGTGTTCGACATGGTGTCCTCCAAAGACCGGGGTTCAAGGCCCCGACAAGGATGTTTTCATTCAAGGGCGCTGTGGCGCCCGGGCAAGAAGAAGCCGTGTCCCAAGCGCAATGTCAACCCGCTTGAAAACCAGAAACGTCAATAGAATCATTCCAATGTAACTTCGCGCGAGGTTCATTGGTGTGCCGCGCCCACATCTTTCAAGCGCTTGCATGAACCGCGTTTCAAAGCCCGCTTGCCTGGCTGCCTCCATGTGTTCGCTTTGTTGCGACCGCGTGTCGCGTCATTAGGCGGTCGCTTCCAGGACCAGCGTCGCGGCTCCATCTGCCTCAAAGCCCTGGGCCAAGAAGCGCCCGCTCTTGGCGTCGGCGATCATAATGAGTCGTGTCGTTGGATTGAGGATTGGTGCTGCGAGCCAGGGCAGCGCCGGGTCCAGTGCGGTAGAGACGTGAGCCATCTGGCAGGCCCGCCCGCCGCTGTCATTGCCGCGTGCATGCCCTGTCCAGCCGAACGCCTGCCAGTGGTTTGCGGCCACCTGTGGTCCGGTATGGACGCGTGCGTCGGTCTCGCGCCGCTCGATGACGCAAGTTTCATGCGCCTCGGTGCCGGCAAGCGAGAAGATCGCCGGCGAACTGACCGGGGTGGTGATCAGCATGTCCTTCGCCTGCTGGAAGTTCTCCGCCCGTTCGAAGACCGAGCGCAGCAGGTGGGCAGGCGTTCCATGCGGCATTGTCCAGACCCGCTTCCGGTTCGCAACCCAGTCGAGATAGTAGTAACCCATGGCCTTGCGCATCGGCGCTTGATTGAGCGCTCCGGCAAAGCGTCCCGGCGCCACCGCTTGCAAGACGCCCGTGTAGCCTGGCCAGGTCAGCGTGATGAATGGCCCGCTACGACCGGCAACGCGCGCGGCAAGAATGTTGCGGCCAAGCCCCTCCGTGCGCCAGTCGAGCACCCGCACGAGGCGGGCCGAGCCGCCATCGGGCGCCGGCGCCACCCGGCAGGTGCAGCCCCATTCGTAGTTGACCGAAAGGAAGTAGGCGCCGGGCCGGGCCAGCACACGCGCAATCTCATCGATTTCCGGCAGGTGAGCGTTCTCCCAGCGGGCCAGCCAGTGCCGTGAGATGCGATCGAGCGACGCCAAGGCTTGGCGCGGCACGATGTGGGTGGCGTCGTCAAGCAGTCGGTGCGCCCGGTCAAGCTCGCGTTGCAGCGTCTCCATCGGAAAATTGGGCCCGACGTCGAGAATGGGGATGTTGATGAGCCGGCGGGCGTCGGAGCGGGTCCTTGGATCTAAGGGCGGTGGTTCCGAGGCTCGGGATTTGGAGGCTGGCAACATTGATGAATTCCGCTGTAGGTCCCATGTCCCATTGCAAAACCGTTCATTCAGCTGTCGGATTGACGCGGTTTCGGCAAGTTCTGGCTCGTTATAGCCTGCTCAATCTTTATCTTCGCTTGAGAAGCTCAATCGAGGCCGTCAATGAAAGCGCAGAAAATCGCCACTCCATGCGGCTGTGCGGCCTGTGAACCGTTGACATTCCTGCACCAACCCACGATAAACCGGCTAACGCGTTCGGTCCCGCCGAGCGCGCGTAATGCGCTGCCCGAGGCTTTCCTGTGACAATTCCAGTCGCAACAGGCTCGAAAGTCCCCTTTGCAACTTTAAGGTCCGATGGACCGCAGGTTTCGAGGGGCGCCACAGGGCGCGGCTAACATGAGAAGGGCAAGAGCCATGTACGCTGTCATCAAGACAGGCGGCAAGCAGTACCGTGTCGCCAAGGACGATATTATCATCATAGAAAAGCTCGACGGTGAGGCTGGCGCCTCGGTCGAGTTCGGCGAGGTCCTCATGGTCGGTGAGGGTGAGTCGGTGAAGGTCGGTGCGCCGACAGTTGCCGGCGCCAAGGTCACCGCCGAGCTCGTCGAGCAGGCGCGCGGCCCCAAGGTCATCGCTTTCAAGAAGCGTCGCCGCAAGAATTCGCGCCGCAAGCGCGGCCATCGCCAGGATCTGACCAAGGTCCGCATCACGTCCATCATCGGCGCCTGACGGCAGCCGGACGGACATCATAAGGATAAGGATACCAAGTCATGGCACAGAAAAAGGCCGGCGGCTCCTCGAAGAACGGTCGCGACAGCAACCCCAAGATGCTCGGCGTCAAGCGCTACGGCGGCGAGCATGTCATTGCCGGCAACATCCTCGTTCGCCAGCGCGGCACGAAAGTTCATCCCGGCGACAACGTCGGCATGGGGACCGACCACACGCTGTTCGCCAAGGTGGAAGGCGCGGTCGAGTTCCGCACCCGCCGCAATGGGCGTGTGTTTGTTTCCATCCGCCCGGCAATCGTCGAAGCTGCGGAATAGCCGGTCGCCGGATTTTGTCCGGTGGTGGGCTCTGATACGGGTGAGGGGGAGGCGTTGACGTCTCCCCTTCGTCGTCTCGGGAGGGCGACATGGCACGGTTGTCGCAATTGCTCCGGCGCAGGCCGGCTGACGGCGGTCTGATCCGAACGGGCCGACTGGTATTGCGACCATTGAGGGAAGCTGATCTGCCCGACATTGCGCGGCTTGCCGGTGATTGGGCGATCGCCTCCATGACGGCGCGTATTCCCTATCCCTATACGCCCGACGATGCCCGCCAGTGGCTTGACGGGCTCGAAGAGGGGGAGTTCGTGCGTGCCGTCACGATCGCCGGTGAGGAGGACCAGCTACTCGGTATCACCGGTTACCTGCCGTCGGATGATCGCCGTATTGCAGAGATCGGCTATTGGGTCGGCAAGCCCTACTGGGGCCGGGGTATCGCGACCGAGGCGGCCTATGCGCTGGTCTCGCACTTATTCGCCGACGCCGGGTTTGACAAGCTGACCTGCTGTCACTTTGCCGATAATCCAGCTTCCGCGCGGGTCATAGAGAAGTTGGGCTTTACCTCCACCGGGTCGTGCAGTTGCTGGTGCGAAGCGCGCCGTGTCAAAGCGCCGGCCGAACAATACGAGTTGGCGCGAAGCGCCTGGCGCCACTTAAAGCGGCGCAGCCTTTGAGGTCCGTTACAAATGAAGTTTCTCGATCAGGCGAAAATCTACATCAAGGCCGGCAATGGTGGCGCCGGGTGCATCAGCTTCCGTCGCGAGAAGTTCATCGAGTTCGGCGGGCCCGATGGCGGTGATGGCGGCAAGGGCGGGGACGTTATTGCCGCGTGCGTCGACAATCTCAACACGCTGATCGACTATCGCTACCAGCAGCACTTCAAGGCAAAGAGCGGCACCCCGGGCATGGGCCGCAACCGCGCCGGTCCCTCCGGCGCCGATGTTGTCGTCAAGGTGCCGCCCGGCACCGAGATCTACGCGGAGGACAACGAGACGCTGATTGCCGACCTGTCTGAACCCGGCCAGCGTGTGGTGCTGGCCAAGGGGGGCAACGGCGGCTTTGGCAATGCGCACTTCAAGTCATCCACCAATCAGGCGCCGCGCCACGCCAATCCCGGTTTGCCTGGTGATGAGCTGACCATCTGGCTACGGCTGAAGCTGATTGCCGACGCCGGGCTGGTCGGTTTGCCCAATGCCGGCAAATCGACGTTCCTCGCCGCCGTCTCGGCTGCCAAGCCGAAGATTGCCGATTACCCGTTCACCACGCTTCACCCGAACTTGGGCGTGGTGCGCGCAGGCGATAGCGATTTCGTCCTGGCCGACATTCCAGGCCTCATCGAGGGCGCACACGAAGGCGCTGGGCTTGGCACGCGCTTCCTGGGCCATGTCGAGCGCTGCCGCGTTCTGCTGCATCTGGTCGATGCAACGTCCGACGACATTGCCGACGCCTATCGCACGGTGCGCCGTGAGTTGAAGGCTTATGGTCACGAGCTCGCCGGCAAGAAGGAGATCGTGGCGCTGTCCAAGATCGATGCACTGGACGAGGATACCCGCAATGAGAAGGCGCAGTGTCTTGAGAAGGCGGCGCGCAAGAAACCACTGCTGCTGTCGGCTGTATCCGGCAAAGGCATTCAGGAAGCCCTCTACGCCTTGACCCGCGAGATCGCTCGTGTGGAAAAAAGCGAAGTTGAGGAAAGTAGCGAACCGGCAAAGCCCTGGGAGCCGTGAGCTGGGTGCGTTGAAGGCTGGGTGCGTTGAAGACGGAGCATTTTCCGACGAAGTGGATGCCGGTTCGTCGTAGAAAATGCGACCAAACTAAAGAGCAAGCATTTTCCGACGAAGTGGATGCCGGTTCGTCGCAGAAAATGCGACCAAACCAAAGACCAAGCATTTTCCGACGAAGTGGACTGCGGAAAAATTTGCTGTAAAGGACACGAGGACTCTATGCCCGACATCCGCTCCATGTGCGCCATCGGCATGCGCGGCCAGCTGGGCCTCAACGGCTGGCTGCCGTGGGAAGGTGACAAACGCCCTGAGTTCCGCGCCGACGTCGAGCGCTTCTTTTTCCTCACCAAGGGTCACGTTCTGCTGGCCGGACCCAAGACCATCGGCGCGGTGCCCAAGTGGGCCTTTCTCGATCGCACGATCGCGGTGATCCGCTCGCACGAAAAACCCGAAGATGTGCTGGCGCACTACACGGGGCGGCGTGTGTTCATCGGTGGCGGCCCGCCCGTATGGGACGTCTATGCGCCCTTCATCCGCCACTGGGATATCACCCGCCTGCCCTATGACGGCCCGGCCGATCGCTGGTTCGATCCCAAGTGGCTCGTTGGAACCGGCGTAGCGTCTGAACCGCTCTGACGCGACGAACTCACTGACCCAGTTGCTGTAGAATCTCGTGTGCGAGCCGCTCCGCCTCTGCCGGATCTACGCTGTCGCGGGTCGAAAATGGTTCGTTGGGTAGTTGATTGCCGAGCAGTGCGCGGATCCGAGATTTAGTAGCCTCGATATCCTCCTGCGAAGGCTCGACGGGGCGGGCAGCCTCTCCAGGTAGCTGTTTTGACGATGGCACACCCTGTTCCGGAATGGTGATTCTCGTCGATCCTCTCGCTGCAACAACGATGCGATTTGCGTTCAATATGCCCAGTACGTCAGCGCGGACTGGAAGACTGGCTTCAGCCTCGAGCTGCGCGCCTTCCATGTTGGCATGGAACGTCGCCTGTGCTGATTTCATGGCATCGGGCAGGTTGGCCTTGAATGCGCGCTGGAACGCTGCATTCATGTTCACTTCATCTTCGAGAGCGTGCTTTACAGCAAAGCTCAAGCCGGCATCGATGGCAGTCTGCAGGTGGTGGCGTGCGGTGTTTGCACGTCCATAGTCCATTGCGCCGATCGAAATCGCCACCAGTGGCAAAAGCAGGGCGGCGAAGATCAAGACGACATTGCCACTCTCATTGCGCACAAAGCCGCTGACGTGACGGACCGGTGTGACCGGGCAGGCCGACGTGCAAAGTTCTTTCAGTTGGCTTGTGCGCCAGAAAAGGGCTGGCATGAAGGTGCCTCGCGGAGGGCTGTGTCGATGCTATCCTGTGTCGATGCGATCAAGGATAAGCTGGAAGCGGCCACAGTCCTGCTAACCAGAGTGATGCACCCCGTAGATATCTGTACTGATAGTTGAGGGAGCGCTAACGCCGATGCCATCCCGGAGCGCTCACCACGGGCTGTTCGCAGATGGTAACCCGCCCATCGGCCAGATGCCCGGCGGTGATAGCGGCGAACCGAGCGGATGGCCGGCCGGCCAAGGCGAAGGTTGCCATGGTGAGGTTTGCCATTGTGAGGTTTGCCACGGGCTGCCCCAGCCCATCGGCGCATAAGCGGGC
>JAXGRZ010000140.1:0-6984 GCA_040765305.1 Hyphomicrobiaceae bacterium | reverse complement strand
TTATCGTCAGCGCCTGGTCCAGAACCTCCAGCAGACGCTCGGGCAACGGTGCTCCCGATGCGCGACCCAGGATGACGAGATCATGGCGCAATCGCAGCATCGTGCGCACCAGTGGACCGATCGAGCCACCACCAGCCAGCTTCATCAGCCGTTCGCGTTCAGCTTCGTTGGCGATTTCGGACAATTCGTTAAGCCGGGGGCCAATTTGGCTCTGCAGCTGATGCACCTCGTCATTGTGCAGCCCGCGCTTGAGACCGCTGAACAAGTGCTCCGCCGCCTCGGCCATGCGTTCGAGAACCTGTGCCGACTTTTCACGCACCAGAGCAAAGGCGCTCGATGGAAAAACAACCAGCGATACGAAGATCCCAACGAGGCTGCCCAGCGAGACCTCCGCCAGACGCTCGAGCGCGGAGGCTATCGGGGTGGCGTGCGTTATCTGCGGCACCAAGATGACGATCGCGGCCGTGATTGGAGCTGCACCAAAGCGCGGCACGATGGTTGCGGCAAAAGCAAGGGGAGCCAGACCAAGCGCAAGCGAAAGGATGAGGACCAGTTCGCTTGATGGCGAAATCATCGCGGCAACGGCGCCACCCCACAAGGCACCCGATATCGTTCCCACCAGATAATCCAAGGTGACTTTCAGTGATCGCCCGACACTGGTCTGCGTGACGACGATTGCGGTGAGGACGACCCACAGCGGCAGTCGCACCTGCAGCAACTGCGCCAGCACCAGGGCGAGCACAGCCGCTGTCGTCAACCGAACAGCAAATGCCGATGGTCGTTGATACTTGCTCTTCCACATGTGTAAATTCATGGTGCCTGCCTTGAGATCCTCAAGCCCATTCCGGTGCAGAGTCGTCTGGCGTTGCCCTCATTTTCATGCCGACTCAGCGGAAACGACAAAGCGACACGCCACCTTCGCGCACGATGCCGTCACATGCTCCAACCTCTCCTTGACGACAAACCCGCACAACGAGATCACAGAAAGCGCGAAGTATGACAGGCCATGATGCCGAGCGGCTACAGCCTTTTTTTTTCGGATTTCCTCCAACCATGGTCTGCCTGGCGCGTGGCTGTCAGCTCGCCACGGCGGTGACTTGCCCACGTGACAGGCACCACGTCAACACCCGCCCTGCTCTCACCCTCTTCATTCGTCATTTCTGTTTTCTCATGCAGACATTGCTTCTGTAGCCATCGTGCCGCTAAGCTAGTGGTGTACATCGGCCTGCGTATCTCGAAACCGCTGCTTCACGTGGACGGCGAGCATCGTGGGCCGAGCCGAACCAGAGGGGGGACAAGGGGTGAATATGACGAGTTGGCGTTGGGCAGCGATCTTCTCCATCTGTGTCGCGGTCATGTCGCTCAGCGTGCCGATTGGCGGCGCATATGCCGGCTACAGCCTGTGCGCCCTGCGTGAGGGATCGCACGGACCATGCACCTGCAAGGTCAGCGGCGAGGCAGCCGGGCGATTTACGATCGTGCCGCGCTCGCATTGCCGCCGCGGCGTCAAGTCCAGACGCGACACTGCAGCGCGTGGCACCTCGGGCTCGCGCGCGGCGCCGGAAGCTGCCCCCGCACCGGCCGAGCGCCCGACGCGGGCCGGCATGGGCATCGATCAAGCTGCCCAGGAGGCAAACACCACGGGCGCCTTGTTGGTGACCGGCACCAACCCCGCTCCAGCCCCCAAGTCGCGTTTGGATGAGATCCGCGCGCGCGACAAACTCATTTGTGGTGTCAACGAGGGTTTGTTGGGGTTTGCACATCGCTCTGCGGTTGGCGAGTGGACCGGAATCGACGCGGAGTTCTGCAGGGCGGTTGCCGCGGCCGTTCTCGGCGATTCGACCAAGGTTGAATTCGTGCCGCTCGACGCAGGCGCCCGGTTCGATGCGTTGAAATCGGGCAAGATAGATCTTCTGTCGCGCAACACCACCTGGACGATGTCACGGGAAGCCGAACTGGGAATCGACTTTGCGGGCACCATCTATTTCGATGGGCAAAGCTTCATGACATCGCAGGAGCGCGGTCTTGTTTCAGCCCAGCAGCTGGCGGGGACGACCGTCTGCGTTCAATCTGCCACCACCACCGAGCCCAATGCCGCCTATTATTTTGCCGCCCACGGCATTCAGGTTGAGACCAAGGCGTTCCAATCGCGCGAAGCGCTGGTGAAGGCCTATCTGGGTGGGGAGTGCGATGCCTACACCGCCGATCGCTCATCACTGTTCGCCGATCGGGCAGGCTTTCGCGAGCCGACAAAGCATGTCGTGCTGCCCGAGGTGATTTCCAAGGAGCCGCTTGCTCCCGCCGTCGCGTCAGGGGATCGCGAATGGCTGATGATCGTGCGTTGGGTGCTTGCCGGCCTCATCAATGCCGAGGAAGTCGGTCTCACGCATGACAGCGCGAGTGCGGCGGCAAACGGAACAGAACTGCAAGGCGACGCCAAGCGCCTCATCGAGGGGGCCGCAACGAGCGGAGAAAAGCTGCGACTGGACCGGGCCTGGCTGCGCACTGTCATCGGCGCGGTCGGCAACTATGGTGAAATCTTCGACAGCAACGTGGGTCGCACCGGTGTGCTCGGCATGGAACGCGGCATAAATTCCCTCTGGAAGGAGGGTGGATTGCTTTACGCCCCACCGATGTGGTGATCACCTTCCTCAACCAACCCCAGCGTAGGACCAACCCCAGCGTAGGACCAATGGCATCTCGGCACTTCATCTCCCGCTACCGAACCCTCATCCTGATTTCGGCTGCCTTCGTGATCGCCCTGTCAATTTCGGCAGGCCCCTCATTTGCGCGGCGACAGCAAAGTGCGCCGCCACCTCCCAGCTCGACCCCCTGGGTGGAATCAGACAGCGCGCGAGACCTGGAGCGTGCGATCGCGTTCTATCAACAAATCGTCGAGCGTGGCGGATGGCCGACACTGCCGGACCGCATCATCCTTCGCCCCGGCGACAGCGGGCCCAATGTTGCAAAGCTGAGGCAGCGCCTCACCCTGACGGGCGATCTTCGCACCGGGCGCCGCAATGAGACCGCTTTCGACGGCACACTGGCTGAGGCGGTCAAGCACTTTCAGGCGCGCAACGGTCTGGAGCCCAATGGCATCGTCTACGGCATAACGCAGCGCCTGCTCAACGTATCGGCGCAAGACAGAGTGGCGCAGCTGAAGGTCAACTTGCAGCGGATGCACGAGTTGTTGCCATCGCTGTCGGGCGTGCCAAAATACATCGTCATGAATGCGGCCAGCTTCGAACTCCAGGGTATCGAGAATGGCCGCGTCGCAATCGTCAGCCGCACGATCGCCGGCAAGCGAACAACGCCGACGCCGACAGTCAGCACGGCCATCCGGGCAATCAATATCCTGCCCTACTGGCATGTGCCCGGCACCATCGCGAAGGCTCAGATCATCCCGATGATCCGCAAGGACCTGTCCTACCTCTATCGCGAAAACATTCGGGTCTTTTCCACATTTGGCGGGAAAGAAATCGATCCGAGCCAGGTGAACTGGTGGGGGCCTGAGAGCAGCCATTACGTATTCCGGCAGGAACCGGGCCCGAACAATGCACTTGGCGTTCTGCGCTTCGACATGCCCAACAAGCACATTGTCTACATGCACGACACGCCGATGAAGAAGCTGTTTGGCTATTTCGAGCGCGCCTTCAGCGCCGGCTGTGTGCGCGTGCAAAGCTTTTACGATCTGGCTGATTGGATTTTGGCCGGGCAGGACAACTGGTCCAAGGAACGGCTCAAGGCGGCGGTTGCCTCCGAGCAGCCGATCACGATTAAACTTAATAGGCCTGTTCCTGTGCACTTCATCTATTTGACGGCGTGGGTCGAAAATGGCGTCGTTTATTTCCGCAACGACCTTTACAATCGCGATGAAGGTCGAGCCCAGGAGACAGACGAGGCAACCGAGTCAAAATTCATCACCCAGACCCTGACCCCATGAGCGGATGAAAGTTGGTCTCAGGTCGCCTAGAACCTCAATGAGGTGAATGCTGGCCTGCAAGTGCGACATGTGCCGGCGCGGGGGGCCCGAAATGATAGCCCTGCAACCAGGTCGCCCCCACATCCTGAAGAATTTTCGCCTGATCTGCGCTCTCCACGCCTTCGGCGACAGTCGTCAGGTTAAGGTCGTCCGCGAGTTTGACAATGCCACCGATAACTTTCCTGGAACGATCACACTGCGCTATCGGAGTGATCAAAGAACGGTCGATCTTGATGCTCTTGATCGGCAATGCGTAAAGGCGGGCCAGTGACGAATAGGCCGCTCCGAAATCATCAAGGCTCAGCCTCACGCCCATATCCTTGATCCGCTCGAATTGCTTCAAGATCTGCATGGAGAACGACATGAACACGTTCTCGGTCAATTCAATGGTGAGGCGCTTGGGATGAAGCCCGGTGTCCTCCAGTGAGCGTTGGATCGTCGCTGCAACATCCGAACTCAAGAATTCCACCGGCGAGAGATTTACAGCGACGCCGATGCCGCCATCATAGGCCAGAATTTCCATGCACGCCTTGTGAAGCGCCCAACGGCCAATCTCGGCAATGACGCCAGCCCTTTCAGCTGCGGGAATAAAATGAACCGGCGGGACATATTGGAGCGAGGGATGTCTCCAGCGGATCAATGCTTCATATTGCACGACAGTCCCGGTCTTGGCTGACACGACCGGCTGGTAGAACAACTCCAACTGGTCTTCAGCCAAGGCATCGCGCAATGCGCGTTTGATCTTGTTGACGCCAGCGCCGCGCGGCAAGGGGGATTCTCCTGCCAATAGGGGGTTCCCGAAAGGCGATGAGCCTACGAACCGCGTGCACTTTTGGGCATCGAGCGCCGCTTCTGCCGATTGCATGAGCAGGAAGGGGGTCCCAGACCTTTCGGCAAATTCCACCGTTCCGACAGTGCAAGCCAACTCGTTGCCGTTCACATCGGCCAGACCCGCAAACTCTTTGCTGATCTTGTCAGCCAAGCTCTCGACCTGAGACAATGCCGCTTTGCGCTGTTGGACAACAGCAAATTTTCCCGGAGCCAGCCGAGCGAGCGCATCGACAGGACGGATCAATCCGACGAGACCAGCGGTAATATCGCCAGCCTCCAGTTCAGCACATAATGATGATTGGCACGAGATGGGATCAACTGCGTAGAGGCTCACCAAATGAAGTGCAAAAGGGGCCCTCTTGTTCGCGCCCAGCAATTGCGCCAACAGCTCCTCCAGACCCTGCGCATCAAGGAGTTCACGCATTGCATCCACCTTGCGCTCTGCCCGTATCAAGCTGCGTTTCAATTCAAATGTTGCCCATTTGTGAATGATGAATAAGGAGAACCACCCCTCATAATAATAGCAATTCCTGCAAGGAAAATTTGGCACTTTTGCTCAATAGGCGCGCCATATTGCGAGCCCACGCGCAGTTCGCATAAGGTGTGTGCAAATTTGCCGACTGTGAGAACCGATATTCAACTTCGACACACTCGCTCGCTTCGCGCATTAAAGTTTAGCTGTTTACACATGAGGCGGATGACCGCGAGTGTACCGCTTTGAAAACAATCTAAACGTTTTTTTTACCTGAATTTGCTCGAATGGATTCATGGAGTACTACGCGCATTGCCAACGCGTTGTTCCAACGCCCCGCGAAGATAAGGGGACGCACCCATGATAAAATTCTTGAGATCCGCGACAATCGTGATGATGGGCGTCATCGTCGGCGGCGCCGGCATATTCGTGCTCGTCTACGACGTGTAGACCATCGATGCGATTATCTTACCGGTTGAGGTCGATCGCGCCAAGGCGTCACGGCAAGGTGTGTTGAACGTCTTGGGCTGCCTCGGCCGATAGGATTTCGCGGGTTTTTGCACAATCGGCCTGCATCTGCGCGATCAGATCCTCGACGGTATCGAAACGGCGGTCGCCACGAATGAAGTCAACGAATGCAACCTCGATCTCGCGCCCGTAAAGGTCGCCGTCGAACTCCAGCAGGAAAATCTCCAGAAGCGGGCCGCCATTGTCGAAGGTTGGCCGTGTCCCTAGATAGGCAGCACCCATGTAGCGCTTGGGAATATTCACCTCGTGCGCGTCATCGCCGGTTATATCGACCCATACCGCATAAATGCCGTGCGCCAGCGCCGTGCCCGGTTCCATGGCGATGTTGGCGGTGGGAAAGCCAAGCCCGGTTCCGCGCTTTGCGCCGCCAATGACATGCCCCCTGACGCGCCACTGCTGGCCCAGCGCTACCGCCGCACCGCGCACATCACCTTGCGCCAGCTTCAGCCGGATCGTCGTGGAGGCAAACACTTCCCCATCCTCGGCAACGGGGCTGACCACGCTGACGCCAAAGCCCAGTTCCTGCCCCGCCAGACGCATCGTTTCGGGCGTACCCGATCGCCCCTTGCCGAAGAAGAAGTCATAGCCGATGACGATATGGCGTGGCGCCAGCCTGGCAACCAACACGTTTTCGATGAACTGGTTGGCTGACAGCGACGCGAACGCCTTGTCGAATTTCAACACGACGACGAGGTCGAGCCCGAGCGCCTCAAGCCACCGCAATTTCAAGGGCAGCGGTGTGAGGTGGAAGTGGGGTTCTGAGGGTTGAAAGTATTCGCGCGGGTGCGGCTCGAAAACGATCACACCGGCGGGCGCATCAAGGTTGGCAGCCCTCTCACGCACCCGTTTTATCAGCGCCTGATGGCCGCGATGCACGCCATCGAAATTGCCGATCGCCAGAACCGCGCCCTTGGCCTGGTCAGGAACCGTATCCGATCCCATGACAACCAGCATGCTGACCTCTCATCTTCCCGGTGCATCTTCCCGGGTATATCGCGGTCTCATCTCGCCGCCTCATGTGGGCGTGTGGAAGGGACTTGTCCGCGGGCAGCCCCCTTCCACCTCGATATCTTGGCGCAACGCTACCTCAGGCAGCGCGCGAAGGCACCATCAGCATGGCCTCGCCCGTGACCACCGGCTCGCCGTCCACTGCACATACGCACTCGAACTT
>JAXGRZ010000014.1:0-22585 GCA_040765305.1 Hyphomicrobiaceae bacterium | reverse complement strand
TCTGGCGTCGTCCGATGCGCTGAATGGCACCTCCTGGTGTGCATTGGATTTGGCGCAGACATCAGCCACACTGTTAATACCGATATCGACATGGGCGTGGATCGAGGGGCGCTCCCAGCCAAAGCCTGCCGGATGGCCGCGAAGCACGCTGAGCATATAGCGTGCGACGACGAGAAGAACCCACGCGCTGCCGGCCGACACGATAATCAGAAAGATAAAGTACAAGGCCCAGTCGTCGTACGTCTTGGGATCGATACCGGTCAGGTCGGTGATCGGCGCGTTGAAGATGCCAACGACGAAGACGATAAAGAACGCAACCCCGGCAACGGGCGCACCAACTTCTTTGAACCAGTCAACGACCCGGTTGGGCAGAGCGCTCGTCTGCTGCAACGCGCCAAGAAGCCAACCGGCCTCATCGCCCGGATATATGAAACTCAACACCGCGGTGCGCGGCATCGGTTTGAGTTCGAGCGCCTTGCCAAGGCGTATCGCCGCCCGTCTTGCGCTTAACGGAAACGTAGCGAACGCAATGGCCTTGGAAAGCCAAGTTGCAGCCACGGACCAAACGATCCATCCAACGGCGATCGCAGCGACAACGCCCCAGGTGCCCCATGGTTCAGTTAGGGAAAAAACAGCAAATGCCGTCATGATGCCGAGAATGAGGCCTGTCATCCAACCCAGCATGTTCAAGATAAAGCCCTCTTGCCGGTCGACCCGCAGTGTCGCATCGCTAACACCTACCAGGTCGTCGCGAAGCTTAGCGTAGATGAACGGCGTGCCAAGTGTGGCAACGCCTTTGGCGTGAAACGCTTGGGGCAGGTGCTTGTGAGCCAGGAGCGCGACGTTGCCGCCGTGGGAGTGGGCGATGATGAAGTGCTTGCACACCGGGAAGCGCTGACGCAACTCACGGATATGATCGGCCAGCTGGTAGCCCGCCTTCACCCGCGCCTTGTGGGTGTTGCTCCCCGACCAATCGAAGGTATCGAACACGACGTCACGCTCATGCTCACCCAAGGTGGCGGCAATCTCGCGGCGCAAAATCGAGCCTTCCTTGGTCCATGGCGCGCCCTTGGCGAAAGTCCCATGAACGAGCGTGACAACGATCGGCGTTCGAATGACGTGGACTGCATCATTCGACGGAGCCGCTCCTGCGTTGTATGGCTCGTCTCCTTCCGCGTGCGTCCGCGCGCCCATGCCTCCAAATCATCCCCAGACAGATTAATATATCGATGAAATCACATTGCATCGACATAACACCCCCGACACAGCGATGCCGTCAACATGTTGTGGCCAAACAGCGAAGGTGACGTTGAGGAAAAACGGCGCAAACATCGCCTGTGATGCCGGCGCCGTTCGCGATGTCCGCAACGATCGCGAATTCGTTAGAACGCATTTGACTTGAGCCAAGTTTTTCACGGCTCTAGCGCACACACTTCGGCTAGACATGCTCTGTGGTTTATCGCATTTTCTGCGACGAACCGGTGTCCACTTCGTCGGAAAATGCTCTGGTTTACCGCTCGAACTTGCGGAACTTGATGCGGTGGGGTTCAACGGCGGCGTCACCAAGGCGACGCTTCTTGTCTTCCTCGTAGCTTTCGAAATTGCCCTCGAACCATTCGACGTGGCTGTCGCCCTCGAACGCGAGGATGTGGGTGGCGAGGCGGTCGAGGAAGAAGCGATCATGGCTGATCACCACCGCGCAGCCGGGGAAGTCTTCCAGTGCCGCTTCAAGTGCTGAGAGCGTTTCGGTGTCGAGATCGTTGGTCGGCTCGTCGAGCAGCAACAGGTTGCCGCCCTCCTTCAACAGCTTGGCCAGATGCACGCGATTGCGCTCACCGCCCGAAAGCATGCCGACCTTCTTTTGCTGGTCGGCACCCTTGAAGTTGAACCAGCCGCAATAGGCGCGCGAGGGAACTTCCTTCTTGCCGCCAAGCAGGATCTGGTCGAGACCGCCGGAGATTTCCTCCCACACCGACTTCTTGTCGTCGAGATGGTCGCGTGACTGATCGACATAGGACAGCTTGACCGTTTCGCCCAAGCGTATCGTGCCAGCGTCGGGCTTGTCCTGACCGGTCAACATGCGAAACAGCGTCGTCTTGCCGGCGCCGTTGGGGCCGATGACGCCGACGATGCCACCGGGCGGAAGCTTGAAGCTGAGACCGTCGATCAACAGCTTTTCGCCAAAGCCCTTCTTGAGGCCCTCGGCTTCGACGACGACACCACCCAGGCGCGGGCCGGTGGCAATGTGGATACTTGCCCGCCCCAGTTCCTCGCGACCGGCTTCTTCGGCCAACTTTTCATAAGCAGTAATACGCGCCTTGGACTTGGCTTGGCGCGCCTTGGGGCTGGAACGAATCCACTCCAGCTCGCGCTTCAAGGCACGCTGCTTGGATTCCTCCTGCCCCTTCTCGACTTCCAGACGCTTGGCCTTCTGCTCCAGCCAGCTCGAATAATTGCCGTGATAGGGCACGCCCTCGCCGCGATCGAGTTCAAGCGTCCATTCGGTAATATTGTCGAGGAAGTAGCGATCATGCGTCACCAGGATGACGCAGCCAGCGTACTCCTTCAGATAGCGCTCAAGCCAAGCGACCGATTCGGCATCGAGATGGTTGGTCGGCTCGTCAAGCAGCAGGATGTCGGGTTTCGATAACAGCAGCTTGGTCAACGCCACGCGGCGCTTTTCGCCACCCGACAACTTGTCCACCGACCAATCGCCCGGCGGGCAGCGGAGCGCATCGAGTGCCTGCTCGACTTGCGTATCCAAGTCCCATAAGTCCTGCGCGTCGATCTTGTCCTGGAGTTCGGTCATCTCATCGGCCGTCTCTTCGGAGTAGTTGGCCGCGATCTCGTTGTAGCGGTCGACGATCGCCTTCTTTTCCGCCACGCCTTCCATGGCATTGCCCAAGACATCCTTGTCGGTATCCAGTTCAGGCTCCTGCGGCAGATAGCCGACCTTGATGCCGTCGGCTGCCCAGGCTTCACCGACAAAATCCGTCATCTGACCGGCCATGATCTTCAAAAGCGTCGATTTACCCGCACCGTTCAAACCCACGACACCGATCTTGGCGCCAGGGAAGAATGACAGGTTGATGTCTTTCAAGACCTGCTTGCCGCCGGGATAGGTCTTCGACAGCTTGTGCATGTGGTAAACGTACTGCGGGTTCGCCATTGGGGGCGCTCCTCCTCAATTGGGCCGGGAGTTTCGGGGATTGGGGAGGTTCTAGCCGATGCACGCATGGCGCTCAAGCGCCCCGCTCGGGGCCTGCGCATGGCACTTTGCGATCGGCGCGAAGAATGCGAGGATTGACCCCATGCAGACACCTGAAGAACACCCCCGCCATCTCGTTTATTTCGCCGACCCCATGTGCTCATGGTGCTGGGGGTTCTCGCCGGTCATCAACGGGCTTGCTACTCATTTCGGCAGTCGCCTGCCGGTGACGCTCATCGTCGGTGGCCTGCGACCCGGTTCGACGACACCGATGAACGACGAGATGAAGGCGCAGATCCGCCACCATTGGGAGACGGTCGAAGAACGCACCGGCCAGCCGTTCGACTACAGGTTCTTTGAGCGTGACGGATTTATCTACGACACCGAACCCGCCGACCGCGCCATCGTCGTCATGCGGCTGCTCAATCCGCTGGTCATGCTCGCCTACTTCAATTCGGTCCAGCGCGCCTTCTACGCAGAGAACCGGGACGTGACGAAGGATGAGGTGCTCGCCGACATCGCCGCCGAACATGGCCTCGACCGCGAGCGTTTCCTCAAGGCACTGGCGACGGAACAGGCGCGCATTGCAACGCGCCAGGACTTCGAGACGGCGCGCGACTCATCCGTCACCGGGTTCCCGACGCTCTATGCGGGTGACACGCAATCAGGTTACGCCATGGTGACGACCGGCTATCGCTCTCTCGACGGGCTGCCTGAGATCCTGGAAGAGTGGCTGGCCATGCCCCAGATACCGCCAGACGGGGCACCGCCAAACGGGACACCGCCCAACGGACCGGTGGGCCACGCATAGAGCGTCGGAATATGCTGAGCGCCTTATTGGCCACATGTTCTGCGACGAACCGGTGACCACTTCGTCGGAACATGCTGGGCGCCTTATTGGTCGCATGTTCTGCGACGAACCGGTGCCCACTTCGTCGGAACATGCTCTGGCTTCTTATTTGGTCGCATGTTCTGCAACGAACCGGTGCCCACTTCGTCGGAACATGCTCTATGTCGAACCGACATCCACACGGGCGTCACCGGGAATGAGTGCACCGGCCTTCTGCGCCTCCTCGAGCGCCTGGGCCAGTTCCTCACGGGCCTTCTCCGCCTGTCGCTGGCGGCTCCAGAGCGAGGCGTAAAGCCCATCCCTGGCAATCAGCTCGGCATGCGTGCCCTGCTCAACGAGGCGGCCGGCCTCCAGCACCAGAATGTTGTCGGCATGCACAATCGTCGACAGGCGATGCGCGATAACAAGCGTCGTGCGATTGCGCGCGACACGATCGAGCGCGTCCTGGATCTCCTTTTCAGTGTGGCTGTCCAGCGCGCTCGTCGCCTCGTCCAGCATCAGGATCGGGGGACCTTTCAAAATCGTGCGGGCAATGGCGACGCGCTGTTTCTCGCCACCCGAAAGCTTCAGCCCGCGTTCGCCGACCATGGTCTTGTAGCCCTCGGGAAGCATGCCGAGAAACTCATCGATCTGGGCGAGCTTGGCGGCCGCCTTGACCTCCTCATCACTGGCGTCGGGGCGGCCATAGCGGATGTTGTAGAGGATCGTATCGTTGAACAGCACCGTATCCTGTGGCACGACACCAATCGCCGCGCGCAGGGAAGCCTGCGTGACATCGCGGATGTCCTGGCCGTCGATCGTCACGCCTCCGGAATGGATATCGTAGAAGCGGAACAGAATACGGCTGATGGTGGATTTGCCCGCTCCTGATGGACCGACGATGGCGACCATCTTTCCCGCCGGCACTTCGAAGGAGAGATCGTGCAGGATCTGGCGCTCGGGATCGTAGGCAAAGGAGACGCGATCAAAGCGGATGTTGCCTTCAGACACCTTCAGCGCCTGCGCACCCGGCTTGTCCTCGACCTCGGGATGCTGGTCGAGCAAGGCAAACATCGTTTCCAGATCGACGAGACCCTGCTTGATCTCGCGATAGACCATCCCCATGAAATTCAGCGGCATGTAGAGCTGGATCATCATGGCGTTGATCATGACAAAATCACCGACCGTGTGGGTACCCTGCATGACGGCGCGCGCGGCCAGCCACATCACCAGCGTCATGCCGATGGTGAAGATCAGTGACTGGCCCGAATTCAACACACCCAGCGAATAGTAGGTACGGATGGCGGCCTGCTCGTAGCGCGCCATCGCCCGATCAAAGCGCTGGCTTTCCATCGCCTCATTGCCGAAGTATTTCACCGTCTCGAAATTCAACAGACTGTCGACCGCCTTGGTGTTGGCGTCGTTGTCGCTCTCGTTCATTTCGCGGCGGATGGAGATGCGCCATTCGGAAGCCGCGAAGGTGAACCACATGTAGGCGGCGACGGTGATCAGCACCACGGCCACGTAGATCCAATTGAAATAGTAGAGCAGCACGGCGCACACCAACAGTAGCTCAAGGATGGTCGGCGCAAGCTGGAGCAGTCCCATGCGAATGATGAGTTCGATGGCACGGGCGGCGCGCTCGATGACTCGCGAAAGCCCGCCCGTGCGGCGCTCCAGGTGAAAGCGCAGCGAGAGGCGGTGCAGGTGCTCGAACGTGCGGTTGTTGAGTTCACGCACCGCATGCTGGCCGACCTTGGTGAAGAACAGGTCGCGGACCTGGTTCAACACCATCATCAAAACGCGGCCGGTGCCGTAAGCCAGGATCAGCGCTGTCGTAACGAGCGCGAGCGTGCCTCCAGGTTCGCCTGCTCCCGGGGCGTTTGCTGTCAACCAGTCGGTCGCCTCCTTGAACAGGATCGGCACCGCGATGGTGACCAGTTTGGCAAACACGAGGACGACGAAGGCGGCAACTACCTGCCGGCGCAGATCATGACGTCCCTTCGGCCAGACGTATGGAAGCAGGCCGAGGAAAACGCTCCAATGACTGGCGCGCCCCGATATACCGGCCAGCCCCCCTGCCGGGGCGTTACGTGCACCTTGTCCCCTGATGTGGCCTCTTCCCATTTTTATTTCTCGTTACAGCATACGTGCGCGGGCCGGAGCATCTTCCGACGACGTGGATCCCGGTTCGTCGCAGAAAATGCGACAAGCCAAAGAGCATGTTTAGCTGAAGTGTGTGCGATTCAGCGTGAAAAACATGCTCAAAACAAAAAGCTAGAGCGTCGATCCATATTCATCGGATCGCAAAGCGTTTAAGTGCAAACGCCGAACCGCCCTCTTACGCGCAATCGGGCGATGTGGCCAGAACTGTGCAACACCGCTTCTACGGGCGCAAAGAAGTGCAAAGATTGTGCAAGGCCCGCATCTGCCTACCGCCGGCGCACCAAAGGAATCTCGAAACGCTGACAAGGGAAAATCAGATCGGGATCGGCGATCTTGGCGTCATTGGCACGTTGTATGATCGGCCACAGCGCGCCCTTGCGGTAATGACGCCGCGAGATCAGCCAGAGACTATCTCCGGTGCGAACGACGTAGGTTCCCGGCGGCGTAATGCGCCTGCCTGCCCCTGGACAGGCATCTTCTCCAGCACGTGTTCGATTAGCCATCACAACGGGGACGGGTTGGGAGCCCATGCTTGAACGGTCCGCCTCGCCGCCTTGCGCGCCCTGAGCGCGGTTGTGAGGGCTTGTGGCATACAGTTGCGCAAAGCGCCGCCAGCCTTCGGGCATGACATGGTCTTCGGTGAAGCTGTCTGCGGTGGCGGTCGACTGGTGTTGCTGGGTTGAGGCGATGCCTGAGCGTTCAGGTTCTTGCGAAGGCAAACCATCGCCACCACGCAGGCCTTTGATCCCAGCCTCACGTTGGGCAGCGCGGCGCTGTTCGGCTGCTACACGACGCTCCTCCTCGGCCTTGCGGGCGGCCTCGGCTTGCCGGCGGGCCTCACGCTGACGGCGCTGTTCAGCTTCAGCGCGCGCTTGTGCCGCGCGTTGGGCCTCGGCTGCCGCAGCCGTTGCCGCCTGGCGACGCTTGGCCTCGACCTCGGCGGCAAGCAGCGCACGCTGGCGTTCGTCATAAAGACGCCGCTCGGTTGCCTTGGCTGCTGCCTGTTTGCGGGCCTCCTCTGCCGCGGCGCGTTCCTGCGCCTGGCGCTTTCGGGCTGCTTCTTGCACAGCAAGATCCTGACGGCGGCGCTGTTGGGCTACCTCGGCTGCCACACGGCGCTCTTCCTCGGCCTTGCGGGCGGCCTCGGCTTGCCGGCGGGCCTCACGCTGACGCTGCTGTTCAGCTTCAGCGTGCGCTTGCGCTGCGCGTTCGGCCTCGGCTGCCGCCGTTGCTGCCCGGCGACGCTTGGCCTCGACCTCGGCGGCAAGCAGCGCGCGCTCGCGTTCGTCATAAAGACGCCGCTCGGCTGCCTTAGCGGCAATTTGTTTGCGGGCGGCCTCGGCCTGCTGGTGCGCCTCACGCTGATGCTGCTCTTCGGCGTCTTGGCGTGCTTGCGCCTCGCGTTGGGCTTGCGCCTGACGTTCGGCCTGCGCTTGCTGGCTGGCTTGTGCCTGACGCTTGGCTTGCGCCTGTCGCGCCACCTCTGCATCACGTGCATCAGCGGCGGCGGCAGCCTTGCGCTCCTCCTCGCGCTTGCGTGCTGTTGCGATCCGTTCGGCTTCCTTCGCCTCCTGCGCTGCACGTTCGGCGGCCTTCCGCTCGGCTTCTGCCTGCGCTGCTGCCTCGGCCTGCGCCTTGAGCGCCACGTCCGCAGGAGTGGTCATTGTCTTTCCACTGTCCATTTTGGACGATGGCCCAGCCACCATTTTCTGCTCGGCTTCAGGAGAAGGAACCTGCAACCGGCGAATGATCTTGCTCTGGTACTCACGGTTCGAGGAGGCCAGCCACTCCTGCAACCAGAACATGAAACCACCGCCCTCAGGTGTTACGTGCGGCTCGGCACTTGCCATTTCTGGAGCGGCAGGGCTGCCTTGTCGCGGTTGCCGCTGAGGTAGCTGACGCTGCTGGATCACAGAAAACTCACGGCTTGCATCGCGTGCCAATTGTTCGGCACGACGACGCTGCGATGTGTCATCACCAACGGCATCATCGGGCCGGCTTACAGTCGTCTCACGCATTGTGATCACGTGCGAGCCGGCCTTGCCAAACTCCTTGGGTATAGCGATACGGACATCGCTGCCCACAACGGACGGGCCGTTATCGGAACTCCTCGCTACCGCGCTGAACTGATATTCGCCCGTACCGATGTGGGCATCAAGCGTCACACGCCACACGCCGTCGGGCGTGACCTCAGCGGAGGCAAAGGGCTGATCGGACCGATTGAGCGTAATGCGCGAGCCAGGCGTTCCGCGTCCCTCAAAGTGAATGCGACCATCAGGTGCGATCTCGATCTTGGAAAAGGTCGGCGGAAAGGCCCGTGCCTTGTCGGTTCGCGGCACATTCCTGCCACCAGGTGCGGGCCTGCCACCAGGTGCGGGCGCGACATCCTGGGCTAGCGCTGCCAGGATCCACACCAGCCCACCACCCGCCGCCGGCGCCGGACGCGGCTCCATGACCAAGGCGCTGCCGCCGATCAGCTTCATCGGCTCATCGCCTGACGACGACAATCCGGACGCAACGGCGCTCCAGGCAACGCCCAAAATCGCCAATCCGGCCGAGATACGCAGCCCCGTCACCACGCCCCAACTCCCCCGCATCCAGTCGGAAATTTCCGTTGGACAGCACTATATTATGGGTCTCGGCTCAGGCCGATCCCAATGCATTATGCCCCATTAAGCATGAATGGAGAACCCAGCCAAGACGCTCCTATCCCTTCGCACCAGCATCTGTCATCACAGCAACATCCTCGCAACAAAACATCATCCAATCATGTCAGTGCGGCTTTCTTGCAGACACGCTTTGTCAGCAGTGTTGCTTCACCGACGCTTGGTTCCCAAGCCTCAGCCCGCTACCTTGGGGCCCGGGCCCTGATCAGTCTTGGTTGGTGGTCTGGCATGATAGACGTATGACAATATTCACCCCACGGCGCAACTTTACGGACCTTCAGAAAATCATATGCCCACCAAGCCTACGCGCCCATCCTCCCCCAGCAATAGCGCGCAAAAGAACAACACCAAGGCTGCAGCGCCGAAAATTGCGGCACGCGCCAGCGATGGAAGCCCGGCAAAGCCCAGCAAAACGGGCAAGCGCGCGACTGGTGCCTGCAAGGAGGACAAGACCACGCGAGCGATCAAAAACGTGTGCGTCTATTGCGGCTCGGGCCACGGCACCAACCCGATCTATGCCGAGGCGGCACGCACACTTGGCCAAAGCCTTGCTGAAAGCAAAATCGGGCTTGTCTACGGTGGCGGCGGCCTCGGCCTCATGGGCGAAGTTGCGCGCGCCACTCTTAAAGGGGGCGGGCGCGTCACCGGCATCATTCCGGAATTCCTGACGCGCAAGGAACACATGCTGCGCGACGTCAACGAGCTGATGATCACCAAGGACATGCACGAGCGCAAACGGGAGATGTTTGAACGCTCAGACGCGTTCGTGGCGTTGCCCGGCGGCATCGGCACGCTGGAAGAACTGGTCGAGCAACTGACCTGGTCGCAGCTTGGCCAACACGCCAAGCCGATCGTGGTGGCCAACATCGCCGGTTTCTGGAATCCGTTCCTGAAACTGCTCGCCCACATGCGTGATGACCAGTTCATCCGTAACGGCATCAATGTCCACTTCATCGTGGTGGATGACGCCAAGGCCATCGTGCCGGCCATTCTCGCAACCACAAAGGCCATGACGCAGGAGGTTTCGGATGCTGCCATCACGGCGAAGTTCTGAACATAACCTTGGCATAAGCTGCAATGCCCTGCTTGCAGCGCCATACCCTTGCACCTAGAGCGCTTTTCGATCCGATGGAACGGAACCGGCGCTCTAGCTCTTTGGTGTGGTCGCTTTTTCTTCGACGAACCGGTATCCACTTCGTCGGAAAATGCTCCAGCTCTTTGGTTTGGTCGCATTTTCTTCGACGAACCGGTATCCACTTCGTCGGAAAATGCTCCAGGGTCCGAACCTTCGTCACTCAAACATGACACCACGAACGACACGCAACATGGCGCGCGCCCCGCGAGATACCGACGATCTGACCAGTGTGAAGGCCCTGCAGCGGCTGCGCGCGCGCGAGCGGCGCTACGTCGCGGCTGCGATAACCGAGCTGGAGCGGCTAACGCCGCGCGCGCCGCAACTGCTCGCCGCGCTGCAACCCTATCTCGGCAAGGCTCTGGTGATCGGCTTTACCGGTCCACCAGGCGCTGGCAAATCAACGCTGGTCAACGCCTTGATCAAGGTGCTGCGGGCCAAGCACAAGACAGTCGGCGTGATCGCCGTTGACCCATCCAGTCCGGTATCGGGCGGCGCCATCCTCGGCGATCGCATTCGCATGACGGCAGCGCTCGACGACGATGGCGTTTTCGTACGCTCACTGGCAAGCCGCGGGTATCTGGGCGGTCTGTCGCCAGCGGCAGTGCGCATCATCGACGCGCTCGATGCGGCCGGCTACGACATCATTATCCTGGAGACGGTCGGCACCGGACAAAACGAGATCGACGTCGCCGAGGTGGCCGATATTCGTGTGGTGATTTCAGCGCCTGGGCTTGGCGATGATATCCAGGCGATGAAATCGGGACTTTTGGAGATTGCCGACATCCTGGTCGTCAACAAGGGCGACAGGGAGGGCGCAGAGCGCACGCTGCTGCAATTGACCGGTGCGCTTTCGATCCGCGCCGGGGCGGCGGCCAAGGTGCCGGTAATCAAGACCACGGCCACCAGCGGCGAAGGCGTCGATACGCTGCTTACAGCCATCGAACGCGCCGGCGAAGGCGTTAGTGCGATCGCAACCAGCGAGCGGCGGCGGCGGCGGGCACGCTACCTCATCGCGCGTGCGGCTGGCGACCTGATTGCCCAGCGCATTCGCGCGGGAAAAGGCGCTCGGCTGGATCTTCTCGCCGATGAGGTTCTTTCCGGCCGCACGCCCGTCGACGTGGCGGCAGCACGTATCCTATCTGATCAATAAAGCCAAAGTCGCCGTTGGGACTTTGGCAACGGGCGTGACGTCTTGCAACGGGTGTGCCCGCGCGGCGTCATTCGGCAGCACCCGAAATCGGCCGCGCGACGTGGCTGGCAACCGCATGATCGCGGACCAGTTTGAAGTTGATGGCGTCAAGCAGCGCCTCGAAACTTGCATCGATGATGTTGGGCGAAACACCAACCGTGAACCAGCGCTCGCCCGTCGAAGTATCGTGGCTTTCCACCAGGACGCGCGTTACCGCGTCAGTGCCATGCAGGCCGGTCAGGATCCGCACCTTGTAGTCGACGAGGTCGACGTGCTCGATGTGCTTTTGGTAGCGGCCAAGATCCTTGCGCAGGGCACTATCGAGCGCGTTGACGGGACCATTGCCCTCGGCCACCGTCCATAGCGGCTCGGTATCGCCGTTGATGAATACCTTGACGATGGCTTCGGAAACGGTGACCAGTTCGCCGCGCGCGTTGTGGCGGCGCTCGACCATGACGCGGAAGCTGTCAACCGAGAAATAGCGCGGCACGTTGCCGAGGATACGCCGGGCAAGCAGCTCGAAGGAGGCTTCCGCCGCCTCGTAGGAATAGCCGGCAGCCTCGCGCGCCTTCACCTCATCAAGGAGAACCGCAACGCGCGGATCGTTCTTGTCAGCGGCGATGCCGACACGTTCCAGCGCATCGAGCACGTTGGACTTGCCGGCCTGTTTGGACACCAGCACATGGCGGCGATTGCCGACCGCTTCTGGCGCGACGTGCTCGTAGGTTTCGGGATCCTTCAAGATTGCAGAGGCGTGGATGCCGGCCTTGGTTGCAAAGGCGCTCTCGCCGACATAGGGCGCGTGACGGCTCGGCGCACGATTGAGAATTTCGTCCAACACGCGGCTGGCGTGGGTTAACCGCGTCAGCCGCTCGGGTGTAACGCGCGTTTGGAAATGCTCGGCAAACTCGCTCTTCAAGAGCAGCGTTGGGATGATCGAGGTGAGGTTGGCATTGCCGCAGCGCTCACCAAGCCCGTTCAGCGCACCCTGGATCTGGCGGCATCCGGCGCGCACGGCCATCAACGTATTGGCGACGGCATTCTCGGTATCGTTGTGCGTGTGGATGCCCAGATGATCGCCGGGGATTACGCTGGCCACGTCCTCCACGATGCGGCTCACCTCGTGGGGCAGCGTGCCGCCATTGGTATCGCACAGCACGATCCAGCGTGCACCCGCCTCATAGGCGGTGCGTGCAACAGCCAGCGCATAATCACGGTTACCCTTGTAGCCATCGAAGAAGTGCTCGCAGTCGAGCATTGCCTCACGACCGCTGGCGCTCACCGCCTCGATCGACTGGCGCACGGATGCAAGGTTCTCGTCGTTGGAGATACCGAGCGCGACGCGCACGTGATAGTCCCAGGACTTGGCAACGAGGCAGATGGCCTTGGCCTGCGATTGCAACAGCGCCTGGAAGCCCGGATCGTTGTCGACCGAACGGCCGGCACGCTTGGTCATGCCGAAAGCGGTAAAGATAGCCGACTTCAGATCTGGCGCTGCGGCAAAGAACGCGGTGTCGGTGTCGTTGGCGCCGGGATAGCCACCCTCCACATAATCGACGCCCAGCTCATCGAGAACACACGCAATGCGCCTCTTATCCGCAACCGAGAAATCGACGCCGGTCGTCTGCGCACCGTCCCGCAGCGTCGTGTCGAAGAGATAGAGGCGTTCCTTCATCTCAATGGCTCCTTGAGGAAGCGGTGGCCGACTTGGCGAGGGGCTTCATCATTGTCGTATTGGACAGCCACACTTCGCCCATCGGCACGGTATTGCGGCGCACATCGGCATAACCGCGGCGAGAAAAGAATTCATGAGCGGTGTCGCTGGCCTCAACCATCAGCGTCTCGGCGCCGCGCGCCTTTGCGAGGCGCTCCAGCGCATCGACAAGCGCAGACCCAACGCCCTGACCGGTGGCGTAAGGATGAACGTAGAGCATGTCGATCTCACTGTTACCTGCAAGACTGGCGAAGCCCAGGATCTCGCCGCCCTGTTCAACGAGAATGGTGACGTTCTTGCCCAGCCGATTGGCGAATTCCTGCGCATCGGCGGCGCGCGTGATCCAGGCAAGGCGCTGCTCATCGTCGTACTCGTCCTGGGTCAACTCCTCGATCGCCTGGGCGTAAAGGTCCTGAAGCCGCGGCGTATCGGCAAGCAGGAAGGGACGCAGGGGAAGCGCGCTCATCGCTTCGCCTCCATCGTGCCCAGCGCGCGCACTTCCCACGTCGTCTCGATCTCGCCGGTCTTGGGGTTCTTGGAATCCTTCAGCTGAATGCCTTGTGCAGCCAGTTCGTCGCGAATGCGATCACTTTCGGCCCAGTTCTTCGCCTTGCGGGCTTCAAGGCGGGCGGTGATCTGGGTCTTGATCCTCACTTCGTCGACGGTGATGGCCGCCAAGCCGGGGCTCAGCTCTTCTTTTGTCTCGTTGTCGTAGAGCCCCATGAACTGCACGGTGGCTTTCAACGTTGCGCGTGCATCCTCATTGCGGGCGGCCGACTTCATCAGCCCATGCAGGATGGAGATTGCGCTCGGCGTATTGAGGTCATCGCTGAGTGCCGCGATCACCTCATCGTTGGGGGTTTCACCAACGGGCGCATCGCGGAGCAGTCTGGACAAATCCGACAGCATATTGCGCGCCTGGATGAGACGCTCGCCCGTCCAGTCGATCGGTTGGCGGTAATGGGTGCCGAGCATCGCCAGACGGATCACCCGACCGTGCCATTGGTCCGCGCCGAAGTCCCTGGTATCGAGCAATTGGTGAATCGTGATGAAGTTGCCGAGCGACTTCGACATCTTCTCGCCTTCCACCTGCAGAAAGCCGTTGTGCATCCAGTATTTTGCCATCATCGGCGTTTCGTGGGCGCAGCGTGACTGGGCGATCTCGTTCTCGTGGTGGGGGAAAGCCAGATCGATGCCGCCGCCGTGGATGTCGAACATCAAGCCGAGGTGCTTTTTCGACATCGCCGAGCACTCCAGATGCCAGCCCGGACGACCCACAACCGGAATACCGCACGGCGATGGCCAGCCCGGCTCACCAGGCTTGGACGGCTTCCACAGGACGAAGTCCATCGGCCCCTTTTTGTAGGGGGCAACCTCGACGCGGGCGCCCGCCTCCATCTCTTCCAGCGAGCGGTTCGACAGCCTGCCATAGTCGGGCATTGAGCCGACATCGAAGAGAACATGGTTTTCGGCGACGTAGGCATGCCCCTTGGCGACCAACGCCTCGCACATGGCAGCCATCTCGGCGATATGGCCGGTGGCCTTGGGCTCAACCGTCGGCTCCAGCACGCCCAGGGCCGCGATGTCCTTGTGGAACTGCTCGGTCGTCTTGGCGGTGACCTTGGCGATCGCCTCGTTCAAAGGCAGGTCGGGAAATTCCTGGGCGGCGCGCGCGTTGATCTTGTCATCAACATCGGTGATGTTGCGGGCGTAGGTGACGTGACCTGATCCATAGATGTGGCGCAACAGACGGAACAGCACATCGAAGACGATGATCGGGCGCGCATTGCCGATGTGGGCATAATCGTAAACAGTTGGTCCGCATACGTACATGCGCACGTTGGCCGGATCGATCGGCTCGAACGTTTCCTTGCTGCGCGTCAGCGTGTTGTAGAGCTGCAGCGGCATTTCAGCCCCTTCTCATCGTCCCTTGGCACATCGCCCCCTGGCACATCGTTTTCAGACACATCGACGCGGCGCCAGCCCGTTCATGGCACCGCGCACGGGCACACACCTTGCCTAGCGGCTGGTGGGGCGGTCTGCGATCCGATGAAGACATGGGATGAGGCGCGCACCAGCCGGGAAAGTCAGTCCGGAATAATAATGCCGCAACAACCGTTGACAGCTTCTTTCGACGCGCATCGTTTCATGGCGTGGTTATGAGCGCTGACCGACACCCCGTCAAGCGTTGGCGAAGCTGCCTTGGCAAGTGTTAACGGGCCTTTCTCGGCTTGCCGCTATGAGGGCGCGTCCAACTCCTGCCCCGATCGAGGTATCAACATCCCTCCGGGATAGAGGTGGTCACATGAAGCAACATATCGTCTTTTCGGCTCTTGCCTTGGCGCTCGCCGCAATCGGGGGCACTATTACACAAGGTTCATCTGCGTTCGCCGACGCTAAAAAGAAGATCTCAGCGCCGACCAAAATCACTGATGTAGAACAGGCTGCGATCTCGTCGGGCGTATTGTCCCAGCAAGATGTGAAACTCAATTGCAAGCGGATGGCTGGACAAATGCAGATCCGCATCCTGGAAAATCGCGGTGGTGGGGCCAATCGCAAGAGTTCGAGCGCCGCTCAGGGGCTACAGAGCGCGGTGGTGCCCTTCATCGGTGGAACGCACCGTGGCACTGATGCGGCGGGCGACAGGGGCCGTGACCTTGCCAAACTTGATGCGATGAACCGGATCCTCATTGCACGGAGCTGCCCGCACTATGATCTTCAGGCCGAGTTGAAGATGGATCATTCGGCGCGCACGCCGCGGCTCATTCGACCTGGACAAAAGGCACCCAAACGCAGGCCCTAGCGCATTTTCCGACGAAGTGGACACCGGTTCGTCGAAGAAAATGCGACCAAACCAAAGAGCTAGAGCGCCGATCTGGGCGTTATGGCCCGGGGAACCAACTCTGCGAGCGACCCGTCATATAATAGGCGAGAAGACCGGCCCATTCCTTGGCTGCAAGGTCAAAGCGCTGCAATCCAGCCGGTAAGCTCGCAAACCAGCGGCTCAGGTCCTCTTGGCCGCGCATGCGAAAATCAACGGGATAAGCCACCACATCGAGCCCCACCTTACGGAACACACCCACCGCGCGTGGCATATGATAGGCCGATGTGACAAGCAGCCAGGTCTCGCCGGGCTTGGTAGCGATCAACGGCAGCGTCTTTGTCGCATTCTCATAAGTGTTGCGCGCGTGCGTCTCAACAATAACCCGGTTTTCGTCGACACCCAGTTCCTCAAGCAGTGTTGCCACGGCGCTGGAGCCTTCCTGGTCGTCACCATAAAGGCGTGCGACACCTCCCGAGATAACGACCTTTGCATGCGAATGGGCGCGCGCCAGACGCAGCGTTTCGGTGATGCGCTCGCCGGCCTCGTTGAGCGCCAGGCTGCCTCGGCCTGCCGAGACCCAGCCATCTTCCGCCCCACCCAGGACGATGATGCCGGCCACCGGATCGGCAATACCCGCTGGTGTTCTGGCAGGAAAGCGCTGCTCGAGCGGGAACAACACGATATTCGCCAGCGGCGACAGGCCAGCCACAAACAAACCAGTGATGGCAACGATCGACAGCGCGATGCCGAAGCGGCGCAAACGTGTTGTCCCTACGCTCAGAACGAAGCCTGCGAGGATGCCAAGCCACATCAAGCTCGATGGCTGCAGCGCAAATGTCGAAAGCTTGGAAAGAGTAAAGAACATATCACCTATCGCAACGAACGGAGCGGGGCCTTCTTAACCGGCAGCCACTCACGTATGCATGACAAGCACTTCGTCGTACGGCCACTCCGTTTCTTTTCTCGTGTGGCTTCTCTTTTGTAGCTTGTCTTTTCTAGAGTGGCGTTGCCGTGAACAGCCGGTTTGCCCTAGATGCCCTGATCCGACATACTGCCATGACTTGTGGCGATTATACAGTTGTCGCCAGCGAAGGGTTTCGTGCAACGTCGATCATCAATCCTCGCAACGGCCTTGGCGGCCATGGGGCAACCAGACCGACAAGCTTCATCCTTACGGCGACGACAAGAATGTAACGTGCGCCGCACGCGCGGGAAGGACTGTTCCAAATATGCTGCCGCTCCAAGTCGTGCCACCGAAAACCGCGCAACCGTCAGCGCCGCCAGCAAGTGTGCCGCCACCGGTCGGTGCAGGCGGGGGCGCTGCATCGGCACCGCCGGCAGCACCCGGGGCGAGCACGCCTCCCGACCCGCTCAGTGCGCCGACTGATCTTGCCTTCTGGCAACGGTGGATCAACGATGGTTATGAAACGGTGGTGCGCGAGATCGGCAATCTGGTCTCGTTGTGGACTTTGGTGCAGGGCGGACTGATCATCCTTGCCTATCTGGTTGCCGCCACTCTGGCGCGGATCCTGGAGCCGCGCCTTGAAGCACGCCTGCGCACCATTCACAACCAGCCGCGCCTGTTGCGCGCGCTCATCGTGCCTTTGCGACGTCTTCAATGGATATTGTTTGCACTGCTGCTATGGCTGGTCGTGATCGTGATGCGCGCCTGGACATGGCCAAGCCGCAGCTACCTGATTGCGATGGCGGCCTCGCTGGCAGCGGTCTGGGTGGTGATTTCGATTCTGTCACGGCTGATCCGCAACCGCTCATTGGCCAACCTGTTCGCCATTGCCGCATGGAGCACCGTCGCCCTCGTACTAGTCGGGCTTGCCGATGACGTGGCGCGGGTGCTTGATGCTGCCGCCATACCGATCGGCGAGACCCGTCTGTCGCTGCTCCTGGTTCTCAAGGGAGCGCTGCTCCTTGGCATCTTCGTATGGCTCGCCTCGTTCGCAAGCGATCTTATAGAACGGCGACTGGGTAATACCCTGGAGGTCTCACCAACAGCCATTGTGCTGATCGGCAAAACCCTGAAGGGCGCTGCCTTCACGATTGCGATTCTCGCGGCGCTATCGCTGGTCGGGGTCGATCTTACAGCATTCGCCGTATTTTCCGGTGCTCTTGGCATCGGCATCGGCATCGGATTGCAAAAGCTCGCATCAAACCTTCTATCCGGCGTGATTATCCTACTCGACCGCTCGATCAAGCCTGGCGACGTGATCACCGTCGGCGATACGTTTGGTTCGATCAGCTCGCTCAATGCCCGCTACGTCTCTGTCGTTGCGCGCAATGGCGTCGAATATCTCGTACCCAACGAGACGTTCATCACCGAACCTGTGGTTAACTGGTCATATTCGGACAGGTTCGTACGCGTGGAAGTAAGATTTGGCGTGTCCTACGACAGCGACCCGCACGAGGTTCGCCGCATTGCCGTGGAGACCGTCAAAAAAGTGGCGCGCGTCAAGCTCAATCAGCAACCGGTCTGCCACATCACGGGGTTTGGCGACTCCTCGGTCGACTTCGTGCTGCGTTTCTGGATCGAGGACCCGCAGGAAGGCGTGACCAACGTACGAGGCAACGTCTATCTGGCACTCTGGGACGCATTCAAGGAGGCAAACATCGCAATTCCGTTCCCTCATCGCGAGGTCATCATCAAGCACAATGCGGGCACGGCAGACTTGTTCGGGGGAGGCCAGGGTCGGGTGGGTCGGCATCGAAACGAAGGGCCACCCGACGCCTGAGGCGGCGTGGGGCGGGTCGCAGGGGCGAGAGGTGGGCGACGTGCTGAAGTGACACGTGCGAATCGATTGCCGGCCCCGCCTGCACCCGATCCTCCGTCGGTGCCATCATCGCTTGCGAGCCATCTTTGACGCTCTCACACGACACCGTCCCTCGTCAGTCCTGGGGATGAAAGTGGCGAAATCGCGCTGAACGCGCTGCGATTCGCCATGCGTGCTATATAGAATTGCCCATAATTTCTCGATTCCAACCCATGAGGGTCCCTTGGCGCCCCGCGATGATATGCTTCAAACTCCAAGCGCAGTTCCCTGGCCGCCCATTTTGCTGGTTGCGGTGGTCGCGGCCTCGGCGCTGCTGGTGCGTATCTATCCACTGCGCTGGCCAGGGATCGACGACGTCTATGCACGCTTCATCGGGCTCGCCATCGGGGCAATCGGCCTGGCACTCATTGTGTGGGCCGCACTGACCATGTGGCGGCATAAAACGACCGTACTACCGAACCGGGGCGTCAGCGAACTCGTCACCGACGGGCCATTCGGCTGGCGCCGCAATCCGATCTATCTGGGTGACGCACTGGTGCTGCTTGGCGTTGCGGAGATGACCAAGAACATCTGGTTCGCGATTTTAGTGCCGGTGTTCATGGTGCTCGTCACCTGGCTGGCGATCCTGCCGGAGGAGCGACACCTGGAAGCGAAATTTGGTGATCGTTGGCGCGCTTATCGCGACAACACGCGGCGCTGGTTGTGAATGCGCCAAGGTTCAGGAAACCACGATGAGCACCGACTGGAGGGAAAAAGAGCGGGAATTCCTGACGAGCCTCAAGGCCGACACCGGCCGCGATCTCGGCGAGTGGGTGCGCGTAATTGCGGCGCAGAACCTGCCACACCGCAATGACATCATCGATTGGCTGCGCCAGCAGGGATTTCCGTTCGCGCGCGCCTCCTGGCTCGAACGCATTCATCATAATCAGGGGCGTCCGATCTATCTTGACCCGGCGGACTTGATGGCAGATGCAGCACCGGGCGAAGCTGAAGTTGAAGCCGAGGCGGCCTTGCAACGTGTTGCTGCCGGAGGAAGCCGTACGGTTTTCATGGCTGCGCCCAACCCGATCAATCCAACACCTGCCGCACCAGCCGCTCGAGCGGCGCCAACGCCACGCCTTGCCGCCCAGGCGCTGCGTTCTATTACCTCTGACAATGAAATTGACAGCGCGGCATCAAACAGTGTTGCAAACAAGGGTGGCGCGAACGCGCCGCCGATATCATGCAGCGACGGCAGTCCGCCCCAAGCCCATGCGGCGGTGCAAGTGGAACAATCGATGGATGGCACCCCATCCAGCGCTACGCGGCTATCCAAATCACCCGAAGCTTCACACTGTGGCGGTGTTGCCGGCCCGTCTGGGCGCCGCGGACAGAGGACGGGCGAACAGACATTCGCAATCGACGAGGTGCTTGCCAAGGCCAAAGCCTATCGCCCCTTGGCCGTGCATCTGATGCGGATGATCGAGAGCGCGATTGAAAACGTAGAGATCGTGCCCGGCCCAGGCCATCTGCTGGTGTCGACCAGCACGACGCCGTTCGCCATTATTGCCGTCTCCAGCAAGGACATTCGACTGGCGCTGCGGCTTAAAGCTGGAGTTGCATGCGCGCCCTTTGGGTCTGTCAAGCTACCGGCAACTCTGGCGCGGGCTGCCCAGAGCATGACGCACATGGTGGTGTTAACCGACGCACGCCAGCTCGATGAGGCGTTGATTAACCTCGTTGGCCAAGCCGCGGCCTGCTGAACGGTTGAGGAACGCTGCTCCCCGCACCATCTATTTGCCTTGATTATCCTGCTCCTTGGGGCGGACGCGGAGGAGAGGCGATGGCGACCAACGTCAGGCAATCAGGTAGCCGCGGCTTGGCGCGACTGGTGCTGGCCGGCTGTGCCATAACTGGACTGATCGCAGATAGCTGCGCGCAGACCGCGCAGCGCGATGGCATTGGCGAACTGCTGGCGCGTACCGGCATCGTAACGCGCGCCGATGCCGCCGACGCCAAGACCACCGACATCGATGGCTCTCAACGAGTTGACGCGCCAGCTATAACCGCACCTCTTCCCGAGCGTGATCCCCGCGAAGGCGAAGAGAGCTACGAGCAGGCCAAGCGGCTGATGCAGGCCGTCGATGCGATTTTGCGCGATACCGCCGATCAACGTTCGGAAGTCGGCAAGCTGCCACGGCGGCAAGACTTCCTCGTGCCGCCGATCTGGACGGAGACGCGCGAAGACCGCGAAGCCAAGATCCGCAACCTGCTCGATTCAGCACTTGGCATCGTCACCGATGTTCCGGTCGTTGCGGTGCAAAAGAAGGTCGAGAGCCTGCGCAGCAACATCCGCGATCTTGAAGACCAGATCGTCAAGATGAAGGAAAAACAGCTCACCGCACCCAAGGATGCGATGCTGCCGGGCGTGCTGACAGACACCGTTGCCAGCCTCGATACCAACATCAAGGACGCGCAAGCGCGTATTGTTGGCAACCGGAATGAGATCGCCAAGGCCAAGGACGAAATCAGCGAGGCGCTCAAGGCATCGGGCGTAACACTGGGGTCGGAACAAGTGGACCTGCTGCTCGATAGCGTTCTGTCGGGTGATCTGGTCCGACTTGTTGCCGTGTTCAATGCAGCCAAGGTGATTGACCAGCAGCTATCCAAGCTGATGGCCACGTCGGGCGATAATATGAATGCGACGCGCAAATACTTCGCCATGCACGCGGCGCTGTTCGCAATGCTGGTGCATGCGCAAGATGCGACCATCGCGAAGATCGACACGCAGTACATGCCCAAGCTCGATGCGATCTTGAAGGACATCAACGCGGCGCGCGCCAAGACACGCCAACTGATGAAAGCTGAGAACCGGCCCGACCAGCGCCGGGCGTTGGACTCCAACCTGGAAAGCCAGCGGGTCGCCGAGGACGCCGCCAAGGGCTATCGCAAATACCTCAACCAGCAGCGCGAACAGATCGCGCGGGCGCGCAGCCGCGCCGTCCATGACCTCAGAATTGCCGATAATACCTTCGAAACGGTCGAGGCGAGCTTCCAGCTTCGCAACCTGATGCGCGACAGCGCCGCCTCATTCGAGGCGATCCAGAAACTCGAAGCGCCAACCTTCGATCAGATCTTCAAGAACGAGGAGTTGCGCCGCGAGTTCGAGAACCTGACCCGCAAGCTCGACGCCCCAACGAGTTGAGGGACCGGCAGCGGACCGCACGCGACCCAGCGACGACGACCTCACAACATCCAGGCCGCCGCCAGGCCGAGGAAGGCGAAGAAACCAACAACGTCTGTCACGGTGGTGACGAAGACACCTGAAGCAGGTGCTGGGTCGAGATCGAAGTGATCCATCACGAGCGGGATCAGGATGCCGGCAAGTGCCGCGGCAATCATGTTGACGACCATGGCCGCGGCAATAACGCCACCAAGCATGCTGGAGCCAAACCAGACGAAGGCCACCACCGCCATGATCACCGATAAGATCAGCCCGTTGACGATGCCCACCAGAAACTCGCGGCCGATGACGCGCGGAGCGTTGATGCGGCCGAGCTTGTTGGTTGCCAGAGCGCGGACGGTGACGGTCATGGTCTGAGTGCCTGCATTGCCCCCCATCGAGGCGACAATCGGCATCAATACCGCCAGAGAAACCATCTGCTCGATCGTCGCGTCGAACAACTGAATGACCGACGAAGCAAGGATCGCGGTGCCCAGATTGACGATCAGCCAGGGTACGCGCGAGCGGGCAATCCAGTAGACGCTGTCGCCCAGCGTCTCATCACCGACACCGGCCAGCGCCTTCATGTCCTCTTCGGCCTCTTCCTGGATAACGTCGACGACGTCGTCGACGGTGACGACACCGACGAGACGCTCGTTCTCATCGACGACCGGCGCGGACATGAGGTCGTGGCGGCGGAACTGGGTCGCAACCTCCTCCTGGTCCTCAGTGGCGAGCACCAGGTGGCGCTCGGTGTCCATGATCGCCTCGACCTTGATGTTGCGCTTGGTGCGCAACAAGCGCGACAGCTCAACGGCGCCGAGCACACGGTAGCTTGGGTCAACAACGAAGATTTCAGAGAAGGTTTC
>JAXGRZ010000139.1:0-7014 GCA_040765305.1 Hyphomicrobiaceae bacterium | reverse complement strand
TGAGCGAGGGACTCCTGCCGCCCGTTATGGGTCGATTAACCGGTTAAGGGTTAATCAAGGGGGAGTAGAGGTGCGTATCATGAAACGTAATCAGCGTAACGAATGGGACTTGAGCGGTTCGGCACGACCGGGTGCGCTCTTTTCGGCGTTAACATTTGCTCTGGCCCTTGGTGGTTGCAGTGCCGATGTGGGACGCTTCGATACTCCTGCCTTCAATCTCAACGGTGACGCCAACAGCGGCACAACCAGTTCTCTGCCAACGCCGCCTGAACCGATGCTGTCGCAAGGATCGTCGTTGTCGGGGAGTGCCCAGGCGCATGGCGGGGGGACTTATGTGCCGCCTGCAAGCCGGTCCAGTGACCGTGTCGACATGGCGGCATTGCCCGATACCTCGGCACCGCCATCACCGCCGCCGCAGAGCTATTCCACTCGGTCGACCTACGCGACCAGCGCCTATCAGCCGCCACGTGCCACCTATCAGCCACCCGCTGCGAAAGCTCCCGACACCACGCGCCGGGCAGCAAGTTCGGGCAGCACCGTTGAGGTACAGCGCGGTGATACGCTTTATGGCATTGCACGGGCCAATGGTGTGACCGTCAACCAGTTGATGGCCGCCAACAGCCTTGCCACGCCAACCATCCATCCAGGCCAGACGCTGCGTCTGCCGGGTAGTGCAAGCCCGATCGCCGCGCCACTTGAATCGGCGCCGGCCCGCAGGACTGCGTCCGCTGGGCCGGTGGGAAACTCGTCTTCATCGGTTCCAGCCGAAGACTGGCGGGGCACTTATCAGGTGCAGGCCGGTGATAGCCTTTACCGTATCGCCCGCCAGCATGATGTGCGTGTCGCCGATCTGCAACGCGCCAACGGTATCACCAATCCACGCCAGTTGAAGCCGGGCACGACACTGCATGTGCCAGGTCGTGGGGATGGGTCAGCGCGCTTTGCCGGCGCACCGCAATCGGCGCCCGACTCGCGTTCTGAGCCAGAGGCGCCGCGTGCGATTGCGTCAGGCACGCAGCCAACCGTCATCAATTCTGAAAGGCGTGTTGCGGCGCTCAATACAGGCCGCATCACGGACGCTACCCCGGCCGCCGCCTCCAATTATGCAAAGCCCGTGCAGAGCGTGGCGATCACACCAAGTCAGATCGCCACCAACACACTGCGCTGGCCATCGAAAGGCAAGATCCTGTCGGGCTTTGGCCAGCGCACCGATGGCACCCACAATGACGGCATCAACATCGCCGTTCCCAGAGGCACCGACGTGCACGCGGCTGCCGATGGTGAGGTGGCCTATGCCGGTTCGGAGTTGAAGGGATACGGCAACCTGGTCCTGCTGCGTCATGACAATGGCTGGGTTACGGCCTACGCCCACGCCGACCAGTTGCTGGTCAAGCGTGGTGACAAGATCCGTCGTGGCGATGTCATCGCCAAGGCCGGCGCCACCGGTCAGGTGAACCAGCCGCAGTTGCACTTCGAGCTTCGCCAGGGCTCCAAGCCTGTCGATCCGCTGCCTTATCTGGATCGGCTCTGAAAGTCTGGCGATCAAGCGGGGAAATTCGCGCGCAAGACCGTGAGGGAAAGAGGGAAAACTGCGGAAGGGCCGGCCACGGGGGCCGGCCCTTTTGTGGTGTTCAACGCCTCCGTTCGCCGGCCCGGTGTTCACTCATGACCCGGTGTTCACCCATGACCCTGTGTCGATCCGCGCAGGATGGTCTTATTCCGATCTCAAGGGCTGTCCAAGCCGGCCCGCCAGATCCTGGATGTACTGCCAGGCAACACGCCCTGAGCGCCCACCGCGCGTCATCGACCACTCCAGTGCGTCGCGCCTCAGCTCGTCGTCGTCAATCTTCAAACCATGGTAGGCGACATAGCCGGCGATCATGTCGAGGTATTGGTCCTGCGTGCCGTTATGGAAGCCGAGCCAGAGCCCGAAGCGATCTGAAAGAGAGACTTTCTCCTCCACCGCTTCCGAAGGATTGATGGCCGTGGAGCGCTCGTTTTCCATCATGTCGCGTGGCATCAAGTGGCGCCGGTTCGATGTCGCGTAGAAGATCACATTATGAGGCCGGCCCTCGATGCCGCCCTCCAGCACCGCCTTCAGCGACTTGTAGGACGTGTCGTCCTTGTCGAAGGACAAGTCGTCGCAGAAGACGATGAAGCGCTCAGGCGCTGAGCGCATGTACGACAGGCATTTGGGCAGGGTGGCGATGTCCTCGCGGTGGATTTCCACCAGTTTCAATCCGGGCTGACCAGCCTTCGCCGCCTCCTTGGCGACATGGCCATGGATGGCCTTGACGGACGAGGATTTGCCCATGCCCCTGGCGCCCCAAAGAAGGGCGTTGTTGGCCGGCAGACCGTTGGCGAACCGCATGGTGTTGTCGAGCAGCTGGCGGGTGGCATGATCGATGCCCTTGAGCAGCCCGAGGGGGACCCGGTTGATCTGCGCAATGGGCTGGAAAACGCCCGGTTCTGGTTGCCAGACGAAGCCGTCCGCGGCCTGGAAATCTGGCGCTGGCGCTGGGGCAGGGGCCAGCCGCTCGAGGGCGGCGGCAATGCGCTCCAGCCTGTCGGCTGTCATATCGTCAGTGGGAGAGGTATCGGTCATGGCCACCTGCGAGGATCGGCTGATTTTGTCAAAACGGTGCCGAGTTGCTGCCCGCCCGGAGGGTAACAGGGCACCGAGCGCGTTTTAGCCCCTGAGATCGCCTGTTTGCCAGCATTTCTGTTGCGATTTTGTGGGCTGTTCCAGTTGCAATAGGGCCACGCGTAACTATAGTCGCGCGCGAAACACCTGTAGGCAGACCCGACCGCCATCTTGCGATGGAAGGTACGGGTTTCTACATGCGCGGTGATGCAAAAGAGGAAATTTTCATGAATTTCATCACTCCGGCTTTCGCCCAGGGCGCGGCTCCCGGCGGCGACGCGTTCACCAGCTTGATCATTCCGATGGTCCTGATGGTCGCTATCTTCTATTTCCTGATCATCCGTCCCCAGCAGACGCGAACCAAGCAGCATCGAGAGCTGGTCGACAAAGTACGCCGCGGCGATACGGTGATCACGTCAGGCGGTTTCGTTGGGCGCGTCACCAAGGTTTCTGAAGGTTCCGACGAGATTGAAGTTGAATTGTCAGAACAGCTGCGCGTTCGCGTGCTCAAGGCAACGCTGATGGACGTGCGCTCCAAGGGCGAGCCTGTGAAGGAAGCGGCGGGCTGAACGCACACAGGCAGCGGGGTAGGCAAATCGTGCAACGCCCCGTTCAACCGCTCGCTCCCGATCGAACATGCTCGATTGAGCATGGATGTCCGCTCGCTTCATTGAACTGGCTTCATTGAACAGGCAAGGAAGGCCGAACTCGCATGCTTCACTTCAGTCGCGCCAAGATCATTGCGATCGTGCTCGTCTGCCTCGCCGGTCTTCTGACGACGCTGCCGAATTTCTTTCCCAAGCAGACGGTCGAATCCTGGCCGACTTTTCTGCCCCACAAGCAGCTGAGCCTGGGTCTTGACCTGAAAGGTGGCGCCCATCTGCTGCTTGAGATGGACGTCAAGGAGCTCACCGAAAAGTGGCTCCAGTCAATCCGTGAGGACGTGCGCGGTGCCTTGCGTACGGCGCGTGTTGTCAATAACGCTGGTATCCGTGACGGCGCGGTCGTCGTGACACTCGACAACCCCACTGATTCGGAAAAGGCTCTTGTCGAACTCAAGAAGCTTGTTCAGCCGATCGGCAATGCCATCTTGGGCACGAGTGGGAACAACATCACCGTGGAATCCGGTGAACAGCCCGGCCTCATCACGATCAAGCCGACCGAGCAGGCCTACAAAGAGCGGCTCACCAACGCGATCGGAGCGGCCGTCGAAGTTATCCGCCGCCGTATCGACGCTTTGGGCAACGTCGAGGCCAACATCGTCCGGCAGGGTGCCGATCGTATTCTCGTTCAGGTGCCTGGTTTTGAGGACACCGCTGGCTTGAAGGCGCTGATCGGCAAGACCGCCTCGCTCACCTTCCACGACGTGCATCCGACCGTTTCGGCTGACGAAGCCCAGGCGACCCGCGTGCCCTACGGCTATAAGATCGTGCCCTACGACAAGGCGGAGGAGGGCAGTGTTCTCATCAAGGATACGCCGGAGGTCACCGGCGAGGATCTGGTTGATGCGCAACCAGGCTTTGACCAGCGTACCAATGAGCCAATCATCTCGTTCCGCTTCAACCAGTCGGGTGCGCGCAAGTTCGGCCGTTATACCAAGGATAACGTTGGACGGCCGTTCGCTATTGTCCTCGACAACGGCATCGACACCAAGACCGGAAAGCGTGACATGAAGGTGCTCTCCGCACCGGTTATTCGCGAGCCGATTCTGGGCGGCTCCGGCCAGATCTCGGGTAACTTCACGGTTCAGTCGGCCAACGAGCTGGCGGTGCAGATCCGCTCAGGCGCCCTGCCAACGTCATTGACCATTGTAGAGGAGCGCACGGTCGGTGCCTCGCTGGGTAAGGATTCCATCGAGGCGGGCGAATGGGCCGCCGTGATTGGTACCGCAGCGGTCTCCGGTTTCATGTTGTTTGCCTACGGGATGTTTGGTCTATTTGCCTTGATCGCGGTATTACTGAACCTGTTCCTCATCGTCGGTGTCATGTCGACGCTGGGCTCGACGCTGACACTGCCGGGCATCGCCGGTCTGGTCCTCACAGTCGGTATGGCCGTCGATGCCAACGTGCTCATTTACGAGCGCATCCGAGAGGAGCTGCGCAACGGCAAAACGCCGATCGCAGCGATCGAGGGTGGTTTCAGCCGCGCCTTCACCACCATCCTTGACAGCAACCTGACGACCTTGATCGCCGGCCTGGTGATGTTCTGGCTCGGGGCCGGTCCTGTTCGCGGTTTCGCCGTGACGCTGTCTTTGGGTATTTTTGCCACCGTCTTCACCGCCTTCACCGTGTCGCGCCTTTTGGTATCGGTTTGGGTCGCGCGCCAGAAGTCGCGGAAGATTCCCGCGCCGCTCTGACGGTCTTTGCAACGATAAGGATCAAGATACATGTTCAAGGGCGTCGATTTCTGGCCGCACGGCACGCAACTACCAATCATGGAACTGCGCCGCATCTGCATTGCAATCTCGTGGGTGGCGGCGGCATTGGCAATTGCGATGTTGTTCGCCCGGGGGCTCAACTTCGGCATCGATTTCAAGGGTGGCTCGCTGTTCGAGGTGCGTCAGACAAGCGGCACGGTCGATGTGGGCAAGGTTCGCGAAACCCTTGGTAAGCTGGGGTTGGGAGAAGTTCAGATCCAGAGCCTTGATCAACCCGGCGAGATCTTGATCCGCGTTGAAACGCAAAAGCCCAAGGAGGGGGAGAACGCCGAGCAAGCCCAGCAGGCGGTTGAAGGTCGGGTGCGTGGGGCGCTGGGATCAGATTTTGAATTTCGCCGCACCGAGGTTGTCGGCCCTGCCGTGTCGAGCGAATTGAAGCGGGATGGTGTGATTGCCGTCTCTTTCGCGATTTTGGGCATCCTGCTTTATGTCTGGTTCCGCTTTGAGTGGCAGTTTGGTGTGGCTGCAATCCTGGCGCTCGTCCACGACATCTTCATCACGCTTGGCGTGTTCTCGCTGCTCCGCCTTGATTTTGGCCTGTCCGAGGTTGCAGCCCTGCTGACCCTCTCTGGTTATTCGATCAACGATACGGTCGTCGTATTTGATCGAATCCGTGAGAACCTGCGGCGCTACAAGAAGATGCCAATCATCGATCTGATGAACCTGTCGATCAACGAGACCCTGTCGCGCACGGTGTTGACCGCGACGACGACGTTTCTTGCCGTTCTAGCACTTTATGTGTTTGGAACCGAAGTGATCAAGGGCTTCTCGTTCGCTATGCTGTTCGGCATCATTATCGGCACGTGGTCGTCGATCTTCGTCGCCTCGCCGTTCTTGATGTGGATTGGCGTGAAGCGCGACTGGTCGAGTGAAGGAAGCGCCTCGAAGGGTTCGACTGCCAAGGTATGATCGATTGTAGCTGGGTTCGGACCCAATTAGGAACCCATGAGGGGTGATCGCAGCCAGTGGCTGCGACGCGCGGAAGGTTTGCGTCCATGACGACTCTGGAAGGCAGCTATCCCTATCAGGCCCCGATCGATGCCTACGGCAACGGTGGTTTCCGCTTTGCGGATATGAGCCACAAAGGCTCGCTGCTGTGCCTGCCGAGCGGCATCAAGGCCTGGCGCACTGCGGCAGGTCCCGCCGAACTGACGGCGGATGATTTTGCTGCGGTGATTGGCGAGGCCGGAGCCGTCGGCGTGCTGCTGTTCGGCACGGGCGCCACACATGTCATGCCGTCAGCCGATGTGCGTGCGGCGTTTGCACAGGCGGGTATCGGTATCGAACCGATGACGACCGGTTCGGCAGCGCGCACCTACAACATTATGCTCGGTGAGCGCCGCAAGGTGGCCGCTGCCCTGATCGCGGTCGATTAAGGAAGAGGCCGGGATGCGCCACATGCTCGAAAGTCCATGGCGTGCCGCCACCCTCGGTCTTGTGCTGACACTTGGGGTTATAGCGCTGCCGCTCGCCTATCAACTCGATGCCACATCTGCATTTGCCGTGGTGATCCGCGCCCTGCACCTGCTTGGCGCCATGGTCTGGGCTGGACTGATCGTCTTCGTCAATTTCGTGCAACTGCAGGCGTTGAAGGCTGTGTCAGATACTGAAAGACCTCTCATCGTACGCCACATTGCAGGTCCCACAGCCCGGCTCTTCACCGGTGCGGCCCATGCGACGCTTGCGACCGGTGCGCTCATGCTGGTGCCCATCGGGGCAGCCGTACATCAGCGCATTGTGCTCCTGCTCGCGGTGGCGGGCGGCCTCGCGATGTGGGCCATCGTGCAGTTCATCTTGCGCCCGAATGTTGCGCGCATCACCGGCAAGGTGGCGGCGAGCGATGCTGAGAAGGCCGCCGCGCGCGTCGCAATCGCGACCTGGGCGCGCATCAACCTAGTTCTCGTCATTCCGGTTTCGGTTGCCATGCTGGTCG
>JAXGRZ010000138.1:0-7094 GCA_040765305.1 Hyphomicrobiaceae bacterium | reverse complement strand
GTAAAGAGATAGTTCTGGTCAACCGCGATGGTGCGCTTGAAGGTCAGGCCAGAGCCATTGGTCCAGGACAGTGTCACCGGGGCGTCCGGCGTGAGAGCGCTGCTGCCCTCCTGTGTCCACACCGTGTCGCGGTCGGGAACCTTGATGTTGGATGCCGCATCTGCCACCCAGCCGAACTCGGCGAAATAGGGTGAGGGGGTGCCGACAGGGGAGAACAAAATGACGTTGGGCGATTTGGGGTCTACCGTTTCGCGGTATTTTGCCAGCACGATATCGTCGATGCGCGCGCCTTTGAGTGGGATCGAGCCCTTGAGCGAGGGTGTATCGATTGTCACGCGCGGTCCGTGTGTGAGCGCCGCCTGACGGCTCATCGCGGTTCCAGCCACAGGTGGAGCAACCGGCGCTGCTGAGGGTGCGCCCGGCGTCCCTTGCGGAGTGCTTGGCATTGGTTGCGGTGCTGCGCCTTCGGTCGGTTTGTGATCCGGCGATTTTTGCGCGAGCTTCGCCTTGTCCGCGTCGATCTTTGGGCCGGCGTAGAAATACTGCCAGGCGAAGAGGACGAGCATCGACAGCACGAGGGCGATCAATACGTTCTGGGAATTCTCGGGGTCGCGGGTGCTCATCGGTGTCTCGGAAGGCTCTTACCAGATGAAGGGCAGCATCTTGACCGGCAACACTTCCTTGGCGGTCTCGGCAACCTGGCAGCAGTTCAATTTGAGCGGGGGACAAGGATTACGCGCCGCCGCCGGACGATGGTGGGCGTCGCGCCCGCCTGGGGTGATGCACGCGATGGAGCGCGTCTTCAAGTTCCTTTTTCAAGGCGGCGAACGGTTGATCGAGCGCCGCCCGTCGGGCAACCAGTACATAATCGAAACCGCAACGCGCGTGATCGGGTGCCAGTTCGGCAACTGCGGCTTTGAGGCGTCGCCGAATTCGGTTGCGAACAACCGCGCCGCCAAGCTTCTTTGTAACTGTGAACCCGAAGCGCGGCCCTCCAAGCTGGTCTGCGCTCGATGAATGAGGCTGTCGCGGCTTGGTTTCCAAGACGAAGCTTGCGCACGACCATCTGGAACCGCCGCGCACCCTCAGAAATTCGGCGCGCTTCTTGAGTGTTGCAAGCGGCAACGGTTCCTCGCCTCCCGGCAGCCCCAACGGGTTGCCAGAAAAGATCAGGCGCTGAGGCGCTTGCGGCCCTTGGCGCGGCGACGGGCAAGAACCTTCATGCCGCCCTTGGTCTGCATGCGGGCGCGAAAGCCGTGGCGGCGCTTGCGCACGAGGCGGCTGGGCTGATAGGTGCGTTTCACTGGTCAAACTCCGTGTCTGTGCGAAATCGCGGCGCTGGGCGCGGCTTCGGGAAAACCTTCTCACATTGCGCGCCAGCCCGGTTTTCCGGGCCCCGCGCCTGCCAACATGGGCATGGATTGGAAGTTCGCAGCTTATAGGGGCGCCCCAAAGCGAAGTCAATCGAGACCCAGGCAGAATCGGCCGTAAGTCAGCCATTAAGTCGGCTATGCGGCGGGATGGAAGCTGGGCGCACGGCGAGAGCGGCTGGCAGGTCATTAAGACGCACGGCGATCGGGCGGTTGCATCACAGCCAAAATTTTACGCTCGGTAGACTGATGTCCTCGCCCCCCACGGTGTCAAGAGTGCTCAGCATGTAACGATACGGCTTGCCAACGCGAATTGACACATACCAATCAGCAAGACTGACAGCGCAGTTGTTGTGTGTAATGACAAGTCTTGTTGCTGGGCGTGGGCGGATAATACTGTTATGTGTTTGAAAAAAATGAAAAATACATATGAATACATGACGATTCCATCCTCAAGATGAAGATATATTAGATTGTTTCCAACATAAACCCTGGGGCGAGCACGCAATGCGTCACCAAAACAGGTCGGTCTCATCTTCACCAAACGCTTGGCGTGGCAACGGCACCGCACAAGCCATGAAAGCAGAGCGATCGAGCTTATCTGCGCGCGTTGTCGCTGTATTGGCGTGTGTCGGCCTTGCTTCAGCGCTCTTTGCCTCGATGCCGGGTGTCACCGCCAATGAGATCAGCCAAGCTTTTCGTCCGCATAAAACCGGTTCGCACCTGAGGATCGACCACAGCGCCTGGGACGGTCTGCTCAAGACCTATGTCAAACCCGCCGCCGATGGCGTCAACCGTGTCGATTACAGGGCCTTCAAATCGACGGGCCATGAGCAGCTCAAGCGCTACATTGCACGCTTGGAACAGGTCGACCCGGCCCAGCTCAGTCAGGGCGAGCAGATGGCGTTCTGGATCAACCTTTACAATGCCAAGACGATCGACATCGTTCTTGAGCACTACCCGGTCAAATCGATTCGCGAGATTTCACTTGGCGACAGCCTGCTTGGATTTTTGAAGTCGAGCGTTGGTGCTGGTGGTCCGTGGAAAGCCGAGGTGCTGAAGGTGAACGGTCGCGCTTTAAGTCTCGACACCATCGAGCATGACATTTTGCGCCCGCTCTACCGCGATCCGCGCGTCCACTATGCGGTCAATTGCGCCTCCTACGGCTGCCCTAATCTACAGGCCGCCGCATTCACCGGTGCCACCCTTGAGCGGCAACTCGACGAAGGGGCCCGTGCCTACATCAATCACCCGCGCGGTTTTGCAGTCGAGGGCGGGCGCGTCACGGCGTCATCCATTTATGACTGGTTCCAATCCGATTTCGGCGGCTCGGCGGCGGGTGTCCTCGATCATGCGCGTGGCTATGCCAATGCCCGCCTCAAGTCTGCGCTGGCGGGCAGGACGACCATCGACAGTTACACCTACGACTGGCGCCTCAACGATATCACGCGCTGAACCCCCAATGACTTTGGCGTGAGCGATAAGGAACGCTGGCCGACACGACAATGAGCGCGCATGCTCATTGCAAGCTTGCCGCGGCGGCGGCCCTTGACTGAGGATGTCACTGATGAGATCCGATTCCGACGAGCCGCATACCCTCCCCTCCCCAGCCTCGACGCAAAGCGCGTTGCGGCGCTGGGCGCCTCTCGTCATTCTTGCCGCCCTGATGGTGCTGGTCTTTTCGATGGGTTGGCATGAGTACCTGAGCTTCAAGACCATCGGCCTCAACTACGAAGCGCTCAAAGGCTTCATCGCCGACAACTTCATCGTCGCGATTTTCGCCTATGTGCTGCTCTATATTCTCGTCGTCGCGCTATCATTGCCTGGCGGTCTCGTGATGACGCTTTCTGGTGGCTTGCTGTTTGGCTGGCTCGCCGCTGCGATTGCAACCATCTTTGGCGCCACCCTTGGTGCTACCGTTGTTTTCCTCATCGCCAGGACGTCGTTCGGTGAGGCGCTGGCAGCGCGGGCTGGGCCTTGGCTCGGCAAGCTGCGCGCCGGTTTCCAGGAAAATGCGCTGAGCTACCTGCTGTTTTTGCGCCTCGTCCCCGCCTTCCCGTTTTTCGTCGTCAATCTGGCGCCGGCGTTGCTCGGCGTGCCGCTGCGCACCTACGTCGTGGGCACATTCTTCGGCATCATTCCTGGCACGAGCGCCTTTGCGGTTCTGGGTGCCGGTCTTGGCAGCGCGGTGGAAAGCCAGAATGCGATCTACAACGCATGTCTGACCAAGCATGCTAGCAATGCCGCGTCCGTGTGCACGTACACCATCGACACCAAGGCGCTCGTTACGCCCGAGCTGCTCGCTGCGTTCGTTCTGCTCGGCCTCGTTGCCCTGATCCCCGTGGCGCTCAAGAAGTGGAGCAAGCGCAATGTCAATGCCTGACGATACCCGATTGAGCGTGGATCTGTGCGTCATTGGTGCGGGATCAGGCGGCCTCTCGATGGCGGCGGCGGCCGTTGCCTTCGGCCAGCGCGTCGTTCTGATCGAGAAAGGCCGGATGGGTGGCGATTGCCTCAATTTTGGTTGCGTTCCCTCCAAGGCGTTGCTTGCAGCAGCGCACCGCGCGCACCTGATGCGCTCGTCTGGAGCCTTTGGCATCCGCCCGGTTGCGCCCGAAATCGACGCGAAGGGCGTGCATGACCATGTCCATGCCGTCATCGCAGCCATCGCACCCAATGACAGCGCTGAGCGTTTCGAAGGGCTCGGTGTAAAAGTCATCCAGGCGCCAGGCCGGTTCATCGACAAGGAGACGGTGGCGGCCGGCGATTACGAGATCAAGGCGCGCCGCTTCGTGATCGCCACGGGTTCCTCGCCCCTTGTTCCGCCGATCCCGGGGCTGGCGGAAACGCCCTATTTCACCAACGAGACGATCTTCGACAATGCCGAGCCGATTGCGCATTTGATCGTCGTTGGCGGCGGACCGATCGGCATGGAGCTGGCCCAGGCCCATCTTCGCCTGGGTGCCAAGGTCACCGTTCTTGAAGGCCTGAAGGCCTTGAGCAAGGACGATCCGGAGATGGCGGGTGTGGTACTGGATCGATTGCGTCGCGAAGGTCTCGATATCCGCGAGGGGGCCAAGGTGCAGCGCGTCGACGGTGCGAATGGCGCCATCCGCGTCACGATTGGCGAAGGCGAGGCGGCTGAAATCGTCGAAGGAACGCATATCCTGATCGCTGTCGGCCGGCGGCCCAATGTCTCAGAACTCGGCCTGGAAGCTGCCGGCGTTGCCTATGAGCGCACCGGCATCAAGGTCTCATCGGGTCTTGTCACGTCGAACAAGAAGGTCTTTGCGATCGGTGATGTTGCCGGCGGCCTTCAATTCACGCACGTCGCCAATGATCACGCTGGCATTGTCATCCGGCGGGCGTTGTTCGGCCTGCCCGCCAAGGTCAATGTGGGTGTCGTGCCGTGGGTCACGTTTACCGATCCTGAGTTGGCGCATGTGGGCTTGAGCGAGGCGCAGGCGCGGGCGCGACACGGCAAGGTGTCGGTTCTGCGCTGGCCCTATCACGAGAACGACCGCGCCCAGGCTGAGCGCGTCACGCACGGTCACGTCAAGGTGGTGGTTGGCAAATCAGGGCGCATCCTGGGTGCCAGCATCGTTGGCGCGCAGGCCGGTGAACTCATTCAGATGTGGTCGCTCGCCATATCACAGCGGCTGAAAATCAAGGCGATGACCGGCTTCATATCGCCCTATCCCACCTTGTCGGAGATCAACAAGCGCGCCGCGATGACGTATTTCGCATCGGTTCCCAGCCATCCCGTGGTGCGTAAGGTGATCGGCTTGTTCGCGAAACTGGGTTAAGAGCATGTTCAGCTGAAGTGTGACGCGGTTCGGCGTGAAGACCATGCTGAGGTTAAGAGCATGTTCAGCTGAAGTGTGACGCGGTTCAGCGTGAAGACCATGCGCATGCTAAGAACATGGGGCTGAAGGCAACCGTGGTTCAGCTTAACTTGGCATGCTCATTGCCCGGATCATGTGTGCGGTTCCAGATAACATGAGTGCGATCCAGCCTGGTCGGTGAGGCCCCGTTTGGACAGGAAGACCGAAGACGTACTGTTGACCGAGGCTCCCGCTGGCACGCGGGCGCACGGCTCGCTGGCGCGTGTCATCGATGCGTCGCGCCGGCACTGGCTGGCGCTCGGTCTTCCCGCCAAACTCCTGCTGTTGACTGCCGGCTTCGTCATGCTGGCGGAAGTGCTGATCTTTGTGCCTTCGGTTGCCAACTACCGCGTCTCCTGGCTCTCCGATCGCCTGACCGCCGCCCAGGTTGCTTCGCTTGCGGCCGAAGCGGTGCCTGGTGGCGACGTTCCCATGAAGGTGCGCGCTGAGCTTTTGCGGACCGCTCAGGTCAAGGCCGTTGCGGTGCGGCGCGAAGGCCGCCGGCGCCTGGTGTTGCCGGCTGGCGAGCCTCTCTCGATCGACGCCCATTACGATTTGCGCCCGCGCGAAGAAGGTTTCCTGGGCGGTGTCGCCGAGCGATTCTCTCTGATTGGCGATGCGCTGGCGACCTTCATCTACGGTGACACGCGCACCATCCGCGTCATCGGCCCGGTCGGCGACAATCCGGAGGATTTCATTGAGATCGTCATCCCTGAACTGCCGCTGAAGAAGGTGATGGTCCACTATGGCCTCAACATTCTCGGCCTGTCGATCATGGTCTCGTTGATCACGGCGGCCCTCGTCTATCTAGCGCTGTCCTATCTTCTCGTGCAGCCGATGATGCGTATCACGCGCAACATGGTGCGCTTCTCGCAGGATCCGGAGGATCCCGAACGCATCATCACGCCGTCCGGGCGCCATGACGAGATCGGCGTTGCTGAGCGCGAGCTTGCACGCATGCAGCGCGAACTTTCCCAGCTGTTCTTGCAGAAGAACCGGCTGGCGCAGTTGGGGCTTGCGGTCTCGAAGATCAACCATGACCTGCGCAATATGCTGGCCAATGCGCAGTTGATTTCCGATCGGCTGACCGACATCGCGGACCCGACCGTGCAGCGCTTTGCGCCCAAGCTGATTGCTTCGCTCGATCGTGCCATCAACTTCTGCAACGATTCGCTCAAATTCGGCCGCGCCGAAGAGGCGACGCCGCGGCGCGAGCTGATGCGCTTGGCGCCGATGGTCAATGATGTGGGTGACGGTCTGGGTTTGCCGCGCGAAGGTGCCATCGCCTGGGGTGTCGAAATCGAGGATACGTTGCGTATCGACGCTGATCGCGAACACCTGTTCCGCGTGTTGTCCAACCTCGTTCGCAATGCCGTCCAGGCGCTGGAGGGGCAGGAGGCCGATGAGCGCGGCGAGGTGGGTAGGGTCGTGGTTCGCGCCTGGCGTGAAGGGCGCCGTGTCTCGGTGGAGGTGCGCGACAACGGCCCAGGTGTGCCGGCCAAGGCGCGCGAGAACCTGTTCCGGGCGTTCCAGGGCGGCTTGCGCAAGGGCGGCACCGGACTGGGTTTGGCCATTGCCGCGGAGCTGATCGCCGCGCACGGCGGGCGTCTGCAGCTCCTTGAGACCGAAAAGGGCGCCGCGTTCCTCATCGAGGTGCCCGATCGCTCGACGGTCGCGTGAGCGATCAAAACCGGCTTTCATACCGGGCAATGATTAGATTGACTCGTGTGGCCGTGGAGTGATTCCAGGCTGATGCTGGTCGTGGTTCTCTTCTCGCGTCGATTCGCTGGGAGGGGTCATGGCTGCTGCACTGGAGATCAGAAGAGACCGCACGCCGTTT
>JAXGRZ010000137.1:0-7118 GCA_040765305.1 Hyphomicrobiaceae bacterium | reverse complement strand
CGCCTCGTCTGGCGACCCTTCGGGCAGGCTGGGTTTGCTTGCCTGGTGCGTTGCGCTCACTTGAAAATCAACCAGATTTCCGGCGATCGCGCGCCTGCCAGACAACCAAACCCAACCTGTCTTGGACCCATTGCTATTGAGTCCGGACCCTAGGCGTTAAGGGTGGCGGTGGTATCGGTGACGAGGGCGAGCGCCAGGATATCGACGCTGCTGGCGCCGGCGGCGAGCAGTGCGCGGGTGGCTACTGAGATCGTGGCGCCGGTGGTGATGATGTCGTCGACCAGCAAAACGCGCCGGCCCTCGATCGCGGGACGCTGGCGCGATGGTACGCTAAACGCTCCCTTTACGTTCTGCTGGCGCTGGATGGCGGTGAGGCCAAGTTGGGGAACGGTCTTGCGCGTGCGCGCAAGCGCGAGCGGCGCATTGGGGATTCCGGTCAACTGGGACAATTGGGTTGCCAGGAGCGCGGACTGGTTGAAGCGCCGCTTGAGCAACTTCCAGCGGTGCAGCGGCACGGGCACGATGACGTCGGCATCGGCGATCAGGCTTGCCCCAGCCTCCGCCATCCAGCGCCCGAACAGCTTGCTGGCATCGTGGCGGTCGTGAAACTTGAAATCGTGAATCATCTGGCGCATGACGCCGTCATACCTTGCAACGGCCCTGGCGCGACCATAGACCGGGGGTGCGGCGACAGCTTTGGCCGACAGCGTGCCGGCACCTGAATCATAGGGCAGCGGGATGCCCAGGCGCTCGCACAGCGGGGGGCGGATGAAATCAATCGTACGCCAGCAGGCTGGGCACAGGGTATCTTGTGTTGACAGCGGCTCATGACACTTGAGACAGAGCGGCGGGGTGATGATATCGACGAGGTGCCTCAGGCTCCGCGTGACCAGTATTGGCAAGCGCTGATGTGTCGGGGGTGCCGCGTTGGGCTCAGGCTCTTCTGGTGTAATCTCAGTCGATGACGTCTGAACCATGGATGGTGCTGCCCTTGTGGCGATCGATATCTCGTCGGCAAAGATCCGCGCAATGAATGAAAAGAGCAAGCAAAGCAATTGTGGTGATCGCGCGGGCGATGTCGGCGGCACGGCATCGGCACCGTTCGACCGGGCGCTTCTCAATGCACGCCGCCACCGTGCAGCGGGCCGGGCCGTCGAGCACGATTTTCTCCTCCATCGCGTCGCCGCGGATCTGACTGACCGCCTCCAGATCATCAAGCGGACGTTTCCGCTGGCCGCCAACATCGGCGCCCATCACGGCGTGCTCAGCCGGCGGCTGCGGCAACTTGAGAGCGTCGGGCTAATGGTCGATGTGGAGGGGGTGAGCGCGCTGCTGGCAGCGTGTGAGGGACCCTGCGTCCTGGCGGATGAGGAGCTGCTGCCCTTTGGCGATGCAACACTGGACCTCATCGTTTCAGGGCTGTCACTGCATCTGGTCAACGATCTGCCGGGCACGCTCGTGCAGGCTCGACGCGCGCTGAAGCCGGACGGGCTGTTCCTCGCCTCACTGCTTGGCGGCAGCACGCTTGGTGAACTGGGGGCGGCGTGGCTCACCGCCGAAGCGGAGATCACTGGTGGTGCCTCGCCGCATGTGGCTCCGGCGATCGATCTGAGGGATCTGGGTGGCTTGTTGCAGCGCGCCGGCTTTGCGCTGCCGGTGGTCGATAGTGACGTGGTGCAGGTGGCCTATGCCTCGCCGCTGGCGTTGATGCGGGACATCAAGGCGATGGGCGCCAGCAATGTGCTCAACGCGCGGCGAAGAACGCTGACGCGGCGCGATGTGCTGGCGCGGGCCGCGCACATCTATGAGGAGCGGCATGCCCGCGCCGATGGGCGCGTCACGGCAACCTTCGAAATCCTGACGGTGACGGCCTGGGCTCCCGATCCCAGCCAACAGCAGCCCTTGAAGCCGGGATCAGCCACCATGCGGCTTGCCGATGCGCTCGGCACCAAAGAGCATCCAGCCGGTGACAAGACCGGCAGTTGAAACGGGTTGCCGGCCCCGCCACGCCCATAACGTCTCAGGTCGAGCGTGGGCCGCGCATCAGCTTCAAGGCCGACTCGATCTTGCGCCAGACCTGAGCCTCGTCGGTGGCGCCACTGTCCTCCAGCGACTTTGCCTTTTGAGCGGCCTCGGCCACGGCCTTATCGCCGTGGGCCTCAAGGAGGCGTCGGGCGTGCTCCTGGATTTCCGTTGCAAGCATGGCGTTTGTCTCCTTTGCGCGTGGTCTGAAGCTTCATTCCCTGTTGGCATTTGAAACAGTGGCGCCGTTCGGGGTGTTCGCGCCCGTCGGGGTGTTGTAGGCCTGCCGTCACGATCGGCCAGGATCCAGCCCTGAAATTGCGTGTCCCGTGCACACGTCACACCGGACAAGAGATCCGATAAAACTCCGGCAAGGAGCTGGGCGCATTTGCTCGCACCGTTTTGCTCACACCGCTTTGCGCGCACCGTGTCGTGGGACGCATTGCAAGCGCGCCGGCGAAAGCCTAGCATAGCCTTTTACAACCTGTATTGGGGTATTGGAATTGATGCTGCGCACACTGGCGGACGCACTTGCCCACTATGGGCGCGAAGCCTATCTGCTCACGATCGCTGAAGATGGTCCCCATGTCAGCAATGTCGTGATTGAATTGGGCGATGGACTGATCCGTTGTGCCGTTGGCAATTCCGCGGCCAAGAATATTTCCCGTGATTCCAAGGTGTCGCTGTTGTGGCCATCGGTGGAGCCAAACGGCTATGCGATGATCGTCAATGGCACTGGCGCGGCTCAGATGCAGCCGACGGGTGCGCCGCTGCTGCAGATCACGATTACGAAATCTGTGTTGCACCGGCCGGGCCCGAAACAGGCCGACAGCAATAGCCCGTGCCCATCCGACTGCCATCGCCTGTCATTTTGAGCGTGTCTTTCACGGCTCTACCGCGCAACGCTTCAGCGCAATGTGCTGCTTGTCCTGCAATCGTGCAGGCGGCTCACCCCAGCAGATCACAGAGTGCTGGAATCAGCGGTGCATCGGCTGGCGGCATGGAATAGCGCTGCAGGTGATTGACGCGCGTCCACGCGATCTCCTGGCCCTCACGCGGGGTGATCTCGCCATCCCAGGTGCGGCAAATATAAAGCGGCATCAGGATATGAAAGTCGTCGTAGGTGTGGCTGGCGAATGTTAGTGGCGCGATGCACGTGCGGCACAGCTCAATGTCGAGTTCTTCGCGCAATTCGCGGATCAACGCTTCCTCGGGCGTTTCGCCAGGATCAATCTTGCCGCCAGGAAACTCCCACAGACCGGCGAGCTGTTTTCCTTCCGGCCGCTTCGAGATGAGGACACGGTTTGCGTCGTCGATGAGGGCGACGGCGACGACGAGCAGCAGGCGGCGATTGGGCAATGGAGCGGTGCGTTCTGTCATGTGGAGGGCTGTCTTGCGCTCACGACTTGCGTGTCAGGAGGTACGTGGTTTCAGTGAGGGCGGTCAATCCGCGTTTGCGCAATCCCTCGTTCCTGGCCAGAACGTCGGTTGTCTCAATCTCGGTGATGTCGAAACAATCGCGAAACAGTGCGCGAACCTCCCCATCGGGGACGGAGAACGGCGGCCCTTCCATTTCCGCTTCATTGTAGGTGAGCGAGATGAGCAGGATTTTCGTGCCCGGCTTGAGGCGCTCACTGAGCGTGGCGGCATAACGTTTGCGCATGTCAGGGGGGAAGGCGAAGAGGCTTGCGCGGTCATAGACGGCGCCAGCGCTGGCAAAGACATCAGCGGGAAGCGCGAAGAAATCGCCGCACCAGAGCTGATAGCGACCGCCAAGATAGGTGCGAAAGCCGGTCTCGTCCATGACGACATGGCGAACGCGATGGCGGGCGAGGAACTGCTCCACTGCGCTCTGCGACAGTTCGACGCCGATCACCTCGTGTCCTTGATTAGCCAGCCACGCCATGTCCAGCGAGGCTCCACACAGTGGCACCAGCACGGGCGCGCGCGGGGAGACGCCAAGAGCTGACCAATGCGTAATCAGTTCAGGATGCACATCCTCGCGGTGCCAGCCTGTTTCGCCCTTGTCCCATCTCTCCAGCCAGAAATTCGGCTCCATCTTGTGCTCCTTACCGATCAGCGCCCTGCACGGCTTGCGCGGGACTGTAGCACTTAGATCGTTTCCGCTTGAGGCGGAAGCGCTCTGATCTGTTGTCGCTCACGAGCCGCATCGGCCTTCGGCCCGGCTTGGCGCGGGCGCGGCGCATTGGCGCTCAGGCCGCAGCTGCCCCTCACCCTAACCCTCTCCCCGTAAGGACGGGGAGAGGGAATTGCGTGCGGTGGCCGTGTGCATCCCCCTCTCCCCGCACGCGGGGCGAGGTCTTTCCGGTGCAGCCAAAGCGATGGCGCTCACTTCCCCCTCTCCCCGCAGGCGGGGAGAGGGTCGGGGTGAGGGGCTGCTTTTGGCGATGCCGGTTACTCAGTGGCACCTTCAAGTTTTGCCAGCACGCCTTCCAGAACACCCTCGATGTTGTCGAGATCCGTATTGGTGACGCGCAAGACCTCGCACTCTGTCCGTCTTAGATCGTTTCCGCTTGAGACGGAATCGATCCTATCTGTTATCGCTCACCAGCCGCACCGGCCTTCGGCCTGGCTTGGCGCGGGCTTGGCGCGCTGGCGCTCAGGCCGCGACTGCGGCCCGGCGCCAATGCGCCGCGCTATACGGCAACCTCGCAATGCCATTGCTGCTCGGCAAGGCCGGCATCGCGGCATTGCACGCGCAACGCTTCGACGAAATCAGGAAAGCCGACGGTATAGATGTCGTAATCCGATAGGTCGACCGCTTCCGCCGCGATGGCTTCCATAATGGCGCTGCGTGGGCTATCGGCTGCCAACGTCACGTAACGGAAATGATCGAGGGCGTTGGCGTAGGACTTGAGCTGGTTTTCCTGGTACGAGCCTTCGGTCGAGACCTGCCGCACCAGCAAGATGGACGGTGCATTCTCCAGTGAAAGCGCATGCTGGAGAATGCTCTTGATCTGGGCAAATCCGGCACCCTCGGCCACCATGATGATCGGCCGCTCGGAGCTGTCATCGAGAACAAAGCTGCCGAACGGGCCGCGCAGCGAAACCTGGGCGTTCGCCACCAGGGACGAATATGGCCCTTGCGCCGTTTCCGCCGGCGCATCACACAACACATGAACCTCAATGCGGCGCTCATCGCACGGACAGCTTGCCGCCGGCACCAGGCGGCTCTCTCCATTGACCGTGATTTCCAGTTTCTGGCCGGCCAGATAGCGCATGCGTTCGGCGCGTGATGTGATGAGATGCACGGCGATGCGCCGTTCGCCGAGCAGCTCCACCTCGCGCACGCGCGCCTTGATCGTCTGTTCGGGAATGTCGCTGGCGCCACCTAAAGGTACTTCCAACGTGATGTCACCAACTGCGGCATAGGAGCAGGAGAGAACGTAACCTTGCGCGCGATCGGCGCTGCTCAGCATGTAGTCGTGCGGTTGCATCTTGACGACCTCTCCGGACACGACGCGGCACTTGCAATCCCCGCAGGTGCCGTTCGAGCATCCATAAGGCAACGGCAAACCTGCCCTGAGGCCCGCTTCGAGGATTGATTCATTGCCGACAATCTCGAACGTTTGCTCGTCAGGCACGAGCGTTACCTGGGCTGTCGTCACGGGCATGATGCGTTCCCCAAAGCATTTTCCGACGAAGTGGCCGCCGGTTCGCCACCAATCGAGCTGACAACACGTTCATAGTGCATCAGTCTGCCGCGCGGTGCAGCATGCTTGCGCCCCGTTGCAATCGTCTTTGGCGGCATAATCGCAGGCGACGGCAACTTGAACCCCCCGCTACTTCGTCGGTGAGGACCGTCGTGACGGATTGCCACGACAGTGATCGAACCAATCATCGGGGATGTCGCTATACTCTGGCGTTTCGATCTCGAAGTGCTGGCCGACGAGCCCAAGACGCTCCTTGAGGTAGGGCGATGGCCCGCCGACGAATTGGCGCAGATTTCCGCACACATCGCACAGGATGTAGACCCGTCCGTCGATGCGGCGCGGTCGCCAGCCCTTGGGGAGCGCATGCTTCAGCAGCGTCGGTGCAGAAACGTCAATGTCGCGTTCGCTGTGACATGCTTCACACTGAATTTTCACGATTACCTCCGGTTGTCCGGTGCATCAGCGCGGAGAGGCGCCATTTCCCAGGCGTTAGGGTTGCGATCGGGAACCTGGCTCATTGTATCCTTCGCGCGGCCTGAGCCCCCGTGTTCATTATTTTTTCCGTGTTTCTCGCATTATCGGGTTGAACGGTCGTGGTGAGCAAGGTCCATCGGGCCGCAGGTTGTTTCAGTGGGTATCGGTGCCGTATCGGCATTGACGCGGTTTGTCGCAGAAAATGCGACAAATCAAATGACCAAAGCGTCAATCTCATTCCATCGGGGCAAAAAGAGGCTTAGAACGCCCACTCAGCCTGTCACCCGTCCGCACGACAGTGGAATTTCGCCACGGCAGGCGACAGCAGACAACACCGGAAAATCATGAACCCGTCTTTGTTCCAGTGCCATGCGGCTCCGATGTCGGCGCATCTGCCCGGTGCGATAAGTGCCTTGCCCATTCGCCTGGAGATTTGAACATGGCAGCCCCCTTACTGACACTCCAGGCCATCGCCTTGACATTCGGCGGCACACCGCTGTTGACGCAGGCCGATCTCATCGTTGCACCGGGAGATCGCATTGCGCTTGTCGGCCGGAACGGTTCGGGGAAGTCGACGCTGCTGAAGATCGCGGCAGGGCAGGTGAAGCCTGATTCAGGCGAGCGCTTCCTTCATCCCGGTGCTGTCGTTCGCTACCTTGCCCAGGAGACCGATTTTTCAGGCTTTGAGACCACGGCGCACTTTGTCGAAGCTGGCCTCAAGCCGACCGATGATCCGCACGTCGCGCGCCAGGTCCTGGCGGACCTCGGCCTGAGCGGAGAGGAGGCCGTGGGGCGATTGTCGGGGGGCGAGGCGCGCCGCGCTGCCCTGGCGCAGGCGATTGCCGCGCGTCCCGATGTGCTGCTGCTCGATGAGCCGACCAACCATCTCGATCTGCCGGCGATCGAATGGCTTGAGCGCACGTTGTCGGGCCTGCGCTCAGCGATTTT
>JAXGRZ010000136.1:0-7145 GCA_040765305.1 Hyphomicrobiaceae bacterium | reverse complement strand
GCGCTCGCCGGCCACGATGTACCGCTTCTCGTCGAAGTGAAAAGCGAATGGCAACCGCCCGACATCGAATTCCTCAGCGAGGCTGCCCGCCTCGCAACTGAGCACAAGGGCCCCATCGCGCTCATGTCCTTCGATCCTGCCGTCATGAGCGTGCTCAAGGATCTGGCCCCGGGCATTCCACGTGGCATCGTATCGGGAAACTATCTGGCCACCGCTGGCGATGACCACTGGTGGGAGACGATCATCACACGCCAGCGCGCCGAGCGGCTGACACACCTCCTTGAATCGGCGCCCGTCGACCCCAGTTTCTATGCTTATGACGTGACGGCACTGCCGACACCGGTGACGCGCTACGTGCGCGAGGTGCAGCGCCTGCCCGTATTGACCTGGACGGTCCGTAACGAGGCCGACATGCGCACCGCCAGGCAGTTTGCCGATGCGCCGATTTTTGAAGGCTTCCTGGTGTAACAAGCGTGCCTGATCCGACGACACCAGCCCCTGACGATGCAGCGACAGCCAAGGCCACGATCGTTGGATCAATCAGCGAGATCGACGCGGCCACATGGGACCGGCTTGCCAATCCACACGCGGCAACGTTCAATCCCTTTGTTGCTCACGCTTTCCTCAATGCCTTGGAACGCTCCGGCTCGGTCGGCCAGGGCACCGGCTGGTATCCGCGCCATCTCGTCATCGAGGATGAAACCGGCATCGCTGGATTGATGCCGCTCTATCTGAAAACACACAGCCAGGGCGAATACGTCTTCGATCACGCCTGGGCCGACGCCTATCAGCGCGCTGGCGGGCGCTATTACCCCAAGCTGCAGTGCGCCGTACCCTTCACGCCCGTACCCGGGCCACGCCTGCTCGTGCGCCCTGACAACCTGCAGCAAAATTTTGTCAGGCTGGCGCAAACAGCCCGCACCGTTGGCGAGCATCTGGACGCCTCATCGCTTCACATCACGTTCCTGGATGAACCGTCCTGGCAAAAACTCGGCGCGATGGGATATCTGCTGCGCACCGGACAGCAGTTTCATTTCACCAATAACGGCTACACGAATTTTGACGATTTCCTCGCCGAACTCGCCTCGCGCAAACGCAAGCAGGTCCGCAAGGAGCGCGCAGAAGCACTGAACGGTTTGACCATCCGCCACGTCACCGGTGCTGATATCACCGAGGCCGACTGGGATTGCTTTTTCGCCTTCTACATGGACACCGGCGCGCGCAAATGGGGACAACCCTATCTCAACCGCGCATTCTTCTCATTGCTGGGCGAAGCGATGAGCGAGCATTGCCTGTTGATTTTCGCCGAGGCCGACGGCCAGCCGATTGCCGGCGCGCTCAACATGATCGGCGGCGATTGCCTTTACGGGCGCTACTGGGGCGCCAGCCAATACCGCCCCTGCCTGCATTTCGAGCTGTGCTATTATCAGGCCATCGACGCCGCCATCGCCCGCGGCTTGGCGCGCGTCGAGGCGGGCGCCCAGGGCGAGCACAAGCTGGCGCGCGGCTATCAGCCCGTCACCACCTATTCGGCCCACTGGATCGCCGATCCAGGCTTGCGCCGCGCTGTTGGTCACTATCTCGATCATGAGCGCGAGGCGATTGCCCAGATCAACACCGAACTGGCGCTGGCAGGCCCCTTCAAGAAGGCGCCGTGAGTAGCAACGAGCCTTTGCAAGCGCACGGCCTCACGGCTTCGCGACCACACGGGCTTGGAACCGCATCGGCTTGGTGCCTCACGGCCGACGCTTCCTTCCTGCGCGAAATATGCTAGAGCATTTTCCGACGAAGTGGATACCGGTTCGTCGAAGAAAATGCGACCAAACCAAGGATCTGCATTTTCCGACGAAGTGGACACCGGTTCGTCGAAGAAAATGCGACCAGACCAAGGATCTGCAATTTCCGACGACGTGGACGCTGGTTCGCCCTGGAAAATGCGACAAAGCCGAAGCATCATGACGCCGTATTCACAGCGTTGCGACAAAGATGAGCCCGATGAGCGACATGACCGACGCGCCCGCCTATGACGATACCAACATCTTCGCCAAGATCCTGCGTGGCGAGATCCCCTGCCACAAGATCTACGAGAACGACGATTTCATCGTCTTCATGGATGTGATGCCGCAGGCCCCAGGCCATACGCTGATTATCCCGAAAGCCCCTTCACGCAACCTGCTCGATGCCGACGGGGAAGTTTTGCAAAAGCTGCTGCCTTTCACCCAGCGCATCGCCCAAGCGGTGAAGACCGCCTTTGCGGCCGATGGCATCGCGATCATGCAGTTCAACGAGCCCGCCGGCGGGCAGACCGTATTCCACCTGCACGTCCACGTGATCCCGCGCCACGAGGGTGTGCCGCTGAAGCGCCACGAGGGCGGCATGGAAAAGAACGAGGTGCTTGCCGCCAACGCCGACAAGATCCGCGCTGCATTGAAAGCAACGCTGGAAAACTGATCGCGCGTTCGCCTCACCTGCTGTCAGGACTTGTCGCATGCCGGATTGATCTGCTCGGGCGCCAGCCGCGGCTCAATGAGGTGCGCTGCATCATCGGGATCGACACTCACGCCACGGCAGTCGACCAACGGCAGATCGCCATCGTTCCAGCCCTTGATGCCAAGCTTCATGGACGCCACATTTTCATAGCCGATCGCCCTCATGACGAGCGCTGCAAGAGCACTGCGGTTGCCTGACCGGCACACGATAATGATCGGCCGCTGGCGCGCACTCACCAGCTCCGGTTCGGTCTCGGCATAGTCCCACTCACAAGCCGCCTCCAGAATGCCGCGCGGCACATTGAGCGCACCCTTGATGTGGGCCGCCTCGAACTCGGCCCGCTCGCGCACATCGAGCACCATTACATCGCTCGGCCTCATCAGCATCGCTTGCAGGTCCCAGGGCATGATCTCGTTGATTTGCGCAGCAGCCCTTTCGGAGAGCGACCTGAAACTATCCCGCATCGTGTTGTCCTTGCACTTATCCAATGGCGAGGGCCGGCAACGTCCGCCCTTTTGATCAGAATGATGGTCCAGAAAGACTGTCGCGGGCAGTATCCGCAAGACGGCGCACCGCTTCGGTGACGGGAGGCACAAACCCGCCTATGATGCCTCCAACGATCACTCCGGCTGTCTTGCGGACACGCCGCGCACCCGGCGTTTTGTGCGTATTAAGATCTGAACCGTCTCAACGGCAGGGTTGATGGATGTCCACGGTCCTCGTCATCGGTGCCAGCCAGGGAATTGGATTGGAGAGCGTCAGGGTGCTGCTTGGCGATGGTCATCGCGTGCGCGCCTTCGCCCGTTCGGCGCCGCGCATTCCAATCAATGATCCCAATCTGGAAAAGGTCACGGGCGATGCCCTCAACAAGACCGACGTGGCGCGCGCGCTTGCCGGGGTCGATGCCGTCGTGCTCACGCTGGGTGTCGCGATGAACCTTGCCACGATGCTTTCCGGCACGAACCTCTTTTCGCGCGCGACGCGCAACATCGTCGACCTGATGGCCGAGCGTGGTCCACGCCGTCTCATCTGTGTGACAGGGCTGGGCGCGGGTGACAGCCGCGGCCACTTCGGCATCCTTTACGACAGCGTGATGTTTCCGATGGTCCTGAAGCGCCTTTATGACGACAAGGATGTGCAAGAGCAGATCGTGCACCGCTCCAGCCTCGATTGGACCATCGCGCGTCCAGGCGTTCTGGTCTCCGCCCCCGTGACGGGGCGCTACCGTGCCCTCGTCGATCCTCGCGACTGGGACTTCAAGACCATCGCCCGCGCCGACGTCGCCCGCTTCATCGCCGACGAAATCCGTGACCGGGCCTTCGTCCACCAAACGCCACTGATCATCTCTTAGAACGTGTCGCGATCCTTCAGATCAGCTTCTGACGCTTTAAGTCTCTGCTTTTTATGCATGTCGTTACCCGCAAAACCGCTTCGCACTTTTGCGCGACATGGGCTTTTTCTTGGATGCATGTCGTCACCCGCAAAACCGCTGCACACTTTTGCGCGACATGCATGAGCGCTTCATCCCTGCATCAAACGGAGCGCAACGAGCACGCCGGCCGCCCCCAGCACGCCGACCGCAAGCCGCCGGCCGCTTGCAAAGAACAGCCCGAGCCCTGCCACCACGGCAAGCGCGCGCACACCAATCGAGACGCTTTGCAGCGCACCCGCTGGGAAGACCAGCAGCCGCATGACCAGCGCCGCCACCAGTGCGGTTGAAACCGACCTTACCCAGCGGAAAAGATCGCTATTGATGTCCAGGTTCCGCCCCAGGAACATGCCAACCCAGCGCCATGGTTCGTGAACAAGCAGAGAGATGGCCGTCAGAATAAGCGCCAGGGTCCAGCCATCGGGCAGCTGCGTCACGGCTACGGCTACGACTGTAGCAGCTTCAGGCCCGCTCATCGTGCGCCCCTCGCCTTTGCCAGGAAATGCGCGCCCGTGCCACCGATCAACCCGGCGAGCAGCAGGTCGAAGCCTGGTGTCATCAGGTAGAGGGGTGGCCCCAGCATCGCGCCAAACGCAATCGCCATCAGGTCCGAGCGGCCCGAGGCGGTCGCGATGAGAGACAGCAGAAAATAGATCGGGGTGAGAAACAACAGCGCTGCTTCAATGACCGGTGGCACTTTTCCGGCAATCTCGAAACCCGCAAATGTGCCCACGAGCGTTGCGAGCAGCAGCCCCGAACCGATCCCGATGAAATGATTCATCCGCAATGGTGTCGGCACGTGCGGCAAGCGTCTCCAGCCTTCCATCCACGCGGTGACGGCGATGAAGTGTCCCGCCACCAGATACCGCCAGCGTCCCGAGTGCGCCCCCTTCAGCAGCGGCATGAGGACGACGCTCATCGGCAGCAGCCGCATCCCCGTCAATGACACCGCCAAGGCGCCAGCGGTCAGCGATGCGCCGCGCGCGATCTGGTCAAGCAGAACGACCTGCGCGGGCAGAGCAAACAGGATGCCCATCATGTAGATCGAATTGGCAATGGAAATGCCGGCATCTCGCGCCAACGCCCCAAATCCTGCAGATGAGGCAAACAAGATGACGCCGGGGGTCGAAAAGACCACCGCCATGCCCCGCCAGAACGCCCGCATACGCGTCGCGCCTTGCCAGCCACGATCGGCAGGCTCCGGCATCGGCAGCTCGTAGTCGTCGTCAGGGATCACGTGTGATGTTCTTGGAAAGAATGAGGAGGAAGGAAGCCAACCCTAATTCGTGATTGTTCGATATGGAAGCACGTGCGCACCCACCCTATGCACTTCAAACATACGAGCCTTGCGTTTGGCGCTCACCTACCACCACATCGCACGCTAAAGGCTGACGTCTGACACTTCGAGCATGTTGAGCTGAAGTGGACACCGGTTCGTCGCAGAAAATGCGACAAACCAAAGAGCTAGAGCGCCGATCCGATTCCATCGGAACGAAAAGCGCTCTAGGGTTAAAGCCCTCACGCAAGCAAAAGAACCGCCAGCGGGGCTGGCGGTTCCCATTTCCTGCGATGCGTATTGCAGCCTGGAGCTGCCCGCTCATTCGCCTTTCTTGGTGCGCGGCACGCTCGGCACACTGCCCCCGCGCGGGGCCGTCCCGCCCTTGTCCTTCTTGTCCTTCGGACCGGGCAGCGCCTTGCGCGGCGTTGCGCCGACCAGGGCCTCCTGCGGCTTGTCGTCGTCGTCCTCATCCTCATCGCGGCTCCCGGCCTTGGGACGCTTGGCCGGGTCGAGCGGCAGGTACTCGAAGGCAAGCTTGGAATCTTGCCCCTCGCCTTCAACCAGCACCCGCACCGTGCCGCCATTTTCAAGCTGACCAAACAGCAGCTCCTCAGCAAGCGGACGCTTGATGTGCTCCTGGATCACGCGCGCCAGTGGTCGGGCACCGAACTTCTCATCGTAACCCTTCTCCGCAATCCATTTTTGCGCACCTTCCGTCAGTTCGATCGTCACGCTGCGGTCGGCAAGCTGGGCCTCGAGCTGGAAGATGAATTTCTCCACCACCTTGGCGATGACGTCAGGCGCCAGCGCCGCGAACGCAATGACCGAATCGAGGCGATTGCGGAATTCAGGCGTGAACAGGCGATTGACCGCATCGGTATCCTCGCCTTCGCGCTTGGCACGGTTGAAGCCCATCGGCGGGCGCGCCATGTCGGATGCACCCGCGTTCGTCGTCATGATGAGAATGACGTTACGGAAATCGACTGACTTGCCGTTGTGATCGGTCAGCTTGCCGTGATCCATCACCTGCAGCAGGATGTTGAACAGGTCAGGATGCGCCTTCTCGATCTCATCGAGCAGCAGCACGCAATGGGGATGCTGGTCGATACCGTCGGTCAGCAGGCCACCCTGGTCAAAACCGACATACCCCGGCGGCGCACCGATCAGCCGCGAAACGGTGTGTTTCTCCATGTATTCCGACATGTCAAAGCGCAACAGCTCCACACCCATCAGGCTGGCAAGCTGCTTTGCAACCTCGGTCTTGCCGACGCCGGTGGGGCCGGAGAACAGATAGCAGCCGATCGGCTTTTCAGGTTCGCGCAGACCCGCGCGCGCAAGCTTAATCGAGGAGGTAAGAGCCTCGATGGCCCGGCTCTGACCGAACACCAGGCGTTTGAGATCCTTCTCCAGGTTGCCGATCACTTCCGCATCCGACTTGGTGACGGTCTTGGGCGGAATGCGCGCCATCGTCGCCACCGTGGCCTCGATCTCCTTGACGCCGATCTTCTTTTTGCGCTTGCCATCGGGCACCAGCATCTGCGAAGCGCCGGTCTCATCGATCACATCAATCGCCTTGTCGGGCAGCTTGCGGTCGTGGATGTACTTGGCCGAAAGCTCCACCGCCGCCTTGATCGCATCGTTGGTGTACTTGAGATTGTGGAAGTCCTCGAAGTACGGCTTCAGCCCCTTGAGGATCTCGATCGTATCCTCAACGGTCGGCTCCTTGACGTCGATTTTCTGGAACCGGCGCACCAGGGCGCGATCCTTCTCGAAGTGCTGACGATATTCCTTGTAGGTGGTCGACCCGATGCAGCGCACCGTGCCCGACTGCAAGGCCGGCTTCAGGAGGTTGGAGGCATCCATGGCGCCCCCCGACGTCGCCCCGGCACCGATCACGGTGTGGATCTCGTCGATGAACAGGACGGCGCCCGGATAATTCTCGATTTC
>JAXGRZ010000135.1:0-7389 GCA_040765305.1 Hyphomicrobiaceae bacterium | reverse complement strand
GACGCGCAGCGTGCGCAGATTATCTCGCCTCAGCTCGCCGCCCATGCCGCACAGATTCTGGCCGCCAGCGACAAGAGCACCGACAATCGCCTCGGCGAGGCGCTGGCGCGGGCCGCACGAAGCACCAGCGACAGTGAACGCATCGCCGCCTTGTTCGAGGCCCTTCTGACCAAGGACAGCACGCCGCGCTCCGACAAGCAGTTCATTACAAAGAACGTGCGCTTGGCCGAGCCGGGCCTTACCGACCAGCTCTGCCGGGCGCGCGATGATTTTGCCAAACTGACCACACAGCCCCGCGCGCTTGATGCGATCGACGCCACGCTGGCCTTGATGCGCCTGGCTGACGCGGTTCTGACGCGCTATCAGCGGCTGAAGGCGCGCCGCGCCGCGCTCGACTTTGAAGATCTCATTCGCCACACCGTCGCCCTGTTGCAGGTCTCGGGCTCGGCGCAGTGGGTGCTCTACAAACTCGACGGCGGCCTTGATCACATTCTCGTCGACGAAAGCCAGGATACCAGCCCCGAGCAGTGGCGCATCGTCGAAGCGCTGGCGACGGAGTTTTTCGCCGGTGCGGGCGCCCGCGAGACACCAGCCAATGCGGCGCCAAATGCCACGCCACATAGCGTGTCAGATGCCGTGCCGGCGCTGCCGCGCACCTTGTTTGCGGTCGGCGACGAGAAGCAATCGATCTACAGCTTCCAGGGTGCGCGCCCCGAGCAGTTCGCCCGCATGGGCAAAACCTTCGGCGCGCGCGCGCAGGCCGCGGGCGTGACCTGGCAGACCATTCCGCTCACCTTGTCGTTTCGCACCGTCGCCCCGGTTCTCGAGGCCGTTGATCGCGTCTTCGCCGATCACCAGCGCACGCCGGGCCTTACCGCGAATTTAGCGCCCGATTCCAGCACCAGGGCCCCCGCCTCACCGGTCGTCCACGCTGCCCACCGGATCGGCCATGCCGGCCTTGTCGAGGTCTGGGACACCGAACAGGTCGCCGAAACGCAAAAGCATGACCCCTGGTTACCCCCGAATGGCGAAGAGACCGACAACACGCCCCCAGCAGTGCGGCTGGCCAACCGCATCGCCGATCGCATCGCGCAGATGGTGACTGGCGGCGAAATGCTGCTGTCGGAAGGCCGCCCCATCACGCCTGGCGACATTCTCATTCTGGTGCGCAAACGCCATCCTTTCACGCAGCCCATGGTTGGCGCGCTGAAAGCCCGCCGCATCCCCGTGGCCGGAGCCGACCGCCTGGCGCTTGCCGATCAGATTGCCGTGCAGGACCTCGTTGCCCTGGGCGATTTCCTCACCCTGCCCGAGGATGATCTAGCGCTTGCCAATGTTCTCAAAAGCCCGCTGTTCGGCTTCAACGATGAGCAATTGCTCGCCATCGCCCATGGCCGCAAGGGCGCGTTGTGGACGGCACTGCTCGATCAGCGCAGTGCCAGCCCGGCCTTCGAAGAGGCGGCGAGCCTGCTGCGCGACTGGCGCCGCCGCGCCGACTTCCTGCCTCCCTTCGAGTTCCTGGCGGGCGTGCTCGATCGTGACGGCATGCGCGGGCGCCTGTTGACCCGGCTGGGCTCTGAGGCCGCCGATAGCCTCGACGAGTTGCTCAACCTTGCCATCGCCTTTGACGATTCAGCCCCACCATCACTGACTGGATTTCTCAACTGGCTGAGCGAGGCCAACCGCGAAATCAAACGCGACATGGAGCATGGCCGCGACGAGGTTCGCATCATGACCGTGCACGGCGCCAAGGGCCTCGAAGCCCCCGTGGTCTTCCTGCCCGACACCTGCTCGACCAGCGGCGTTGGCCGCACCACCAGCCTTTATCCGCTCTCCTTGCCGCCAGCTTCCATGCCGTCAGCGGCGCAAGAGACCCCGCAGGCGTTCATCTGGCAGATCAAGGATAGCGGTCAGCTGGCACCGATTGCCACCGGCCGCGAAGCCGTCAAGGAACGCGAGCGCGAAGAGCGCAATCGCCTGCTCTACGTCGCCATGACGCGGGCCCGGGACCGGCTCTATGTCGCCGGCTTCGAGGGCAAGCAGAAGCGCTCGCCCGAGAGCTGGTACGACCTCATCCGCACCGGCCTTGATGGCATCCTTGAGCCCATCGACGAAGGGGCCAGCCGCACCGTCTGGCGCTATGCTTCAAAGCAGACCGCGACAGCCAAAAAGCCCGATACGAGACTGGCGCAGGCGCACCCCGCCGCACCGCTTGAAACATGGGCGCGAACGGCTGCCCCGCGCGAGCCCCAGCTGACCATGCCGCTCGCCCCATCGCGTCTGGCGCCCTACGATGTCGACGAGGCGGGCGAACCCATCACGCCGCCGCCGAGCGAGCGCAGCAAGGCGGACGAGCCCCCGGCCACCCGCCCGTTGGTGCTCACCACCGGAAATCGCTTCCTGCGCGGCACGTTGACCCACACCCTGCTTCAACATCTGCCCTCGATCCCAAAGGACCGTTGGGACAAGACCGCGGCGGCCTTCGTGGAGAGGCGCGGCCACGAGCTAGCGCCGGCAGTCCGCTGCAGCATCGTGCGTGAGACACTTGCCATTCTCACGTCACCAGAATTCGCCCCGCTGTTTGGTCCCCAAAGCCAGGCTGAAGTCGCCATTGCCGCCGAGATCCCCAGGCCCGATGGCCGCGGCCCTGCGTTGAAACTGAACGGCCAGATCGACCGCCTCGCCGTCGAAGCGGACACCGTTTATGTCATCGATTACAAGACCAACCGGCCGCCGCCACGCGAAGCCTCACAGGTTGCCGATGCATATCTGCTGCAACTTGCTGCCTATCGCCTCGCACTCGCCCAAATGTTCCCCCAAAAGGCGATGAAGGGGGCGATTTTGTGGACCGACGGTCCGCGCCTGATGGAGATTTCGGACGCCACACTAATAACTTATGAGCGCAAGCTCTGGGATCTGGGCACAACCAACCTTGACGTGCCCTAGGCCGCTCCCTACCTTCCCGGAAAATCACGTTACAATGCGAACCAGACGCCGCAACCCGGCAATCGCTGAAGGAGACACATGATGACGCATGCCGTATCGGACAAGACGTTCGAGGCAGAAGTACTAAAGTCCACCGAACCGGTGGTCGTTGACTTCTTTGCCGAATGGTGCGGCCCCTGCAAAGCCATGGCCCCGGCGCTCGATCAGGTTGCGCAGGAGCTGAAGGGCAAGGTCAAGATCGTCAAGCTCGACGTTGACCAGAACCCGCAGATCACCACCCGCTACGGTATTCGCGCCATGCCGACCTTGATGATTTTCCAAGGTGGGCAGGTCGCAGCGTCGCACACCGGTGCACTGGTGCAGAAAAAGCGCCTTGAGGATTGGATCAACGGCTCGATCAATGTCTGAGTCGTTTGACTGGAATCGCATGACGCGATGAAATCGGGGCTGCCGGAAAACGGCAGCCCTTTTCGTTTCATCACGGCGCATCTCATCACGGCGCGTCCAAAGAACCCTCCGCGCCACCCGTTCCCCAGACCGTGTGTGTTTCTTGGAAACACGAACACGATCCGGTTGTTTGACTTGAGCCGTGTTTTTCACACTGAACCGCACACACTTCAGCTAAACATGCTCTAATTCCGCAACGCCCAACACCCAACGATCGGATACCAACCGCCATGTCCAAGCCACGCATCATCATTCTGGGAGCCGGTGGCGTCGGCGGCTATTTCGGCGCCCGACTCATCGAGAACGATGCAGCCGATGTCACGTTTCTGGTTCGCCAAACGCGCAAATCCATCCTGATGCGCGACGGCCTGTCGGTGAAAAGTCCCCATGGCGACATCAAGGGCATGCCGGTTGTTGCGCACACGACCGCTGAGATCACTGGTGCCGCGCCCGACTATCTGCTGTTGACCTGCAAGGCCTATGACCTCGATGCGGCGATGGAGACCATCGCCCCGGTCGTCGGGCCGCAAACCGCCATCGTTCCCCTGCTCAACGGCCTTGCCCACATCGAGCGCCTCAATTCAAGATTTTCACGCGCGCAGATCCTTCCCGGCAGCGTCAGCCTGCAGGTTCGCCAGACCGCGGACGGCACGATCGAGCATCTCAACGATTGGCAATTCTTCACCCTCGGCGAGCAGGACGGCGGCATGACGGAGCGGGTGTCAAAACTCGTATCGGCATTGGAACGCGCCAAGACGACGCCGACCGCCAGCACTGAGATCATGCAGAAACTATGGGAAAAGGTCGTCATGCTGGCAACGCTTGCTGCCATGACAACGCTGATGCGCGCGCCCGTTGGAGCGATTGCCCGGGCGCCGGGTGGTGCGGATTTCTCCCGCCGCATGCTGGAGCTCAATGCCGCTGCGGCCGCGCACGCAGGCCACCCCGTCCCGGCCAACCTGCTCGACCAGTGGCGCACCATGTTCGCTGACACCAGTTCCACTTTTGCCGCCTCAATGCTGGGCGACATGGAGCGCGGCGGACCTGTGGAAGCCGACCACATCGTCGGCGATATGCTCGAGCGTGTGCGTGCGGCCGGCCTCGACACCACGTTGCACGCCATCGCTTATGCCAACCTCAAGGTCTACGAACTGACGCGCACGGCGTCTTGACCCGCCCTCCAACACCGCTCCGTTCCAGCCAACACCGCTACGATGCCCATTCCCGACCAAGCCCGCCGCGCAGGCGGGAAATCCATCGATGGGGACCGCCGACCCGTCGGTCTTGCACCGTTAAGCCCCGCAACACCACCAGGAATGATCCAGATCCTGACCCGGATCATTCTTGCACGCACCGGCCTTCACTCGGCTTGATCCACGCCCTCAACTGGAGCATTTTCCGACGAAGTGGATACCGGTTCGTCGCAGAAACTGCGACCCAACAAGAAGCCGGAGCATTTTCCGACGAAATGGACACCGGTTCGTCGCGGAAAATGCGACAAACCAAAGAGCTAGAGCATTTTTTGACAAAAGGGCCGCCGGTTCGTCGAACACAACACGACAGACAACGAAATGAGAGCGCTCATCCGACCCATCGGAGCGCGTGGTGCTGTGATCGTTCAACCGACGCACAATTGAAGACGCATGACGCAAACGATGACCTGGAAGTACCTCTTCTTCAGCTTCGACGGACGCATCAGCCGCCGACAATGGTGGCTGGCCATGGGGCCGCTCATCCTGGCTTCCCTGGCCACATCCTTCCTGGCCAATCCGATGTCCTGGTTTTCCGAATTGATCGCCCAACGAGGTCCGAATCTGGCGGAAACCCTTTTCAACATCGCACTGCTCATTCCCGAGACGGCGGTCACGGTGAAGCGGTTCAATGACCGCAACTGGCCACAGTGGCTGCCTTACGGATACGCAGCGGTGTTCCTTTTCTACATTGTGCTCGACCACAGCCGGTTGGTCATGGCGAGTTCCGTTCCGACATTCTTTGAGCTGGCTTTCATCTCCGCAGTGGCATCAATCATGTTGATCGTATTGATCGACAATGGCTTCCTGCGCGGCACCGCCGGACCAAACCCTTATGGCCCCGATCCACTTGCCGATGATGGCGGGGGCAATCTGGGCAGCGCCTCCGGTCATGATCGGCTATAACAGCGGACCGATATGACAACGGTTCGGCACCCATGATATTCGTGAACGCCTGCTCCAGGGCTTGAGCAAAGCCTGAGCAAAGGACACAAGATGACGCTTGACGCCAAAGACCCGGTTGCACTGACGCAGGCTCTGATCCGCTGCCCGAGCATCACCCCCCAAGAGGGCGGTGCGTTGACGCTTGTGCAGAACGTTCTTGCTGCCGCTGGCTTTGCTTGCCACCGCATGACCTTCACGGATGCGGGAACACCCGACGTCGAGAACCTCTACGCACGAATAGGTGGCAATGGCCCCAATCTTTGCTTTGCCGGTCATACCGACGTTGTTCCTCCCGGCCATCTCGACGCCTGGACGATGCCGCCATTCGCGGCGGAGATTCGCGACGGCATCCTCTACGGTCGCGGTGCCGTCGATATGAAGGGGGGCGTGGGCTGTTTTCTGGCCGCCACGATGCGCTACCTTGAAAAGACGGGTGGCACGTTGCCCGGCGCCATTTCGTTCCTCATTACGGGGGATGAGGAAGGTCCCTCCATCAACGGCACCGCCAAGGTTCTCCAATGGATGCGCGAGACAGGCGAACGAATTGATGCATGCGTCGTTGGCGAGCCCTCCAATCCGCAAGCACTTGGCGATGAGATCAAGATTGGCCGGCGCGGCTCGCTCAACGGTCACATTCTCGTCCACGGCAAGCAGGGACACGCGGCCTACCCCAGCAAGGCGGAGAACCCGGTTCCCAAGCTCGCCCGCATCATCGATCGGCTCTCGGCGGCTGCACTTGACGCCGGTACCGGCGACTTCGAGCCCTCACAGCTCGTGGTGACGGTGATTTCCGTTCCCAACACGGCAACCAACGTCATACCCGGGCGCGCCGAGGCCCATTTCAACGTGCGCTATAACAACGCCTGGACGCGCCCGCGTCTGGAAGACCACGTGCGCCAGATCTGCCAAGCGGCGGCCAGCGAACTTGCCGCGCGCATTGAACTTTCCTTCTCGGGCACGGGGGACGTCTTTCTCACCAAACCCGGACCGCTCGTCGATACCATGATAAGCGCGGTGGAGGCGGCCACAGGGCGCCGTCCGGCGCTGACCACCGGTGGGGGAACGTCGGACGCACGTTTCATCAAGGATCACTGCCCGGTGATCGAGTTCGGCCTCGTCAACACGACGATCCATCAGGTCGATGAACACGTCAGCACTGCCGACCTCGAAACTCTGACGCACATCTATGAGACGTTCATCACCAGCTACTTTGCCAGCGCTTGAGCCAAGCCACAGCTTGCGCAGCCCCCGTGCCGCGGCGTTCGCGCCATTCAATATTTTATTTGAAATGCTTTGAAAGCTTGAGGCCCTGGGCCTGATAATTGGAGCCAAGATCCAGGCCGTAAAGTTTGTCGGGCTTGGCCGCCATGCGCTCATAGATGAGCCGGCCGATGATCTGCCCATCCTCCAGGATGAACGGCACCTTGTGGCTGCGCACTTCCAGTACCACGCGCGCCCCTGAACCACCCGCCTCGGCATGGCCGAAGCCCGGATCCATGAAGCCCGCATAATGCACGCGAAATTCACCGACGAGCGGATTGAACGGTACCATCTCGGCTGCATACATCGGCGGCACGTGGACGGCTTCCTTGGAGGCAAGAATGTAGAATTGGTCCGGATCTAGGATCAGCCGGTTGCCGCCCCGCACATGGATCGGCTCCCAGTAATCGAGCAGCGCACACGAGCCCGGCGCATCGACGTCGACAAGCCCGGTGTGCCGCTTGGCGCGATAGCCGATGAGCCCATCCTGATCGCCAATGAGATCGACGGACAGCGCGATGCCGCCCTGGATATCGGCGCT
>JAXGRZ010000134.1:0-7476 GCA_040765305.1 Hyphomicrobiaceae bacterium | reverse complement strand
GCTCTTTTCTGGTGATGCGCGCGGCATTTGTGAGGAGGCTGCCACCTGCTCTTCCTGGCGCGGTTCTTCGGAGCCATCGCTTGTTGTCGCTTCGTGCGACCCGCCTTGGTCGGCGGAGCCCCTGTTTTCTGGCCTGGAACTCTTGGTTGTTTCTTGCTGGGTTGGAGTGCGCTGATCTGGCGCAAAGTTGGATGAGTGCGCGCCATCGCTGGCGTTCTTAGTGCGTGCTCGTTCAACAAGTTGGCGCAGGTCATCCATGAGCGCGGCCGTCACACTGGCAGCTGCCAGTTTGGGAGGTATGCTCGAGGCGGTCTCACCACCTTTGTTTGGTGCGCCCGTGGTCGCCTCCAATTGCGAGCTTTCGCCAGCGCTTGCAGGATTTTTATTGAATTGCAGCGTCAGGGCCGGATCTGGCGATGCGAATGTGTGCTCCAAGACAAGGACCCACTCTCCATTTTCATCGGTACGAGCAGATCCGACGCGCTTGCCATCTGCAAAAACGATAACTTCGCCACCTGCCGCGGCACGCCCGGCGAAAACCGAACTGCCGTGCGGATTGATCCGCGCAATATCGAAGCGAGGTTCATCTGAGGTTTGGTCAGGCTTTATTACCTGTTCGAGCGCCGCAAGCTCTTTTGCGGTGGCTTCTACAGACGATGCCGAGGGGCTTTGAGAAGCGGGATCCTTCAATATGACACCCGACAGGCGGTCGAGGCCGATCCAACGCCAATCTCCCTGGAGACCTGCGATTGCAGCCGCAAGGCTTCCGATGCAGAGCAACAAGATCAAGACTATGGCTGTGCGACGCATGTCTGTAACACTGTCCGAACAACTTCAACAGTTTAGCGTTAGAATCTGCAATTGGCGAGCAGTCTACAACCAAAATGTTCGGGTACGCCTAACCCAGATCGGCTGAAATGCGTGTTTTACGCTCGTTCAGTTCCGGTCAAAGCAGGTTTAACGTCGGATTTGGTGCCCCATTTTCGTTCACCCCTTAACGAGCCTGCTCCTTTGATAAGCTGCGGCTGCCTGGCCGGTCCCGATGGGCTGGCCCGCAGAGGGCGTTTGTCTCCGGCCAGGCCAACATAGGCCCATCACGAGCGCCCCACCGCCACCGATGAACGCTTTGCATGAGCGCGTGAAGTGCGGTGCCTGTTCGCAAGCCCGGTGATGGTCGCGACCGTTGCCACGTAGGCAATCACTTGCATGAAACTTGGCTGGTCGCGGTAGCCGATGAGCACGTGGAGAACCCGTCCCGCCCAGCTCGTTTCGGACAGCAACGCAGAGCTGTTCCACATGGTTCCATCCAGAACGGTCAACAGGCCAGCGTTGGACAGCTGATGCACGGCTTCGGCGGCCAGTCCGCCGGCGAGCAGCGTCACCATGGCTCCCGTCAGCGAGAACATGCGCTTGATAGGGAGCGTGGCCAATCCGAAATAAAGGATGCCTGACACGGCAGCTCCAAATGCAACTCCCGCCGCAGAACCAAGCGCGAGGCTTGCCATCCCGTCCCCGCCCTGCATCAAGATGCCAGACAAGAACAGCACGACCTCGCTTCCTTCGCGCATCACGGCGAGGGCGACCGCAACGCCAAGCGCGAACAGCGTCCTGTGGCCATCGACGACTTCACCGCCCAGTTTGCGCAGTCGTTCCGTCATCTCGCGCGCGTGATCGGACATCCACACGACATGCCAGGTCAGCATCATCACGGCGAGGATCAGCACTGATGCGGTAAAGAGTTCCTGGCCGCGCCCGTCGAATGCATCGGAGATCTGGGCGGCGAATAGGGCGACGACGAGTGAGCCGAGCAGGCCCGCTAGAACGCCGAGCATGACGGCACGGTTTCGCCCACGAATGCCGCGCGAGGCGGCAAGCACGATGCCGATGATCAGCCCGGCTTCGAGGACTTCGCGAAACACGATCAACAAGGCGGCAAGCATCACATCACTCCGCTATGATCGTGCCCTTGGCGGTGTCCTCGTGAAATTCACCGACAAATGAATAGCGTCCCTTGGCCAGCGGTTTCAGGCGGATCGTCGCGCTGGCGCCGCCCGCGATCACCTTCTCGAAGCCGAGCGCCTCGCTTTCGAATTCCTCTGCGCTCGCATCAAGATTGCGCACCTTGAGTGTGATGGCCTTTGCCGCTGGAACCACAATGTGCGCAGGTTCGAACGTGTGGTTCTTGATGACGATGGCGATTTCCTGGGGTTGACCGGCCAACGCTGGGCCGAATGCGGCGGTCACGGTGAGTGCCGCGGCAGCCAACATCGAGAGCTTCGAGGCCAGCATTGCAAGTTTTGAGGAGTGAGCGCGCGCGCAACGCAGGCGCGCCGGCGCCGAGAGTGGCAAATGCATCATTTAACGTCTCCCAATAGGCAGAATTCAAGGTCCTGCAATCGGACGGCGTCATAACAGCCTGACTCACGTTTCAAGTCAATAAACGTGTCGAACGCGATATTGTCGCAATGAGTTCAGGTGGCTGCGAAGCCGGGAATTCGAACGCCGAACGTCTGCGCCAGAAGGACAGCATTGAGGGCGAGCACCGCAGCGGCCCCGCAGAAAGCCAGAATGCGCACCAAGGGACTTGTGACGTAATCGCCCATGATACTGCGGCGGCTCGTGAAGATGATCAGTGAAATCATCGGCACCGGCAGGGCGATGCTCAAGACGACTTGGCTGAGAACCAACGCATCGGTGGCATTCACGCCCGCTGCGACGACAGCGAACGCGGGAAGCATTGTGACAAGCCGGCGCACCCAGATCGGTACGCGAATGTGCAGGAAGCCTTGCATGATCATCTGCCCGGCCATGGTGCCGACGACCGAGCTGGATATGCCCGAGGCGATGAGCGAGATCAGGAAGACGCCAGCGGCGGCCGATCCGAGCAGCGGCGCCAGCATGTGATAGGCCGTCTCGATCTCGGCGACCTCCTGATACCCCGCGTGGAATGCTCCCGCGGCCATCATCACCATGGATATATTGATAAGTCCGGCGATCGCCAATGCGATCACGACCTCGATACTGGAAAAGCGCAAGAGCCGGCGGCGCTCGTTCTCGTTGCGGATCGGCGCACGTGTTTGCGTCAATCCGGAATGCAGATAGATGGCATGCGGCATGACCGTCGCGCCGATGATACCGACCGCGATCATCAGCGCTGAGGCGTCGGGTATGCGAGGTGAAATGACGCCGTTCGCGGCACTGCTCCAGTCGATGGGCGCAATGAATGTCTCGGCGAGATAGCACAGACCGATGGAGCCGACGAAGAACGCGATGATCAGCTCCATGGGCCGGAAGCCGCCGCGCTCGAAAATGAGAATGCCATAGGTGAGGGCGGCGGTGATGCCCATGCCGGCAATCAGCGGAATGTTGAACAGCAGAGCAAGGCCGATGGCGCCGCCGAGAAACTCGGCCAGGTCGGTTGCCATGGCGGCAATTTCGCTTGCTGCCCACATCGCCCAGACAACGGGCTTGGAGAAATTGTCGCGGCTGAGTTCGGCAAGGTTCTTGCCCGTCACGATGCCAAGCCGCGCCGACAGCCCCTGAAACAGCATGGCGATGAGATTGGCGAGAACAACGACCCACAGCAGCGCATAGCCATAGCCCGCGCCAGCCTGGATGTTGGTTGCGTAATTGCCCGGATCCATGTAGGCGACCGAGGCGATGATCGCCGGCCCTGCAAACAACAGCGCCGAGCGCAATCCCCGCCGTTCGCCCGCAAGCGCTTCGGAAATCTGGCCTCGCGTGCGCTCCGTAAGCGTCTGATTTACCGACATTGAATGGCTTTGCCCGTACCGCCGTTGCTTTCGCCAATAAATATAGCCTTGGCATCATTCATTGCAAAGGGCAATACGTTGTTGCCAACAGCTTGCAAGATTTCATCCAGTTCTTCCTAATTTGAAGTCGAGGCTGTAATCTTGTCCAAATCAGTTGATTCACATCACCTTGGCTCTGTTCGATGGGGCAGCGCCGCAGCGGGGTAGGCGAAGCAATGCCCTCTAACGAACCCAAAACGTCCGAAGACGCACAGTTACCCGAGCGGTTCAGCCATGCGCGCGCTGCCCAGGCCATGGCGGTGATGGAGGATTACGTTGAGATGATCAGCGATTTGATGGCCGAATTGGGCGAGGCGCGTATTGCTGACATCGCCCAGCGAATGGGGGTGACGCATCCGACGGCAACCAAGGCGATTGCCCGGTTGAAGCGCGAAGGGCTTGCAAGTTCACGTCCCTATCGCGGTGTATTCCTGACCGAGAGGGGCTCGGAATTGGCTGAGCGCGTGCGTGCGCGGCATCGTGTCGTTGTCGATTTCCTGGTTGCCATCGGGGTTCCCGATGAGACGGCGGAAATGGATGCAGAAGGCATGGAGCACCACGTCTCCGATGCAACTTTGCGGGCTTTCAAGGCATATCTGCGCAAAAAGAGATGAGCTTGATGACCATGGCGTAGCGGCCGCAGGCCATGCGTGCACCCCCCGCATTTACCGTGGTGACCTCCTTGGCCGTTAAGCTTTGCTTGATTGTCGATCTTGTTGGCGGCGCCGAGGTGTCAGATAATCACACTACGCCCTATTGGGTTTCCTTTATTAAAAATCCCGAGGCTCGGCGGCACATCCTGTTGCAGGGTGTTCGGACCATCCATTTGAAGGTAGGATTTGCAACGAGTCATCCATATCGCTTGAGCCGACGAGGCATGTGGTCAGGCCGCAGATTTATTTGAGACGTGCTTTGACGCCAATGCTAAGAGTACCGACATATTCGGGGGCGTTACACCGCAAGGCTGATTGATCATGACACGCCCGCAGTGGGGAGGAAGTTTGATCGCAGACATTATCGATCATCGCAAAACCAAGTATCAATTACTCGATCGAAAACCGGCCAAGCCAAGTTGGCTGGCCTGTGCCCGATCGGGGTAATTGAGGGGTGAGCCGATGCGCGGTCGACGCGATCTGGTTGCTTCAGCTGACATGAAGAATAAACAACATCTGGACACCCGCCGATGACGGAGGTTTTGTCGAATGCCGGTGCGCCGGCGCTGGCGATCGAGTATGTGGGCTCCGTTCTCACGGTTCGTGCGCGGGGCAACTGGACGCTGGCCCATGTCGATGAGATGGAAAAGCTCGTCGAGGCAACCGCGCTCGCCTTGAAGGACAGCGCCGTTGCGGATCTCGACATGCAGGGTGTTGGAGCGCTCGACACCTATGGTTCGTTGCTCCTTCTCCGCCTCGTCAGGAAAGAGCAAGCGGCAGGCAAGACCATGCCGGCTGCTGATTTGAGTGAGAACCTGCAACCGCTGTACGCTGCGGTGGCGAAATCCTCTTCGAGCCCCAAGCCGCCGGCTTCCGCCAAGCACAGCCGTCTTTCGAGTTACCTGGAAGCCATCGGTCGCAATACGCTGCTCGTCTGGGGCGACCTCATTGCCTTCGCGGAAATGCTGGGTGCGGTTTTCACCGCGTTCGTTCGCGCTCTTCTCAATCCGAGAAGATTTCGCCTTACCTCGACCATCAATCAGCTGGACCGCGTGGCCTGGCAGGCGGTGCCGATCATACTGCTCATCACATTCCTGATCGGCGCCATCATCGCCCAGCAAGGCTTCTTCCACTTTCGCAAGTTTGGCGCTGACACATATGTCGTCGATATGGTCGGCATCCTGGTGCTGCGCGAGATCGGGGTGTTGATCGTCGCGATCATGGTCGCTGGGCGCTCGGGCAGTTCCTACACGGCCGAACTGGGGTCGATGAAGATGCGCGAGGAGGTCGATGCGCTTCAAACGATGGGTCTTGATCCGATCGAAGTCCTGGTGCTGCCGCGCATCGTCGCGCTCATCATCGGATTGCCGATTCTGACTTTCCTCGGCTCGATGTCTGCGCTTTATGGCGGAGAACTCATCGCATGGCTCTATGGAGGCATGACGCCGGACATCTTTACCGCACGCTTGAAAGAGGCAATCTCGCTGACGCATTTCGAGGTAGGCATGATCAAGGCGCCGTTCATGGCGCTGGTGATCGGGGTTGTCGCCTGCGCCCAAGGCATGCAAGTCAAGGGGAGTGCTGAGTCGCTTGGCCTCCAGACGACGGCTTCCGTGGTCAAGGCAATCTTTCTGGTGATCGTTCTGGACGGTCTCTTTGCAGTTTTCTTCGCATCCATAGACATGTGACACATGACATCGCAACCGGCCATTCATATACGAGATCTTATCGTCGGCTTCGATGACAGAACTGTGCTTGATGGAGTTTGTGTCGACGTCAACCGCGGCGAGGTGTTTGGCTTCGTGGGCGGGTCGGGGAGCGGCAAATCGGTACTGTTGCGCACGATCATCGGCCTCATTCAATCGCGCGCGGGAGCCATCGACGTGCTGGGCGCGCGCTTGACCGGAGCATCCGAGAAGGAACGCCAGAAGGTTGAGCGCAGATGGGGCATCCTGTTCCAGCAAGGCGCACTGTTTTCGTCCCTCAACGTGATCGAGAATGTGCAGTTTCCCATGCGCGAGTTTCTTGATCTGTCGCCAGCGATGCTCACTGAGGTTGCCCGCCTCAAGCTCGACATGGTCGGCCTCAAGGCCACGGACTACACCAAGTTGCCATCCGAGCTGTCTGGGGGAATGATCAAGCGCGTCGCCCTTGCGCGCGCGCTGGCGATGGATCCCGAACTGGTCTTTCTGGACGAACCTACCTCCGGCCTCGATCCCATATCGGCTGGCGACTTTGACGACCTGATCAGGACACTGCAGCAGACCTTGGGGATCACGGTCTTCATGATCACGCATGACCTGCAGAGCCTTTATACGGTCTGCGACCGGGTTGGGGTTCTGGCCGAGGGCAAGGTGGTTGCTGTCGGCACCATTCCAGAAATTCTCAAGTCTCCGCACCCCTGGGTCCAGGAATATTTCCGGAGCCACCGCGCGAGCGCTCTCAACACAAGTTTCAAGAACACAGCGAGCTGAGTGCCTACCATGGAAACACGCGCACGTTTTGCACTGATCGGCTTGTTCACGATCATAGTTGTCTTGGCGGGCTTCGCGTTCGTCTACTGGATCCAGAATGCAGGGGGCATCGGCCAAAGGACGGCCTATCGCGTGAAGTTCGATGGTCCGGTCTCAGGGCTTCTCGTCGGTTCCGGCGTATTGTTCAACGGAATCCGTGTCGGCGAGGTCACGGCATTGGATTTGGATCCCAAACAACCCAAGATCGTGATGGCGACGCTCGCCATTGACCCAACGACGCCGCTTCGTACCGACTCTGCTGTTGGGATGGATTTTCAGGGGTTGACCGGATCGCCCGTTGTCACATTGAGTGGCGGCAGTCCCGATGCGCAAGCGCCCCGTTCAAGCGATGGCCAGCCGCCTTTACTCATCGCGGCAACGAATGCGGGACAGACCCTTGGCCAATCGGCACGCGATACCTTGCAGCAAGTTGACCAGGTTCTTGCCGCCAACTCCGAACCGCTTCATGAGTCGATCAAGAACTTCACCACATTCACG
>JAXGRZ010000133.1:0-7523 GCA_040765305.1 Hyphomicrobiaceae bacterium | reverse complement strand
TGTGTTCCGAAGCCTCCATCTTGTGCAGTTCCTTGAGGCTCGGCTTGATGCGGATGGCGAGCCAGGGCGTGAAGATGAAAGCGGCAAACAGCGAAAACAGCATCGCCACTGATCCAAGCACCGGGATCGGCAGCATGTAGGGGCCCATCATGCCTGATACGAAGCCCATCGGCAGCAGCGCGGCGATGACGGTGAACGTGGCCAGAATGGTCGGGTTGCCGACCTCGCGAACAGCGTCGATGGTGGTCGGTGTATCGATGCCGCCTTTCATCAACCAGCGTCGATAAATGTTCTCCACGACGACGGTCGCGTCATCGACCAGGATGCCGATCGAGAAGATGAGCGCGAACAATGAAACTCTGTCGATCGTGAAGCCCAGCAGCCAGGCGGAGAACACGGTGATCAGGATCACGACGGGAATGACGACGAGAACGACGATCGTCGGCTTGAGGCCGAGAAACAGGTAGATCAGCAAACACACCGCGCCCGTCGCGACGAACATCTTGAACAACAGTTCGTTGACCTTGTCGTTGGCCGTCTCGCCGTAGTTGCGCGTGATCTCGACGTGGATGTTGTCGGGTATCACCGTGCCCTTCAGCGAATTGATCTTGTCGATCAGCGCGTCGGCGACCGTGACGCCATTGGTGCCGGTCTTCTTGGCGATTGCTATGGTGACGGCTGGCGCGCCCTTCGTGGTGGGACGGCCCTGGTCGGCCGCGGGCCCTGAGAAGTACTGGACGAGGTCCTTGGATTCATCGCCCCCCTCGATCACGTTGGCGATTTGGCGCACATAGACCGGCGCGCCATTGCGTACGCCCACGATCAGGTTTTCGATGTCGCGCGCATGTTGCAGGAAGCGGCCGGTATAGACGCGAAAATGCGTGCCGCCGCTTTCCGTCGTGCCGATGTCGGAGCGGTCATTGGCGGCCGAGATCGTCTTGGCCAGCTGGCCGACCGAGATCGAGTAGCCCTTGAGCCGTTCGGGCATGACTTCGACGCGGATTGTCTCGGGACGGCCGCCGACGATGAACGAACTTGCCGTATCGTCCACCGTCTTCAGGCGCTGCATGACCTCGAGTGCCACGAGACGCAGTCCCGCATCGTCCAGATCGGTGGACCATAGGGTGAAGGTCACTGTCGGCACGTCGTCAATGCCGCGCGGCTTGACCAGCGGTTGCGATACGCCCGGGGGAATCTTGTCGAGATTGGAGGCCAGCTTGTCGTAGAGCTTGACCAGCGAAGGCTCCATCTTCTGGCCGACGTCGAACTGCACCGTGACCATGCCGCCGCCGCGCTGCGAGACGGAATAGACGTGCTTGACGCCGGGAATTTCGCTCATCATGCGTTCGAGAGGATCGGTAGCGAGCGAAGCCACCTGTTCCGATGAGGCGCCGGGGAAGGAGAACATGATGTCCACCATCGGCACCGAGATCTGCGGATCTTCCTGGCGTGGCGTGATGATGAGGCCGAGTAGCCCCAGCAATAGCAGTGCCGCGAGGAACAAGGGTGTCAGCGGCGAGTGGATGAACATCGCCGTCATACCCCCGGCGACGCCAAGGTTGTGAGCTGGCTCTGTGTCTTGCCGCTTGGTGTTATCGCCGGCGTTCGCCACGGATCAATCCCCGTACTCTACACACATCATGCGTTTCGCGGACTTGTCGGCTCTGGCGGCCGGCTTTGCCGTATAAAAGATTTTCTGCGTTGCTCCCTGAATGGTTCCAGGGGAGCTAAGTGCATCGGTCACTGCGCCTTGACGTCTCCGGTGCCGGCCTGCTGCGTTGGTGCGGCGCCCTCAGAGCTTTCAGCTTTGAGAACCACCTCTTCGCCACCACTGAGCCCTGAAAGGATCGTTACGCGCCCATCGGGCAGGCTTGCGCCGACGCGCACAACGCGCAGCGTTGGCTTGCCGTCCTTCAAGATCATCACGGCCGGAAGGCTGCCGCGCCATGCCAAGGCTTCGCGCGGCACGGTCGGCAGTGCACTGGCGTGCGAGGAGGGATCAGGCAGCATGACTTCGGCATACATACCCGGGCCGCCTGGTAGGCCGCTGGGCAGGTCGAATTTGACGGTGACGGTGTGGCGCGAGGCATCGGCCATCGGAAACACCTGCGCGACGCGCGCCTGTACCGGAACGCCACCGCCGACATCGATACGCGCGGGCACGAATTCGCCGATCCGCAACGATGAAACGAGCCCGACGGGGATCTCGGCCTGAATTCTCAGGAACGTCACGTAGGCGATCTGCATCAGCGGCTGGCCCGGCTGCACCGTGTCGCCGACTTCGACCAGCTTCTTTACGACCACGCCGTCGAAGGGTGCGGTCAGGCTGGCGTCGCGGATCTTGGCATTGAGTTCCTCGATGTTGGCGCGCGCGGCAAGAATCGAGGTACGCGCATCGTCGACGCCCTTGGCCTGGCCATAAAGGTCGGCGTAGCGCCGCACCCAGGGATCGTTGCCGCCGGCATATTGACCGGTGAATGGTCGCATGAAGCTGTCCATCATCGAAGGGAGCGCCATGCCGTTGGGTTGGCCGGTGCGCGGCGACCACAATTCGCGCGAGTACTGGACGTGGGCGTTGCGCAATGACGCCTCCGCGGCGATCAACTGCGCCTCGGCGGCACGTTTGCTGGCTTGCAGCGCATCATCGTTGATGGCGACCATCACCTGGCCGGAACGCGCAGGATCACCTTCGCGACCGGCAACCTTTTCGACCTGGCCTGGAAACTGTGCGGTGAGCGTAATTTCCTTGTAGGGAACAACGGTGCCGCCGACTGTGGTGAGGTGCCCCGTCCTGTCGACCGTGACCGGCGCGGTGCGATACTGCTCCGCGTGCGCCCCTGATGTGGCCAGAACGACGGCAGCGGCCGCGATCGCGGTGGCAGAAAGACCAAAAAGACGCATTATACCCTCGCCATAACGCTGAAACTTTTCATGAACGGACCGGCCATCGACGGTTCCTTGATCATGGTCACATAATCGCCGGTCACGAACTGCAGGCGCGAGGCCGCGTAGGCCATGCCCAGACTGACCATGCCGGGCGGCTCGGCCAGCCACTGGGCCCACATTTCGGGATCTGCGCGCAGATCCCAGTCGAGGTGTTCGCCCTCGAAAGCCTTGGCCCGAATTGCCTGACCATCTTCAACAATCAGGATGCCGCGAGGTGCCCCCTCGCCACGGAATCCATAGCCGATGGTGGAGTTGAAGCCGATCTTGCCAAGCGCCCCGGCAAGTGCGGGTTCGGCATTCCAGGCTTCGCGAAACCGTTCCATCCAGTCAGCTGAAAACAATGATGCCATTCCCGGCACTCCTCCCCGCCTTCAGGGGTCTTGCCGCCCCATTAAGCACACGATACACGAATATTCGGTTTCTCGAATGCAATGCCTGTGCCAAGGGTTAATCCATTGTAAAATATAAATTTTCACATACAAGTCATGTTGCGCTGGTTGCAGCCAGTATCGCTATTTCCTCTTAAAATATTCTTATAAATATCTGTTCTGAATGAAAAATTTAAACTTGTTATTGGGCAAAGTGTTGCGCAACGCCTCACGCGTTGCAACAATGGGCGCAACCGCCTCGTCCGAACGCCAGAATTCGGCAGGCTGAATAGGTCATTCTTGCCGGGAGGATGGCTCTTGGAGACGCCTAACAGCGATCAACTGCGCGTTCTGCTCGAGGCTGTGGTCTCGTTCATCGACGAGGGCGTGATCGTGGCCGATCTTGACGGTCGCATCATTTATCACAACCCAGCCGCGGCAGCGCTCCTCGGCGCTGCGCCCAACCAGCCGCTCACTTCATTGCGCAATGTGCTGGGTATTGCCGAAGGCCAATCCATCGACGCGGCCCTGGCTGAGGCCGCTCGGGGTGGCAAGGAGGGCGGCGATCTCACAGACTTCGTGCGCTTCCAAAGGCGCATCACCGTGAACGGAGAACCCCGTTATCTGGAGCTGCTCAGCTGTCAGACGTGTGAACTCGTTGGCAAGACTCGCCTGATGATCCTGCGTGACGTGTCGGAACGCCAGCGTTTGGAGATGCTGATCGACAGATCGCGCGGCGATCTGGTCACCAATGATCGCAAGGTGCTGGCTCTGCTGGAGCGTGTGCATCAGGTCGCCCCTTCGAATGCATCGGTGTTGCTGCAAGGCGAATCGGGTACCGGCAAGACGCATATCGCCCGGCTCATTCATCGTCTCAGCCGCCGTGCCGAAAAACCGTTTGTGGAGGTCAATTGCGCGGCGATTCCCACGACGCTGATCGAAAGTGAACTGTTTGGCCACGTGAAGGGGGCCTTCACCGGTGCCATGCGCGATCGGCCGGGCCGCTTCCAGGCGGCCCATGGTGGCACCTTGTTCCTCGACGAGATTGCCGAAATTCCCATGCACTTGCAGGCCAAGCTCTTGCGCGTTCTGCAAGATCAGGAGTTCGAGCCGGTTGGTTCCGACAAGACGGTGCGCGTCAATATACGCATCATCACCGCGTCCAACCGCGATCTGCGCGAAATGGTCGACATTGGTGACTTTCGCGCTGACCTTTATTACCGGCTCGCCGTTTTCACGCTCAATGTGCCGCCAATCCGCGAGCGGCGCGGAGACATCCCGCTGCTGTTGAGGCACTTTTGCGACAATCTAGAAGCGCGCGGCTATCCGGCCGGCATCTCATGCAGTGCTGAGGCACTGCAGATCCTGATGAACTATCACTGGCCGGGCAATGTGCGAGAACTGGAGAACGCCGTCGAGCATGCGCTGATCTGTGCGGTGGATGGAACGGTCAAGCCAGAAAGCCTGCCCGAGCAAATCCGCATGAGCGTGCTGGCCAAACAGATGTGGTCAGGTGCGGACAAGGCGGTCCAGCATCCCGCGGAAAGTAGCGCAGGCGACGTCGACGAGGACGACGTGGCGCGCCGTGAGATCGAGAATGCGCTGGTTCAGGCCAATGGCAACCGCTCTGCCGCTGCCAAGCTGCTGGGCGTTGACCGCACCACGTTGTGGCGGCGCATGCAGCGCCTGCAGATCCTGACGCCCACGATCTGATCTGTTATCGCTCTAGGCCGCAGTCGCGGCCTGAGCGCTTCCACCTCATCATGAAGCGCTTCTAATGCCTGGCAACCTGGATTGGGTGCGGTGCCAAGATATCGGCAATCAGCAGCCCGTCGTCGGGACGCAATCCATGATCGCCCGGAGATACGAAACGCTCTGCCCGCCCTGCCAGGGCCGGCACCACGTTCATGTCCTGGCTCCAGCCTGCCACCACGCTATCGCCGGCATAAGGGGCGCGCACGTCCGTGGTGCGGATGACCGAAACGTAGCGCGCCTTGGGATGCGGCTGCCGGTTGAGCCACCCGAGCATCGTAAAGGGCCCATCACGCCATAGATCGCGGTAGAGAATTTGCGAACGGTTGATCGTGCCCGCACCGAAGAACGGGGCGATCCATGACAGCGGCGAGTGACCAATCATCGAGCCGACTTCGGCCGTCGAGGTGCCCAGGTGTGGACTGGCGATCGTCACCAGCGTGTTGATCTGTGTCCTCGGGTTGGTGACCATCTCGTAGCGCGAAACAACACCGCCGGCCGAATGGGCCGCTACCGAAATCTTCTCGCCGGGATGGCGCCGCGCCACTTCGGCAATATTGGTGGAGAGCACCTGGGCCTGCAGGGCGATTGGCGCCTCTGTTGGCAGATCGAGCGTGTAAAGGCGATTTTTGGATCTGGGTGTAGGTAACGTTGAATTGAGCCGCCCGTCCGGCCCCACGAATAGGTGTCCTGCATCAACCCAGCCGCGCTGATGGAGGATCGGTGCGATGCCACTGGCGCGCCAACTGCCGGCGGTTCCCAAATACCCCTGCACCAGAACCAGCGTGTCGGCCATGGCCGCCGACGGGGCCAATATGGCGGCAGCCGCCCAGGCCGCGCATGCCAGGGCGCGCGTCTGGCGCGTAAATCGGAAGCGCAAAGGCTGGGTCATGGACATGGGTTCACCTACTCGGTCGACTAAAAGCATTGTATTCGCAATTACGAATATAATGCATCTTGGCTGGTTTCGTGGCCAGTCCTCCGCGAGCAATGCGACGATTTGTCGAGAAGCAGAAGCGGTCGGTTGGGGTTGCTTGTGCCGTGCAAAAAAGGCGGTCCAACCCTGGGTAGGTCTACAGACAAAGTCATGAAATCTTTTCAAGAACTAGTTTGCAGGACCTCTGCTTTCATGGCTGTTGCTGCGCTGCAGCGCCACGCCGGTTCTAGCCAGACCTGCACATCAACGCGCGCCATCGGTAGCTTCTTTGGAACATCATCGATAACGCCGAATATCATTCATTCGAATGTAGGAATGTGTTAACCAAGTGCTCCCATGCCCCGTGCGGCAGGGGTGACTTCGCCACGGTTGGCACGTTTCACCGTGGGGGGTGATTTTGATCAGCTCAACCGGACCATGTAACAGGGGATCCGGGGTTTCTAGGGAGTAACGTCATGAAGAAGGCTTTCGCTGCGGTTGTCGGTTTTGCAGCTCTTGGTCTGGCGACGTCGGCCTTTGCGGCCAACCCGATGGTCGGAAAGTGGGGTTGGGAAGGCTTCACAATCGAGTGCAAGGAAGGTGGTGCCAACGGCATGTCCTGCGTTGTGACGGATGGTCCCAAGAACAAGGGCATGGAAATGGTCAAATCGAAGCTGGAGCCGAAGGACGGAGCTTTCGTTGGCCAGATCGCTCACCCGATGACGGGCGAGACCTACAACGCGAAGATGGTGCAGGACGGTCCGGACGCCTTCAAGATGGACGGCTGCACGGCGGCTGGCGCTTGCGCCTCCGGCGTCTTCAAGCGCGTCAAGTGATGTTGTGCTGCCCACGCAGCACCTCATAACGAACAACAAGGCGCCGGATCTTGCGATCCGGCGCCGAATTTTATGCCCATCAGGTTGTAACGGTTCGGCTGGGGACGGGACTGTTCACGCTGTGCGCAAGCGTCCTCCGAAAAAGCCCAACACCAGCGCTGCCACAAAGAAACCGGCGCCGATCTGCCAGAACGGCACAATGTTGAATTCCATCTTGCTGAAGTCACCAAAATTGATGCCGGGGGCTGCCCCAAGGAAGAAGCCGGCGGCCTGACAGGCGAAAAAGAAGATTGCAAAGCCAAGCGTCACGCGCCCGGCCAGCAGTACCCATCCGCCCGTGTTCGACCGGAACAGCATGTGGGCGAGGAGTAGCGCAATGCCAAGCGCGCCAGCAACGACGCCCAGCCACATCAGCGGCTTCATGTAGGGCATCATCATCGTCATCATTTCGATCATGAGCTGCTTCATTGGGTCGTCCTCCCGGTGCGCGCGTTGGCCGCCGGAGCGCTTTTTCGATTCGATGGATAGGGATCGGCGCTCCAGGTTGTTGTTGGTCACATTTTCCTCGACGAGCCGGTGTTCACGTCGCCGAAGAATGCTCTAGGGGCCGGACCCAAGCATCTTGGATCAAGCATTTTGGACACCGTGTCCTAAAGCCCGCACTCTGCTCAATCAAAAAATGCGATTGCGTGAATATGCCGCTCG
>JAXGRZ010000132.1:0-7599 GCA_040765305.1 Hyphomicrobiaceae bacterium | reverse complement strand
CAAGAATGCGGCGAACGGCGACGGCGACGTCCTTTTGGTGCACGCCAAATCCGCCGAAGAAAAATTTGTTGCCGAGGGTGGCGGCGTGAAGCGCTTCGACGTCATGTACAATGACTTCGTCATCGTCGGTCCGGCAAGCGACCCGGCCAAGGTGGCAGGCTCGAAGGATGCCGCCGCATCGTTGAAGGCGATTGCCGCGGCCAAGGCGCCGTTCGCCTCGCGCGGCGATGATTCGGGCACGCACAAGGCTGAGCTGAAGCTTTGGAAGAGCGCCGGCATCGACGTCAAGGCCGCCAGCGGCGACTGGTACCGCTCCACCGGTTCGGGCATGGGCGCCACGCTCAACACCGCCGCCGGCATGGGCGCCTACGCGCTGACCGACCGTGCGACCTGGATCAGCTTCAAGAACAAAGGCGACCTGAAGATCGTTGTCGAAGGCGATCCCAAGCTGTTCAACCAGTACGGCGTGATCCTGGTCAATCCGAAAAAGCACAAGCACGTCAAGGTGAAGGAAGGCCAGCAGTTCATCGACTGGCTGCTCAGCGCCGAAGGGCAGAATGCCATCCGTTCCTACAAGATCGACGGCCAGCAGCTGTTCTTTCCCAATGCCGAGCAGGGCGCAAAGAAGAAGGCCGGCTGAACCGACACCGGTTTCAACCATGTTCCCCAATGCGAAAGGCGGGCGCCGCAAGGCCCCGCCTTTTTTTGCAACCAGGCAGACATCGCCCGCCGCAGCGTCCTGTTTTCGCCCGCCCCCGCTACATCGAACATCCCCTCCCCTTGCGTGCTGGGTATGGCGCCATCCTGCCAGCGTCAGCAATCCAATTGACGCATAGGAGGACGTCAGAATGTCTCTTGCTGCGTGCGCTGACTTTATGGCACTGCATTGGATCGTCGAGGGATGGCTGTAGCCAAATTCTCCATGCGGTCCTGATCCAGACAGCGGGCCCGCCATGGCGTTCGCTTGCGCAGCGTCGGACCGTCTTTCGTGTGCAGAGCGCCAACAACAGCGCCACACGCCAACAATACGTAAGGAGCACGCAAGTGGTTCAATTGGACGAAAAACTCGAGCCCATCTTTGACGAGGTCATCCGCCGCAATGCCGGCGAGACAGAATTCCATCAGGCGGTTCGTGAGGTTCTCGAAAGTCTCGGTCGGGTCATCGCAAAACGTCCCGAATACGCCGATAATGCCTTGATCGAACGGATCTGCGAGCCAGAACGCCAGATCATTTTTCGCGTGCCGTGGATTGACGATGCCGGCAACGTACAAATCAACCGCGGCTTTCGCGTCCAGTTCAATTCCGCGCTTGGTCCCTACAAAGGCGGCATTCGCTTCCATCCCTCCGTCAACCTCAGCATCATCAAGTTTCTCGGCTTCGAGCAGACGTTCAAGAATGCCCTGACCGGGCTTCCAATCGGCGGCGGCAAGGGTGGCTCCGACTTCAACCCGCGTGGCCGTTCCGATCGCGAGATCATGCGGTTTTGCCAATCGTTCATCACCGAATTGCACCGCCATATGGGTGAGCACACCGATGTTCCAGCCGGCGACATCGGTGTGGGGGGACGCGAAATCGGCTTCATGTTCGGCCAGTACAAGCGACTCACCAACCGGTTCGAGGCGGGTGTGTTTACCGGCAAGGGCCTCATTTATGGCGGCTCGCGCGCACGCACCGAAGCGACCGGCTATGGCAACACCTACTTCGTGCAAAGCATGCTCGCAACGAAGGGAGAGTCGTTTGATGGCAAGAGATGCGTGGTTTCGGGCGCAGGCAACGTCGCCATCTACACCATGGAAAAGATCCGCTCGTTTGGCGGCACCATCGTCGCGTGTTCCGACTCCAACGGTTATGTCGTCGATGAAAGCGGTATCGATCTGGCGCTGGTCAAGGAAATCAAGGAGGTTCGTCGCGAGCGCATTGCACAATACCCGCGGATGAAGGGATCTGGAGCACACTACATCGAGAAGGGCAGCATCTGGGATGTGCCTTGCGATGTCGCGATGCCTTCGGCAACCCAGAATGAATTGACCGGACGCGATGCACGCGCACTGGTGAAGAACGGCGTTATCGCGGTGGGCGAAGGCGCCAACATGCCATCGACGCCCGAAGCCATTCATCTGTTTCAAGAGGCCGGCGTGATGTTTGGCCCCGGCAAGGCGGCAAATGCCGGGGGTGTCGCCACCTCAGCCCTGGAAATGCAGCAAAATGCGTCGCGTGACAGCTGGACGTTCGAGCAGACCGAAGCCAGGCTCGCGACAATCATGCGCAGCATCCATGACGCCTGCGCGGCGACGGCCGACGAATATGGTGCCCCGGGCAACTACGTGCTCGGCGCAAATATCGCCGGCTTCGTGCGCGTTGCTGAATCGATGCGCGCCCTTGGCGTCATCTGATCGCGAAAGACTGCTGAGCGGGGCATGCAAACGGACGCCAAACGTTGCTTTTCGTTTGCCTGCCCCCATTGCAGCGAAGCTGAAAAATCGCGATACGCCTTCACGCAAGAGGCCCGCAATCCGTTGCTACGGTCCGTTGTAATGCACCGTGCCGAAACCTGATACATCGTAACCGCCGAGTTGCTTTGCTCGCGCGATGAAGGCGTCCGAGCGGCCGAAGGCGAGAAGTTTTTGCACCGCCGGTTCGAACACCGAACGGCGCCAGATCACCAGATCATAACGCTCCTTCACCAGCGGAACGAAACCCAGGCGGTATTGGCGTGCAACGGCTTCGATAGCAAGCCCGGCATCGGCGCGCCCGTCCGCCACCGCCGCGGCAACATCCGCCTCCGTGCGCGCCGGCGCATCGATCAAGGCGATATCGGAAAGCTTCATGTCGCGATCGCTCAGCAGCCGCTCCAGCAGCACAAACGCGCCCGCCTCGCGCTGACGCCCAATCACCTTGCGACGCTTCAGCGCTTCGATACGGTCAAGCTGCTGGGGATTGTCCGGCGCAACAATCAGCCCCTGCACCCGTCGCGCCCACTCGATCACCACGACGGGTTGGCCGGCAAGCTGGCGGCGCACATGCTCAACGTTCCACGATTGCCCGATCGCCAAACTTTCGTCCGCCAGATGCGAACCGGCAAGCACTGCTTCGGCCTTCGCCATTCGACGCAGGCCATCAAGACTACCGCCGAAATTGACCGCCAGCCCCGTTTCAGCCTCGCGCAGCGCCCAATCAAGCAGCGGATCATGGCTGCCCCCAACAATTGGAGGTCGATCGGCAAGACTTTCCGTCCCGCCCTTGTACTCCAGGTTCCGCGCAAGCCACGCTTCGACCAGATCGCGCGGAAAAAGCAGCTTGCCCGTCGCCCTGACACACGGAATGCCCCCATCCGCGACCAGATCATAGACCTTGCGTTCCTTGAGGCGGAGCAGGTCCGCCACCTCCTTGGTCGTCAAATAGGGATGTTGGCCGTCTGCCATGGATTTCTGTGCCATCTGCTCATCGCAGTCTGGCCACCGACTGCGCATTGTACGATTGAGGGCCCACGTAAGATTTGAGGACCAAAGGAGCGATAATGCGTGATCGACCCTGGAGCAATCGGAAGTTCAGACAATAGACCGCACGATCATGAGGCAGAACCGAGCCTCGGCTTGCTGTGCGGACCAGGCCACACCAACTGCACCCTTGTTTTGGCCCATTTTCAATGGAATTGAACTGGCATGCTTGACTGAATGCGAATTGGAACCCATTCTCCGGCGCATTGTTTGGCGAAATTGCCAAGCCGAAAATAAACCGCATCACGGTGAGTTGGCGTGACAACGACGCGCGCAGGACTGGCATACGTGCTGATGGCCGTACTCGCATGGACGAGTATTGCCGCCGGCATTTTTGCGCCAGCCACCGGCGCCCATGCAGCCGCCCTGATCAACCATCTTCCCCACTCCAATTCCCGCACGACCAACGCCAATCAGCACAGCGATCATCTGGCGACTGGCGCGCACCACGCCAACATGAGGCAACACGCGGCCGGTGCTACCGGTGTCTCTGCCCCAAGCGCCTCTCCCGAAAGCATCTGTGTCGCCAGCTGCCTGGATACCATTGCGGCAAAGCTTGCCCCACCGCCGCACGACACCATCGCGCCCGATACCAGCGATGCAACCCAGATCTCCTGGCCGTTGCTCGCCCTGGTGCAAGTGGCGTTGCCTCGCGTTGCCGATCGGCCCTGGGCCACAGGCCCGCCTGCCCCCCGCCAATGGGAACGCTCAGGCGTTGCACGCCTGGTGCGCGCCAACGCCCGCCTGCGCATCTGACAGATCCTGATCTGGTGACCTTTTTGAAGCGTCACCGCGCCTCCACGCAACCGCAGGGTGCGCGCCATCCTGACGGTCTTTCCGTGATGATCAGGATAGTCCCATGCTCCAATTTTTGACGCGCACGCTGCGCTTTGCGGCAATGGCCGGCGCTCTGCTTGCCCCAGCACTTGCCCTCGTCTCGATAACGCAATTTGCAACGATCGAAGCGCGCGCAGCCGCTGCGCAAAGCAAACCCAACGACAAGGCTGAGACGACGGGCCAGAAATGGACCTGCCCCATGCATCCCCATTACATCGCCAACGAAGCGGGCACCTGCCCGATCTGCGGCATGGATCTGGTCAAGCTCGACACCGGCGCTGCCGCATCCGATGAGGCGGCAAGCGCGCCCGGCCGCACCGCCATCACCGTCGCGCCTGAAATGCTGCAAACGATGGGCGTGCGGCTCGCCAAGGCGGAAATGACGACCTTCGGGCGGATCATCCGCAGCTTCGGTATCGTTGCCGACAACGAGCGCCTGCAAACCGAACTGACGGCGCGCCTGGAAGGCTGGATCGAGAAGCTGAAAATTCGCGCGGTCGGCGATCAGGTCAAGGAAGGCGACCTGTTGTTCACCATCTACGCGCCTGAATTCGCCGTATCACAGCGCGATTACCTCGACGCTTTGAAGGGCAACGATCGCTCACGCATCGAATCGGTGAAGACACGCCTGCGCGCCTTCGGCATGCAGGAACGCGCCATCGACGAACTGGTCACGACAGGTCATGCGCTCGACTTCGTGCCCTACTACGCCGACCGCACCGGCACCGTCTCGATGATCGAGCTGCGCCCGGGCAGCTACGTCAAGCGTGGCAGCCTGCTCACCCGCATCCAGGACTATTCACAAGTCTGGCTGATGGTATCTGTGCCGGAAAAGGATCTGGGCTTCATCTCCATCGGCACGCCGGCCCGCGTCACGTTGCCGAACCTGCCGGGTCGCGAGATCCTGGCCAAGGTCGAATACGTCTATCCGACCGTCGACACGCGCACACGCACCGGCAAGGTGCGCCTGGTGCTCGACAATCCCGACGGCCAGCTGCGCCCCGGCGCCTATGCCGACGTGGCTTTCGAGGTCGCCGCCGAAAAGCGCCTTGCTGTTCCGACCGAGGCAATCCTCGTCAGTGGTGGCGGACGCTATGTCGTCGCATCGCTCGGCCAAGGCCGGTTCGAGCCGCGTTCCATCACGACAGGACTGACATCTGGGCGATGGACGGAAGTCTCCGGCGAAATCCGCGAAGGCGACGAGATTGTCGTCTCGGGACAATTCCTGATCGATTCAGAAAGCGCCTTGCGCGAAAGCTTCCGCAAGCTGGAGCGACTGCAGCTCCCGTTGTCGTTGCTGAAGCTGACCGAGGCACAGTTCGCCATGGTCGATCACTTCGTTGATGCCGCACTATATATCGACGAAGCCCTGACCGACGGCTACGACATCGATCCCAAATTCCTCGACCCTGCAATCCAGGTGAAGACGCTGCTCTGGCCCACCTTCCAGCACACGCGCCTCGCCTACGTCATACAGGATGCCGTCAAGGCGCTTGAAAAGGCGCAGGCTGCCCGCACATCGAGCGAAATTCGCTCAGCACTCGCCGAACTCGTCACCGCATTGACGCCGTGGATGATGGACGGCGCACCTGTCCATTATGCTGAAAAGAAGCTCACCATCTACCGCGAGAGCGCCAGCGGGCGTGCCTGGGTGCAGATGGAAGGCAAACCCGTCAACCCTTATGGAGATGGAGAAGCCGAACCGTTGCCATGGCCCAAACTGGACGCCGAGGCAGTATCCGCCGATCCCGCGTCCAAGGCATCCAACACGCCCGCCACTCCTCCCGCCGCACATGCGACCGGTCACCAGCATTGAGCGCGCCGCGGCTGAAGGAGCAACGCCATGACACACACGCCCCATGATTTCACCGGCAAGGATCCGACAAAATCGGGTGTAGCCCGGATCATCGAATGGTCGATCGCCAACCAGCTGCTGGTGCTGGTTGGCGCCATGGCTCTGGTCATCGCCGGCTGGCTGGCGGTTCAGCGCACGCCACTCGACGCCATTCCCGACATGTCCGACACCCAGGTGATCATACGCACCGAATTTGCCGGCCAGTCACCGCAGATTGTCGAAGACCTCGTCACCTATCCGTTGTCGACGACGCTGCTTGGCTTACCGCGCACCAAGACCGTGCGTGGCTTTTCCATGTTCGCAACCAGCTTCGTCTACGTGATCTTCCAGGACGGCATCGATCAATACTGGGCGCGCTCGCGCGTCATCGAGGCGCTTTCGAAGCTGGCCGGCACGCTGCCCTCGAACGCCACACCGCAGATCGGCCCTGATGCCACCGGCGTCGGCTGGGTCTACCAGTACGCGCTGATCGACCGCACCGGACGCAACGATCTTGCACAACTGCGCACGCTGCAGGACTGGTTCTTGAAATTCGAATTGGCCACTGTGCCTGGCGTTTCGGAAGTCGCTTCCGTCGGCGGTTTCGTCAAGGAATACCAGGTTCTCATCGACCCCAATCGCCTGCGCGCCTATGACGTCCCGCTCTCGCGTATTACTGAGGCGGTGCGCGCTGCCTCCAGCGAAGTCAGCGGCCGCGTCATCGAACAGTCCGAGACGGAGCTGATGGTCCGCTCGTCGGGCTACATCCAGAACCTCGATCAGCTGCGCAATGTTGTCGTCTTCTCCACCGCGGGAACACCGGTTCTGCTTTCCGACATCGCCAACGTCGTGGAAGGCCCTGAGCTGCGCCGCGGCGTTGTCGAACTCGACGGCAAGGGTGAGGTTGTCGGCGGCATCATCGTCATGCGTTCCGGCGAGAACGCGCTCAACGTCATCGATGCGGTCAAGAAGAAGATCGAAACACTGAAATCCGGTCTGCCCGAGGGCGTGGAAATCGTCCCGGTCTACGACCGCGCTCCCCTGATCCGCGGCGCCGTTGACTATCTCTCGACCAAACTCATCGAGGAGGGAATTGCCGTCGCCCTCGTCTGCCTCATCTTTCTCCTGCATGTCCGCTCCGCCTTCGTCGCCATCATCACGTTGCCGCTGGGCGTGCTCGCCGCGTTCATCGTCATGTCGGCACAGGGCATCACCGCAAACATCATGTCATTGGGCGGCATTGCCATCGCCATCGGCGCCATGGTCGACGCCTCGATCGTGATGGTCGAGAACGCCCACCGCAGGCTTTCCACTATTCCACCAGGCGAAGCCAAGGACCCCGAGCGGCGGCGGACCGAACTCGTGATCGCGGCCAAGGAGGTCGGCCCCGGCCTGTTCTTCTCGCTGCTCATCATCACCGTATCGTTTTT
>JAXGRZ010000131.1:0-7704 GCA_040765305.1 Hyphomicrobiaceae bacterium | reverse complement strand
CTGCCGATCGTTGCCGGCGCCGAGGCCGCTGGTGAGGTCGTCGCCGTTGGCGCCAATGTTGATACGCACAAGTGCGGCGACATCGTTTCTCTTTATGGTGCCAAGACGTGCGGCACATGCCCCGCTTGCGTGCAAGGCCGCGACAATTTCTGCGAAAACATGGACGCCATTTACGGCTTTCATATCGATGGCTTCTTACGCGAGACCATGAACACGCCGGCACGATTGGCCGTCCGTGCACCTGATGGCGTCGATTGCAGGAGTGCTGCTCTTGCCCCGATCACGTTTGGTACCGTCGAACACATGCTGTTCGACAATGCCGCCCTGGAGGCCGGACAGACCATCCTCGTTCATGCTGGCGGCTCCGGCATCGGCTCGGCGGCCATCCAGCTGGCAAAGGCGGTGGGCGCCACCGTCATCACCACGGTGGGCAACGACGAGAAGGCGGCAAAGGCGAAAGCGCTCGGAGCCGACCACGTGATCAACTACAACGCCGAGCGTTTCGAAGGCCGCGTGCGCAAACTGACCAACCGCAAAGGTGTCGACGTTGTCTTTGAACACGTCGGCCCCTCGACATGGTCGGGCAGCATGCTGTCGATGAAGCGCGGCGGTCGACTGGTGACCTGCGGTTCGACCACCGGCATTCTGGCCCAGACAAATCTCAATTTATTGTACCAGCAGCAGTTGCGCCTGATCGGCAGCTTCGGTTGCCGGCGCGCCAACATGCGAGCGGCGATGGACAAGATGGCCGCCGGGCAGGTCAAGCCGGTGATCGACACGGTGATCCCGCTCGATCAGCTTGAGAGCGGCTTGCAAAGGCTCGAAAGCCGGCAGGTATTCGGCAAGATTCTCGTGGACATGTAAGGAAGGCATCTGTAATCACCATGGATAATCCCTCCAAACAAGTCTGGATCACAGGTATCGGGCTGCTCAGCGCCGCAGGCGAAGGCGTTGCCTCGCATCTCGACGCCCTCGACAACGCCGCCGGCGCACCGCTGATCGATGCACAAGGCTTCGCGCCTTATCCCATCCATCCGCTCGCCTCGATCAACATGGCAGCCCAGATACCGAAGAAGTCCGATCTTCGGCAGATGGAGAAATGGCAGCACATCGGGGTTTACGCGGCCGGCCTGGCACTCGATGACGCCGGCATCGCGCGCAATCCCGAATTGCTCGGCAAGACGCATCTTGTCGTTGCCGCCGGCAGCGGCGAGCGCGATGCCACGGTCGATGCCAAGGTTCTCGAAGCGATCGCGGCGCGGGGCGATACCGATACGGAGATATCGGCCAAGGAGATTTTGCCGACGGCCTTGCGCCCGACGCTGTTTTTGGCGCAGCTTTCCAATCTGCTCGCCGGCAACATCTCGATCGTGCACAACGTGACGGCTTCCTCGCGCACATTCATGGGCGAGGAGATGGCGGGGTTGTCCGCACTGGAGAATGCCGTCCGACGCATCGCCGCTGGACAAGCTGATCTCATCCTCGTTGGCGGCGCCCTCAATGCCGAACGCAAGGATCTGCTGCTCGGCTATGAACTGGGCTGCAATCTGTGGTCTCATCCCTATGCCCCGGTCTGGCAACGGCGCGCGGCGGGTGGTGGCTTCATCCCGGGCAGTGCTGGCGCGTTCATCGTGCTGGAATCAAGAGATCACGCCAAGGCGCGTGGTGCTTCCCCCTACGCCCGGGTTGTTTCCGTCGGGACCGACCGGGCGCAACGCACCGAGCCTGGACAGATCCGCAGGGTTCTGCAGCAGCTCTTCAAACGGATATCAGCGAACCTCAGCCCAGAACCGATCGCGGTGCTTTCAGGTGCATCGGGTGTCGAACCGGTGACGCAGGAAGAACGCGATTTCCTTGACGACCTCGAAAGTGACGGCTTCACACCGGCAATCCGCGCCTACGGCAGCCGGCTTGGCCATACGGTCGAGGCACATTTCCCGCTCGGGATATCCATCGGCGCTCTTGCCTTGAGCCGCAACCAACTCTTCGCGCCATCGCCTGGCGATGATGTCGAAGAGGCCGTGTCATCATTGCCCCAGCGCATGCTCGTGACGGGTGTTGGACATTGGCACGGTGAAGGTCTGGCGCTCCTGGAGCGCGTGAACGGCGGGAGGGTTTCATAATGGCGCGCAATTTCAAGGACAGCCAAGGCCGCACGGTGGTCGCGGTGACCGGAACCGGCCTCGTCTCCTCGCTCGGCTGGGGAAAGGCCGCCAACTGGGCGCAGCTCAAGGCGGGTCAATCGGGCATCAAGACGATCACGCGCTTTCCAACCGATGGTCTGCGCACCACGATTGCCGGAACAGTCACGCGCGCCGGCGGCCAGCCGCCGAGTTCGGCACCGGAATTGACGCTCGAAATGGCGCAATCGGCCGCCAACGAAGCACTTTTGGAAGCCGGATTAACCGAAGCCAACGGTTTTCCAGGTCCTTTGTTCGTTGCCACACCGCCAGCTGAACTTGAATGGCCGCAGCGCAAGGCCCTTTACGAACATCCATGCGCGCAAGACCTGACCGGTTACGACAGGCTGCTGGCAGCCGCCCGCTCCGGCGCCTTCAAGCAGATGTTTGAGAACTTCCAGTTCGCCACGGTTGCCGATCACCTGGCGGTGGCGCTGCGCCCGCGCGGACTGCCGATCTCGGTCTCCACCGCATGTGCGTCCGGCGCCTCGGCAATCCAGCTCGGTGTCGAAGCCATCCGCCGCGGCGATACGGACACCGCCCTTGCGATTGGGACCGACAGCTCGGTGCAGCTGGAAGCCCTGATCCGGTTCTCGCTGCTGTCTGCCTTGTCGACCCGCAATGATCCACCCGACAGGGCCTCGCGTCCGTTTTCCAAAAGCCGCGACGGCTTCGTGATGGCGGAAGGCGCTGGTGCGCTGGTCCTGGAGTCATTGGAAAGTGCGCTGGCACGAGGCGCAAAATGCATCGGCATCGTGCGCGGCTGTGGTGAGATGGCCGATGATTATCACCGCACGCGCTCCAAGCCAGATGGCACCGCCATCATCGGCGCCATCCGCAATGCCATGCTGGACGCGGGAGCAGCACCCGAAGAGATCGACTATGTCAACGCTCATGGAACGAGCACGCCGGAAAACGACAAGATGGAGTACCTCTCCTTGAAGGCGGTTCTGGGCGACCATCTGGAGGCAACGCCCGTCAGTTCCAACAAATCGATGATCGGTCACACGCTGTCAGCCGCGGGTGCCATCGAGGCGGTTTTATCCTTCATGATGATGGAGAACGGTCTGTTGCTGCCGACCATCAACTACGACGAACCCGATCCCGATATCCCGCTGGACGTCGTGGCGAATGCCGCGCGGCGTGGAGTCATCAGAACGGTGCTGTCGAATTCGTTCGGCTTTGGCGGCCAGAATGCGGCGCTCGTGCTTGCCGCCGCGGATTAGAGCGTTTCCGTTTGAGGTGGAAACGATCTAAGGCGGACAGGGTGCGAGGTTTTGCGCGTTACCAATACGGATGTTCTCGACAACATCGAGGGTGTTCTGGAAGGCGTGCTGGCAAAACTTGAAGGTGCCACTGAGTAACCGGCATCACCAGAAGCCGCCCCTCACCCCGACCCTCTCCCCGCCTGCGGGGAGAGGGGGAAGCACACGACACCCCACGCAATTCCCTCGCCCCGCGTGTGGGGAGAGGGGCAAGCGCCCCACCACAGCAATTCCCTCTCCCCGTCTTTCACGGGGAGAGGGTTAGGGTGAGAGGCGGCTGCGGGATACGAACCGTGGACGACGCCCTAGAGCGCCGTGCGCTATATCGGGATCATTCTGCCGCGGCGAATTTGATCCAAGATCAAGCTGGCCGGCACCGGGCGTAGCGGTGTTACGGCCAAATCGATCGACGTCCTGGGCGGCCGCCGCTTGAGAAACAGAATTGGTTCCGATATATCGTACGGCGGACTGACGTCACGCTGCGGCCCTGGCGCGCTCGATGAGCAATTGGGAGCAAAACGATACGACAACGTTACCGCGTGCATCGACGCCTTCCGCCCCCACCATGAGCAGCCCCCAGTCGCGGAACGATGCCAGTTCCAGTTTGCGCTCTGCCCAGCCGCGAAATACGATGGTTTCGCCGACGCTCACCGGCCGGGCCCAGCGCAGATGTTTGATTCCGGCGGCAGGCCCCAGCCGGGGCACCACCAATCCACGGGCGGCGAACCTTACTGCTTCATCTTCATAATAGCGCAGCATGCACTGCATCCACGCCGCGGGTAGATGCCAATTGGGAACGCTCGTCTCTCCTGCGCCGGCTATGGAAGCTGCAATTTCCGCCCCCTGAAACGTGAGCAAACAAAACTTCTCGACCGTCTTCATGTCGAAGGAATATGGACCGAGAAAGGCTTCATCGCCGATGTTGATGTACTCAAAGTGACGGATAACATCTTCGCGCGGCATGCGCTGAACGCGAACAGAACGCGCTTGACGCAGCTTGCAACGGCCAAGATTTGCTGTGCCCCGGCCTGCCGATTGCCTGATGGAGAAATCCACCAGCAGTCGCATGACGTTTTCGCCGCGCTGGTTTTCAATATCGATGCAACCCCGACATGCCCCATCACCGCACTCGCACGGTTCCATGGACCCAAGTTGAATGTTGCCGGAAAGCAGATCTCCTGCCCGCACCGGTGCATGGAGCAGGATCTGTTCCACGCCAGCCAGTTGCAGATCGATGCCGATGTTGCGCGCCACGGCTTCAGCACATGCGGTGATCTGAGCGCAGACATACCACGCCGACGCAACCAGTTCACCCAGCAGCGTGCCCTGCGCTGCAGCTTCATCGAGATGGAATGGCTGAGCATCAAATGTCTTGGCAAACGCGATCATTTCATCGCGCGATACGCCAATCCGCGGCAGCGCAAAGACGCCCGGGAGCACAGAAACATCCGCCACACGTCCAGACATGTTTGCTCTCCCTGTCTGACCATGATGTCGCGGCCAAGCCGCATCGACATAATGGCCTATGACAATGGCGGGTCCGCCTAACTCACCAGGACGGCTCCAGGTTTGCCATGCGGATAACCGTTGACGATGGTACCGGGCAGGTTCATCGCCTCGAGCTTGGCGATCAAATCCGACGGCGCCAGCTGGCCATCAGCTAACTCACGATAGGCCTTGGCAACGCCCACCATATCGCAGGTGTGCGGGGACAACCGGAGCCGCGAAACCCCCATCTCATGCAGCCCAGGTATTTCCTGAGCCAGAACGGTCACACCAAAGCCCATCGTCTGCACGCCATTCACCGCAAGAAAGGACTGACCATCGAGCGTATCGACGTCAAGACCGTCTAGATCCTGTTCGCATACGTACTTGCACGCATCCTTAGGCAGCCCGTGGGCGCGGGCATGATAACACCGCGCCGAGATGGCAAGAGGGGCGCGCCCGAATGCAAAAACTTCCAGATCTGCCTGTTGCTTTGCCGCACCCAGGATCGCGATCGAGGAAAGCGGCAACTCTGGCGAAAGGGCGATGGTTGTACTGCCCAGCGATTCAAATTCGGCCAATGTCTCCTCGTTGTAGACATTCACCAATGGGCCAACGAGATGGGGCGTTCCGGCAAGTGCTGCCAGGGCCGTTACGTCATTGATCTCCACTAGGTAGCCACAGCCAGCCAGGCTCGCCACCTCGTTAATCTCCCGTTTCAGCGTGGGAAGCGCCAGTGCCGCCAGTGCGACTTCCTTGCCGCCACGCTCCAGGCGTTCGATCACTTCGCCGATGACATCGTTACGAAACGGTGTGCGCTTCGAGCAGACGACTTCCCCGACGATCACCCGATCCACCGGTGCTTCGTCCGCGATGCGTGCATAAAAATCTGCCCACATCGGCGTTGGCCAATTGAACAGAACAGGCCCCAAAGTGAGTTTCATTGGACCTATCTCACATTGTTCCACCATACTCACCGCCACGTCTTTCTATAAGCGCCCGTGGTCTCCCGGCCGCCTTCCGTCAAGGCGCCAAAAGCCATCTCGGGCACCGTCCTGCCCGTTTCAAGGGCATCGAGCGCAGCGCGGAATTGACGAACGACAGCGGCCAGATAAGCCTTGCCGCGCTGGCGCCCTTCGATCTTGAGAGCCGAAACGCCCGCCGCCTTCAATGCCGGCAGAATTGCAAGCACGTTGAGGCTGGTTGGTTCTTCGAAGATGTGAGCGGCCTTGCCCTCGACCATGAACGTGCCCTTGCACAAGGTCGGGTACGCGGCCGGCTGACCTGCGGGATAGCGATCAATGGTGAAGCCGCCCAATCTGGCTGCAAGCGAGCCAGCCTCCTGGCGGTAGTCGACATGAGCGGCAGGCGAGCACACACCATTCATGTTGGGAGATTCACCGGTTGCATAGGACGACAGCAGGCAACGCCCCTCCGTCATCACGCACAGGCCGCCGAATGCGAAAACTTCCGTTTCGCACGGCACGTCTGCGACGATCGCCGCAATCTCCTCAACGGTCAGCACCCGCGGCAGCACAACGCGTTTGACGCCGTATCGCTCCACATAGAAACGGATCGCCGCTGGCGTTGCCGCAGCGGCCTGCACGGACAGATGGAGACGTTGATCGCGATAATTTCGGCTTGCCCAACCCAGCACGCCAAGATCGGCCACGATGACGGCATCAGCCCCCGCCTCGACCGCCTGCGCGACGGCGCGATGCCATAACTGCGTGTCACCGGCACGTGCGAACGTGTTGATGGCAACGAGGACCTTGGTTCCACGTTGATGCGCATAGGCGACGCCCTGCGCCAGTTCATCGGGTGTGAAATTCAAACCAGGAAAATTGCGCGCGTTCGTCTCATCGCGAAAACCGCAATAGACGGCATCAGCACCAGCATCCACGGCGGTGCGCAACGCTGATGGCGTTCCGGCAGGGCAGACCAGTTCCATGTCAATCACCTAGGGAAAGTGGGAATCACGAGAATGAATCGACAGGCGCTTGGGCGATTGTTGGCGCACCGAGCAGACGTCTCATCATGTTGGCCGCCCCGAGGATGCCCCCCGAGACATAAGGCGCAGCAACATCGGGAGCCCCGAGCAGCAGGCCTGGATCCAGCTCCGCATCCTCGATGGCATTGCGCAGCGCCAGAACCGCTGCCGTATCACCCTCAATCACGAGGTCGCGTGTGAAAAATAGGGCATCACCATCATAGGTGCCGTCGAGCAGACCGAGCAGCACCAGCATGACAGCAGATATACGTGCATCCCAGGAAACGCCATCGAGCGAGGCTCGCACCTTCAAACGTGGCAGTTCGGCACGTGGCTCGAGCAGAAAGACAAATGGGCAATCAACCGGATCGATTGCAAAAGTCTTGTCGGCATAGGACCCAAGGCGTGAGAACATGCTTGGACGGCGATTGAGCGCTGTTCGCAAAACGCGATTGCTGGCCATCTCCAAAGGGCTCAGCGGCAGCGAACCCATGAAGGTGACCAGTGGCCAAGGCAGCGAACCGTTGGCATTGCTGTGCGCGCTGTTCGCTACGTCTGGTAAAGAAGAAAATTTTTCCGCCATACCGCCCTTCATAGCGCCAGCCATTTCGCGCGTGCTTGACGGAAATCAAACCACTTAAACGGCATGTGAAGGATAGGGAGCCAAACTGGATCCTAGCCCGCTTTTCCCACGGGGGCATGGATGGCCGTACCCTCGTGAGACAAGGCGGGCTAGATGTATGCTTCTTGAACGCTCGACCGTCTATCGCTCGCTTGGAGATTT
>JAXGRZ010000130.1:0-7745 GCA_040765305.1 Hyphomicrobiaceae bacterium | reverse complement strand
CGGACCGTCCAGGTCAATACGGGCAGGCGCTGCACCTCGCGCACGTAGCGCGTCACCGGTGTCGGCAGTGCCGTCACGTCATAAGCATAGAAACTGGGGTCGACGGGCGCCGATTCAAGCAGGTGTGTCAGCCGCTCGGCGCGCTGGCGTGTGATGATCGTCTCCCACCAGGGGTCATCGCCAGCGGTGGCCAGATAGTTTCCCGATACGATGCCACGTGGAATGCCCGGGGCCAGATCCTTGAGCACGCTCATGACGGCAGGATCGAATGACATGAGCGCGATGGGCCCCTTGTGCTCAGTTGCGAGGCGGGCAGCCTCGCTGAGGAATTCGATGTCGGGCGGTTGCCATTCGCTTTTCACTTCGACGAGAAGCGGTACATCGTGGCCGGCGAGCGCGAGCAGATCGGCGAATGTCGGGATGCGTTCGCCAGGCGCATCGCGAAACCTCAGGGAGGCAAGATCAGCCCCGGCGAGCGCCGATACGGGGCCGGAGCCGCGCACCAGGCGGTCGAGGTCGGCATCATGAAAAACGACCGGCAAGCCATGGCGGGCAGGGCGGATGTCGCATTCGATGCCGAAACCCTTTTCGCGCGCCGCACGGAAGGCCGCCATCGTGTTCTCGATGGCACCAGTACCGGGAGGCCCATGCAGTCCCCGGTGTGCGATCGGTTTCATGAACGGCTCGGGCAAGCGCATGCGCATCAGCTTCTCACGGAAAGAGTCCTGCACGCTTCGTCAGCGCGAGGCATGCCTTACGACTTGATGCGGATGACGGCATCGATCTCCACGGCGCATCCGCCGGGCAGTGCGGCAACCCCGACCGCGATCCGCGTGTGGCGTCCGGCCTCTCCCAGAACTTCGACCATCAGATCGGAGGCGCCATTGATGACGGCAGGCTGGTCGCCGGTCTCTGGCGTCGAGGCAACAAAGCCATTGAGCCGCACGAGCTGGCCAATCCGGTCAAGGCTGCCCAAGGCGGCGTTGGCCTGGGCCAGGATGTTGATGGCGCAGTAGCGCGCCGCCTTTTGAGCGTCCGCGATCGAGAGCTTGTCACCAAGGCATCCCTTGAGGATGGTGCCATCGGGGGCTTTGGAGATCTGACCTGAGATGAAAAGCAGGTCTCCCGCAATCAGATACGGCACGTAGTTGGCGACGGCGGCGGGCGCAGCTGGCAGCGTGATGCCGGCAGCTGCGAGGCGGTCGGTGATCGTCTGGCTCATGGTGTTCATTCCTCATGGGCTGGCCTCAAGGGCTGGTGAAGCCCTCTTTGGGGTCGGGTCGACACACCCTTTGGGGGTGTTGAGGGGGCCTTCCAACGATCAGATTTGGACGGCCGCGAGAGGAGAGCCTCCCGCCATCAGGTCCAACCATCAACGACTTTGGCAGGGCCAAAGAGAGCCGATCATAATCATCACGAGGTTCTAGGTCCACAAGCCCGACACAGCCCGCATCCAGGCCATGAGCATTTTTTGACGAAATGTCATCTGGTCGACGGAAATGGCGCCAAACCAAAGTGCTCTAATCCAGTGTGATGGCGAGCCCGCTCAGATCGAGATTGGCGATAAGACCAACCTGCCGGCCGCTTAGTTCCAGCACGGCGCCTTTGTCGTTGGTCAAAATGATAGCGCGCGCGCCCCGTCCCACGGCAATGCCGGCGCCGCCGGCGACGTAGACACCCTCGATGTCCGAGGCTCGACGAATGCGGCGGACTCGGCCTGACAGGTAGGTTTTCGAACCGCCGAAGACGAGCCCGTAATCGATGCCACCCGTCGACAAGCCATAGGTGCGGCCGTGGAATGAGAGTATGCCGCTGCCACCCGATCCCCCGATGAACCAGCCCGCCTTGTAAATCGTCAGCTCGACATATCCGCTATCGGCGCGGCTGGCGCTGGCTGACCCGGCAACAGCCAAAATTGCGAATACCATGACCGTGATAGCGGATCTTATTTTCATGATGTGTCTCCCCCTGAACGTGAAGTTCCAGCCTTGATGATCGTTCGCAATTCCCCTCGAACGTCATTTTTTGAGCTGATGAGTGGGGCGAGAAGTTGTTGTGCTGATTGCGTTGACAATCAGTCTGGCGCATAAAGCCGGGACGGTGGCGAGCCAGCTAAGTCAGCACTGCTATTGAGCATTTTTCGACGAAGTGGACACCGGTTTGGCGCAGAAAATACGACCATAAAAGAACCTGGAGCGTCGATCCCTTTCCATCGGATCGCAAAGTGCGTTAGCCCCATGGACCCTTGTTGCCCGATCGCGGTGTTGGCGTGCCTGAGGAGAACCGCACGGCTTCCTCTGCGGCATGTACGATTGCCTTGGCCTTGTTGATGCACTCCTGCTGCTCGTTTTCGGGCACCGAGTCATAGACGATGCCCGCACCCGACTGGACATGCAGCGTGCCGTTCTTGACCAGCGCGGTGCGCAGCACGATACAGGTGTCCATCTCGCCATCGGCGGCGAAATAGCCGACGCATCCGGCGTAGGGGCCGCGCTTTGTTTTTTCCAACTCGTCGATGATTTCCATGGCGCGCACCTTCGGCGCTCCTGAAACGGTTCCGGCCGGGAAGCCGGCCATCAGCGCATCGACGGTGTCGGAATGGTTGGCGAGCCGGCCGACGACGTTGGACACGATATGCATCACGTGTGAATAGCGCTCGATGACGAATTGATCGGTGACGCGCACGCTGCCCACCTCGGCGACGCGCCCGACATCGTTGCGGCCCAGGTCGAGCAGCATCAGGTGCTCGGCGCACTCCTTTGGATCCTTGAGGAGCGCATCGGCGAGCAGCTTATCTTCTACCGAAGTTGCGCCGCGCCGTGCGGTGCCGGCGATCGGCCGGATCGTTACCTCACCATTGCGCACCCGCACGAGAATTTCCGGGCTGGAGCCAACCAGCGCGAAACCGCCGAAATCGAGGTGGAATAGGAACGGTGATGGATTGAGGCGGCGCAGAGCGCGGTAGAGCGCGAACGGCGGTAGCGCGAAGGGTGTCGAAAAACGCTGGGAGAGCACGACCTGGAAGATGTCGCCGGCCTTGATGTAATCCTTGGCCTTCTCCACCATCGCCAGATATTCGCTGGGTGCGGTGTTCGACGTCGGCTCATCGAGCGTGGTGATCTGCTGATCCCCGGTGCTGGCGTGCGTGAGCGGTGTGTCAAGCGATGCAACGAGGCTGGATAAACGCCGCCCGGCGGCGGCGTAAGCCTCTTGTGCCGTGGTCGAGGCGCTGGGTCTGACCGGTGTGACGATCGTTATCTCGTCGCGTACGGCATCGAATATGACCATGACGGTGGGACGCACCAGAATGGCATCGGGCACGTCCAGAATATCGGGCGGCACATTGGGAAGGCTCTCAATGAGACGCACCGTATCGTACCCCATATAGCCGAATACGCCCGCAGCCATGGGCGGTAACTGCTCGGGCAACTCGATGCGGCTTTCTTCCAGGAGGGCGCGCAGCGAGGTGAGCGTCGGGCGCTCATCGCACACGAATGCTTTGGAATCCTTGTCCGGAGTACGATTGATTTCGGCGGTATTGCCGGTTGCCCGCCAGATCACGTCAGGACAAAGGCCGATGATCGAATAGCGCCCGCGCACGGCGCCGCCTTCGACCGATTCGAACAGGAAGGCGGGGGTGCGTCCGGCGGCGAGTTTGAGGTAAGCAGAGACGGGCGTTTCCAGATCGGCGACGAGGCGCGTCGCGACGACCTGGGTGCGGCCTTGCGCGTAAGTTTGGGCAAACGCGGAGGGCTCGGGCCAGATGTCCATTCCGACAGACCGCGTCTCAGGCTTCGTCACGAACGTTGACCTTCTTGATGTCGCTCATGCGTATTCCCGGCATGCACTCATGATAGACCATTTGCGCGCCGCAAGGCCTGCAGATGGGGCCAGTCTTGTCCAACTTCAGTGCTGCCTTTTATTGTGTGACGACGCCGCGTAAACGATCGAACGCAGCCTGGTTGATCGAGCTGCCAAGCTGATGCTGAAGGGCTCCGACGTAGGCGTTGATCGCATCGTTCTCCAGGTTGTCCTTGAGTTCGCTGGCGAGCCGCTCCTTCTGATCCTTGGTGAGGGCAGGTGCAGGGGTTACCTCCTTGACCTGGAAGACTTGGCGCGTGGTTTCATCATATGTTTCGGCCGATCCCGCGCCACCTTTTGGCAAGGCAAATGCCTGCGCCACAGCCGCGCGCGAGATACCCTGGGGTGTGGTCGCTCTTGTCACGGGCGGTGTCGTCTCGACCTTGCCATCGCCGGCATCCTTGGCGATCGCATCGATCGTTTCGCCGGCCTTGAGGCGGGCGATGAGCTTGTCGGCAAATTCGCGGATCTGACGTGCGCGTTCATTCTTTTCGTAGAGCGCCTTGACGTCGTCCTTGACCGCCTCATAGGGGCGGTCGGCGGCTGGCGTAATTGACAGAACGTCGACCCAGGCAAAGCCGCCGTCAGCGAGCTCGATAGGCTCTTGTTCGAGGCCGATCTGGCCGCTAAAGCCCGCCGTGACAATGCGCTGGGCTTCGGGATTGTCGATGGCAGGCTTGCCCTCGGGCGTCAGGCCATTGCGATCGGTGTTGGCGATGTCGAGGAACATCAGATTGGTTTTTGCGGCAATGTCCTTCAGCGGGCGCCCGCCGGCGCGCCCATCGTCGACTTCATCATGAAGCTTGGTGATCTCGACGCGCGCTTTTTCCTCGGTCAGCTTGTCGACAACCTTCTGCTTTGCCGATTCAAACGTGCTGTGCGTGCCGGGTTCAATCGCGGAAACGCGCAGCAGCACGGTTGCGAAGCGGCCTTCGACGGGGTTGGAAACCTTGTCCTTTTCCAGCGCGAAGGCGGCATCACGTATCTTGTGATCGTACAATTGAGCCTTGGTTACGAGGCCAAGGTCGATATCATTCTCCTTTGCACCGGCGGCTTTGGCGGCATCAACGAAACTTTGACCTGCGTCGATCGCCTGCTTTGCGGCTTGTGCCGCTTTCATGTCGGGGAAGGAGATCTGCTGCACGCGACGCTTTTCGGGCGTATCGTAGTTGACTTTTTCCTGCTCGTAGGCGGCCTTGGCCTCCTCGTCAGTGACGCTGACGCGTTTTTTAGCATCCGCCATGGATAAGATCAGAACAGCAAGTTTGCGCGTCGGCTGGGTTGCGAATGCGTGCTTGTTGGTCTCGTAAGTCTCCTTGAGTTTGGCATCGTCGGGAGCCTCGATCTTGATGACCTTTTCAGGATCAATGCGCGTATAGGCAAGCGTGCGTGTTTCCTCGCGGTAGGCATGTACAGCCTCAACCATGGCCTCGGGTACGACAACCGAATCGATCAGCGCACCGGTGATTTGGCGGCGTAATTCTTCCTGCCGGCGCAGGCTGATGAAGCCGGCTTCGGACAGGTTGAGCTGGCGCATCGCCCCTTCGACGGCGGCGCGCGAATATTTCCCGTCAGCACCATGGAACGTGGGATCACGCTGCAAGCCTTCGACAATCGCAGCGTTCGATAGTGCCAGTTTCATCTCCGCCGCGTGCGTATCGACGGCAGCCCAGCCAATCAAGCGGCTCAACACCTGTTGATCTAATCCGGCGGCGCGTGCCTGCTCGCTGGTGATGCGCCGGCCGACACGGTAGGAGATGGCGTTGAGTTCGTTTTGGAAAGCACGCTGGTATTCGTCGGGCGTGATTTCGACATTGCCGACTTGGGCAATGCTGTTTCGTCCCATCCCTGTGAATACGTCAGCCACGCCCCAAACAGCGAAGCTGAGGATCAAGATGGCCAACAGGAGTTTGACAACAATTCCCTGTGAACCGCGTCGCAAGGCTTCGAGCATCTGTAGCTGTCTTCCACTGTTATTGCTGGGACGGCAAAACCCTATCGGTACCGCTCCGATTCACCGTACGCCAAATTTGGTCGTAAAGCCCCGCCTGGCGGGCAAGGCTCATGATATGACGCGCCATATGAAGCGCAGGCGGCTGGCGAAAGCAAGGGTACACAGGGCGGAACCGGGAAAACCGAGGCTGGATCGTGCACTCCTTGGCAATCTGAGGGAAATCCTACTTTATGGCCCCAATTCTTGCTTCACGGCCGCGATCCGGTTATCGCTCACGGCGGAACGGCGCGTTATTCATTGCGCGCCGGTTGTGGCGTACCGTTTGATGGGCGCTTGTTACCGTATGTGTTGGAGCAGGGGGGCAAACGGCGCGCTCTAGCTGCGACAATTTAGACCGCTGTTTCAAATTGCTAAGGAGCTACGCCGATGAGTGACATTCCTGCTGTTCGCCCCCTGGTGGCAGGCAACTGGAAGATGTACGGCCTCAAGGCGGCTCTGGAGCAGGCGCTGAAGGTGCGTGAGGCGGTTTCGGGGGACGGATTTGCGGCGCCCGTCGATGTGATGATCTGTCCGCCTGCGACGCTGGTGATGGTTCTGGGTGAGCTTGCCGGGGAGGGACGCTTGCTGGTTGGCGGCCAGGATTGCCACGCGGCAGTTCAAGGCGCGCATACGGGTGATATCTCAGCCGAAATGCTCAAGGATGCGGGGGCGAGCGCGGTGATCGTGGGCCATTCGGAGCGGCGCGCTGATCACGCAGAAATGGACCGCGCCGTGTGCGCCAAGGCCGAGGCGGCGCATCGGGCGGGACTTGCGGCGATCGTATGTATCGGAGAAACGGCGGGCCAGCGTGCCGCCGACCTGACGCTCGATGTGGTGCGTCGGCAACTCGAAGGTTCCGTTCCTGACGCAGCAACGGCCACCAATACCATCATCGCCTATGAGCCGGTTTGGGCGATTGGCACCGGCCTGACGCCGACGCCGGATGATGTGGAAACCGTCCACGGTGCGATACGCGTGGCGCTGGCCCAGAGATTTGGTGACGAGGGGGCGGCGATGCGCATTCTCTATGGCGGTTCGGTCAAACCCGATAATGCGCGCGAGCTTATGAGTATTGACAACGTCAATGGTGCGCTGGTCGGTGGCGCCAGCCTCAAAGCAGACGATTTCTTGAGAATTGTTGCGGCTTATGGGAATTGAGCAAGGCTGATACATTCGGCCAGGATCAGCATCGTTTGGCAGGTGTGCTCCGTGACTTCACACCAGATCCTAATTCTTCGCATCATGGTGGACCTCAGCTTCAAGAAAGCTGTGGTGGCCGCGGCTGCGTTGTGCGCGGCGGTGTCGATGCAGGTGATGGTGCCCGGCTGGGGTCGTGTAGCCCAGGCCGAGCCTTTGGCCAAGGAACGCTGTGCCGAGCTTGCTGGGGAGCGCACACTGCTTGAAGGCGGGGGGGCAGGCGAGAGCCTCCAGCGCGGCCCCGAATGGGCCAAGGCCAATCTCACGCCTGAGCAGATCGGCAATATACGCCGTCTCATCGAGGTTCGCGAAGATCTGCTGTTTCGGTGCCGCGATTTCGAACCCAATCAGGACGCTTCCGCATCATCTTCGGCACCGGCAATGGCACCGTTACCAACCCGTAAACCCGTGCTTGCCAAGGGTGACAGGCACGGCGTGCCGGCACCCGTGCGGCCGGCGCGTGCCGAGGCAAAAGTGCAGCGGCGGGCGTCCAACAGGGATGACTTATTTGCTCCTGGCTCGTCTAAGCCGGAACTGCGGGGCACATTGCCTGCCACACCGAAAGCAGCATCTGAATGGGCACCTGAGCCGGTGCGCAAGACGAAACCTGTGTCGATGCCCTAGGGTCCGTCCTCAATAGCAATGGGTCCAAGACAGGTTGGGTTTGGTTGTCTGGCAGGCGCGCGATCGCTGG
>JAXGRZ010000013.1:0-22840 GCA_040765305.1 Hyphomicrobiaceae bacterium | reverse complement strand
CTCAGTTGTCGAAACGATGGCGTGGTGGACATGGTGGTTGCGGCCGATGGTGGCGGCGTCGGGGTGGACGTGAACCAGCTTCTGGCGTGGGTTGGGGACCGCGATGGTGGCAAAACCGCCGGTCGTGATCTCGTCGAGGTGGCTGCCGATGGCGATCAGGAGATCGGCCGAGGCCAGGGCCGATTTGAGCTTAGGCGGCGGAGCGATACCGGCATGGCCGCAATAGACGGCGGAGCGGTTGTCGATGGCGTCCTGATTGCGGAAGGCGGCCATGACCGGCAGATCCAGCCGCTCGGCAAACGCCTGGAGCTGGGCGCTGGCCTCCCCGCTCCAGCGCCCGCCAGCCAGGATTATCGGCCATTGGGCGGCGTCGATCATATCGGCAAGCCGGATCAGGTCGTCATAAACGGGCCCGGGCTCGGCGCGAACCAGAGGAGGCGTATCGGCAACTTCAACCGTGTCGAGCAGCACATCCTCGGGCAGGCCGATAACCACCGGACCGGGCCGGCCGGCGTGCGCGGTGTTGAGGGCGCGCATCAGGGCTTCGGGCAGGCGAGGTGTATCGCGAACGGTCTCGGCATACTTGGCGAAGTTGCCGACGAGGGGAGCAAGCGCCACCTCCTGGAACCCGTTTCGCGCCTCCACTGAGCGCGGCGGCAGACCGACGATGAGCAGCATCGGCGTGGCATTCTGCGTGGCGATGTGAAGGGCGCTCATGGCATTGGCCAGTCCGGGGCCGCGCGAGACCATGGCGACACCGGCAGCCGGACGTTGCGGCCCGCACAGGCGAGCGGTTGCCTCCGCCATCATCGCGGCGGCGCCCTCGTGCCGGCAGACGACGACATCCATACTGGCGGCGTCGTGCAATGCGTCGAGTGCTGCGATGAAGCTCTCGCCGGGAATGGTAAAGATGCGCTGCGTACCGTTGTGACGCAGGTGCTCAACTAGAATCTGGCCGCCGCTTCGCATGGACTCACAACATTAACCAAGCCTCCGCTGCGGGAGGCCACCTGCCAGTGTCGCATTACCGGGCCGCTGGACACAGACTTTTCGATGAGATTGGTTGCCCGCACCGTGCCCTCGGACGAAAGCGTGAACGAATGCCGCAGGCGGGTGAGTGCCGTCACAAGGTGGGGACGCAACCGACGACGGCGGAGGCTTCAAAGGCAGCTCCGCCGTTCTCGTTGTTCCGTGCCGTGTCGCTTTTGGATCAGCCGCGCGCTTCGAGCGTATCGCTGGCGCTGCCCTCGTACATCGTCAGCATCGGCTCGTCCTCGAAGATGACTTCGTCGTAGATGCCGTAGCCGTTGAACGATCCGGCGATGGCGCGACCATAGGCGCCGACGTTGCCGATCTCGATGTAGTCGCCTTCCTTGACCGAGGCCGGCAGCATGAAGGGTCCCTTCATCTGGTCGATGGAATCGCAGGTCGGTCCCCACATCTCGAAGGGCAGTAGCGATTGGCCGGGCACGTCCGGGCGGCTGACCAGGCGTGCCGGGAAAACGAAGCCCAGGTGGGCTGCGTCAAACAGCGTGCCGTAGGCGCCGTCGTTGATGTAAAGGTCGTTGCCGCGCCGCGCATCGACGCGAACGATCAGGCTTTCAGCCTCCGCGACCAGGGCGCGGCCAGGCTCGCACATCAAACGCACGTCTTCGCGCACCGTCATCTTCTCGATACCGGTGTTGATGGCATCCATGAAGGAGGTCAGTGGTGCGGGTTTGGAATCGGCGTAGCAGGAGGGAAAGCCGCCGCCGACATCGAGGCGGTCGACAACGACGCCAGCCTTGACGATCAGCCGGTTCACGTCGTCAAGAGCGCTAAGATAGGCGTCTGGTGTCAGCGTCTGGGAGCCGACATGGAAGGTCACGCCAAGTTCGGACGCGACTTGCCGGGTCTTGACCAGCAGACGTGCAGCACCAACTCCCTGGATGCCGAACTTGCGCTCCAGCGGGACGCGTGAATTCTTCGGCCGCACGGAGATGCGTACGAACAGCTTGAGGTCGCGTGCCGGGCCTTTCGAGCCGCTCGTCTCCTCGATGATCTTGGCCAGCTCATCCTCGCTGTCCAGCGAGAACGAGCGCACGCCCAGTTGGTAAGCGCGACGGATCGCGCTGCGGGACTTCACCGGATGCATGAAGTGCAGTTCAGCACCCGGAATGGTGGCGGCGTCTTCCAGTTCAGGCAGGGAGGCAACGTCGAAGTGACGGATACCGGCGCCATAGAGCGCGCCGATCAGAAAAACCGAGCTGTTGGCTTTGTAGGCATAGGCAACATCGCCGGGGAAGGCATTCAAGAACCAGCGCGCCGCGCGCGCTGTTGCATGTGGCCTCACGCCGAGCACCGGGCAGTCGGGCTTGCGGGTGGCAAGAAGCTCTACAGCAGACGGGAATTTTTCCATTGCATGGGACCCCCACCAGTCGAAGTTGGACCAGATGGCGCTCTAACCAGCAGAGACCGCCGAAAACGCAAGTGTTGCTGGGGCGACATATGGGGCAATCCGCCCGGCGTGTAAAGAGTGCCAACGGGCATGGGCAAAAATTTCTGGGGCTTATAGCACCCGACGCTCAAGTGGCTGGTTTCAAAAATGATTAACGTCTTCAATGAACGTCCAAGAAACGTCTGGGTTTCGGCGTGTTCGGAGTGTGCCATCACGGCGCAATTGTGACAGTGACGGCGGCGCGCGATTGTGCCGGAGAGGTGATTGGTGCTGGACGCGCGGGTTGCTCTCGTCTGCGTTTGCGATCGATATCATCGCCATTGTTGAGCGGCACGCGCGGCTCGCGGGCGGCTTTTATGGACCTTGCGAGAAACTCCTCCCAGTCACCTAGATCGGTGAAATTCATGTGCGTGAAGTCGGGCTTGATGCCCGCCGGCACGGGTTCGCCCGCCTCACAGATGGCGACGAAACTCTCCGTGCCCAGGTGTTGCAAACTGAAATAGTAAAGTGCATCGGCGGCGGGCAGACGTTTAACTTCATCGGCCTTGAGCAGATTGTCGCGAGAGAACTCGTTGGGAAAGAGGACACTCGCATGGCCTGTCTTGTCGATGTTGATGAGGGTTAGGTAGCACGGCTGGCCAGCACTCACGTTGAGAATGATCCGGTCGTCACGGTTGTAGGAAATCTTGTCAGGCCAAAGCCTGAGTGTGCCGGGTGCGGGTGGCGGTAGGAGCGATGCGCGATTGGCTGATGGTGGCGAGACGGCCGTCGGCGATGAGGACCGCGGTGCGGTATAGGGTGGAGCGGCCTTGGCGGCATTGATGAGTGCGGGACGCAAAAGCTCAAATTCTTCCCGTGTCAATCGGCCAAGGGTCAATCGGGTGGCAAGCGTTGCGATCGGTGTGGCGATGCGTGACAGCTTCGAAAGCGTTGCCTGAAGCTGTGCTTGCGGTATCAAAAGCTCGCCAGCAGCGGCCGTCAGATCCAGCTCGCGCGCATAACGCGCGGCAAGGCCCGTTACGCTATCCAATCGATCGAATTGAGCCTCAGCCTGGATGCCCATGGTGGCAAGGGCTTTGCTGACAGCGAAACGGTCGTCCGCGATCGCGCTATCGAGTTCGGCCTTGCCGAAAACGATCTGACGAGCCACGTCGCGCTCGCGTGTGGTGCCGCGATCAGTATCGCTTGCAAGATGGTTGGCAAGTTGGTCTTCGAACGCCAGCGGCCCCAAGGCATGGCATCGGCTGCAGGGCAGCCCGTTCGTCACGTGAGGGACGTTGCCAGCACTGCCCGCAGCGGGCGCGGATTTGTCCGTCGCATCGGACTTGGTGGCCTCACGAGGGCGGGTTGGAAGTTCGATCTGGGTGGTCGCGTGCTCTGTCGCTGCCTCGGCCTTTTCGGTGCTGACGTGCGCAATTGGATAAATTTGAGTGGGCTGCGCCGTGCCGTCTTGGCCAAACATCATGAAGGCTGGCATGCCGTTCGGTAATGTGAACAGGGCACGAGAGCCCACCGGCTTTGGCAAATTCGCACTCTCGGTGGTGTCGCCAGCCTGCCGCGAGGGCAGGAGGGGGAAATCGAGAATGCGGGGGTCAACGCCCGACGCATAGTCGTGAGCCATCCACAACACGCCGCGCGGGCCGGCGTAGCGCTCGATGACGCGCGGGCCGGCGGCGAGCGTACTGTTCAGCGTAATGCCGCGGCGCACGGTGCGCTCCTTGTGCCAACGATCAAGATCGATGCCAAGGATGCGGGTCAGCTCACTGAGCGTTGGCGGTAGGCCGAGCAGGCGCGTGTAGAGGTCTGATTGCATGACCTCATGTGCCAGCCAGTCTCCAGCCACCATGGGGATGGTGGTCTGCGTTTGCTTACGCGCCCTTTCGGGCAGCTCAAGGCGCGCGGCGGGTGGGACGCGGCGGGCCAAGTCCTCCCACTGCTCGGGTGTCCAGCCAAGATCGCTGAGGCGAACGGCAAGGAGGACCAGCGTATCGCCGACGGTTTCGACGGCAACGGGATTGGGCGACCAGGTCAGGGCGTTGAGCATGGCGATGACACCGTCGCGATAGGCGGTGAGTTCAGCATCGCCAGCGCACGCATTGTAGGGCCCGGCCAGCGAAATGAAGCGGGTGTCGCTGGCGCGTTTGGGACCGATTGCATCGAGCCATTGTGCAACCGTTGCAGCCACGGATTGGCGGGTGAGCGGTGTGCGTTGATTGCACATGTCCGCTGCGGCCGTGCCATTGAGGCTCTTGATCCAGTTGCGGATGGCGGCAATCTCGGTGGCATCGGGAGCCTCGCCCGGTATGCCGTCCCGAAGCACGTCGGAGGGCATCTGGCGGGCGATCATCTGCTGGTAGAGAGGGGATGCATCAGGAACGCCGCGGCGGATCAGCGCCGGGTTTCGTGCGATCGCATCGAGCGCCAGGATATTGCCGATGCCACCGTCCGGCAATCGTCGGCCTTGCAAGGCCCCTGCTTGATGACAACGGGCGCAGTGCTTTTCCAGGACCGCGTGAGCGTGCTCGATCTGCGAATTTTCAAGGTGGGAGGGGAGCGGGACATTCTCGCTCGTTTCCGGTCCGCTCACGTCTGGTATGCCCGTTGCCGGTTTGGTTCGATCTGGCTCCTCGACGGGCGAGGCGAGCGGGGTTGAGTGCTGTGGTTGTGACTGCGGCTGTGCCTCCGGTGATGATGTCGCCGTGCCGGTTTGCGCCGACTGGGGACGAACGTGCGGCGCGCGGGCGGGTAGGGGAATGTCGGCAACACGCCACGGCTTTGCGTGTGTGGTGTTGGGGTGTGGCCGGACGGTCGCAACACCTTGTCCCGGTGCCGCGCCAAGCAGACAGAGCAGGGCCAAAGCCAGATGAATGCGGGGCTTTGCGTTGGAGCGTGCTTGCGGCCAGCCTCGGCGCAAAAGGCGCATGCCTGCCGGTGGCGACACGCCTGGCTTTAAGCCTGCTGAATGCGCTGACGACAAACGAACAACTCCCATCACGATCAATGCGCAGTGCGGACCATACGGGTCCGTGCCGGACCCGCATATGGCGCTATGGCCACACCCGGCGCCTCTTGGAGGAAGCTGCGTCCCCGGCACCGACATGTGTTGGCGTGCGCAAAGCGATCCATTGCTGGTGCTGAGAGGATTTTGTTTAAGCCACCACGTCGGTCTTGCCGGCGATTTTCAGCGCGAAGGCATATTCGATGGCGGTTTCCTTCAATTGCTCGAAGCGCCCCGAGGCGCCACCATGTCCTGCATCCATGTTGGTGCGCAAAAGGATCATGTTGGCGCTGGTATTCAATTCGCGCAGGCGCGCGATCCATTTGGCCGGCTCCCAATAGGTGACGCGCGGATCGGTCAAGCCGGCCAGGGAAAGGATGTGCGGATAGGGCTTTGCGGCAACGTTGTCGTAAGGGCTGTAGGACTGAATGCGTGCAAAGTCCGCCGCGCTTTCGATCGGGTTGCCCCACTCAGGCCATTCGGGCGGCGTCAGCGGCAGGTCCTTGTCGAGCATCGTGTTGAGGACATCAACGAAGGGAACATCGGCGATGATGCCGAGAAAAAGTTCGGGGGCCATGTTGGCGATCGCGCCCATCAGCATGCCGCCCGCCGATCCCCCGTGCGCGATGATGCGGCCGCGCTGGGTGAAGCCTTCGGCGACGAGGTGTTCGCCAACGGCAATGAAGTCGGTAAACGTATTCGTCTTCTTCTCGCGCTTGCCATCGGTGTACCAGCGATAGCCCTTGTCCTTGCCGCCGCGGACATGAGCGATGGCATAGATGAAGCCGCGGTCGACGAGCGATAAGCGGGTCGTCGAGAAGGAGGCTGGAATGGCGATGCCATAGGCGCCATAACCGTAGAGCAGTGCTGGCGCAGAGCCATCGAGAGGCGTCGTCTTGCGGTAGAGCAGCGAGATCGGAATCGTCTCACCGTCCTTGGCCGTCGCGTAAAGACGCCGCGTTACGTAATCGCCAGGCTCATGGCCACTCGGCACCTCCTGGCGCTTGCGCAACACGCGTTGGCGCGTGACCATGTCGTAATCGTAGACCTCACTGGGCGTCGTCATCGAGGAATAGGAAAAGCGCACCGTCGTGGTGTCGAACTCGTAGCCGTAGGACAGCCCCAGTGAATAGGCCGCCTCAGCAAAGGCTATCTCGTGTTCCTGGCCGTTCGCCAGATCGCGGATGACGATACGCGGCAGGCCGTTTTCCCGTTCCAGGCGCGCCATGTGTTCCTTGTAGACGACGACATCGAGAATGAGGACACCTGGGCGGTGAGCAATGAGTTCGTGCCACCTCGATTCTCCGGGATTATCAAGGCTCACCGTGCAAATGCGGAAGTCTTCGGCACCGGCTGAATTGGTCGTGATGTAGGCCGTGCCGTTATTCTCATCGACGTCGTACTCGTGGCCCTGGCGGCGCGCCGCAATGAGGCGCGGGGTTGCCTCGGGTGTGTGCGCATCAATGAACTGGACCTCGCTCGTTTCGTGGTCGCTTGTGACGATCAGAATGAGCCGTTCTGATTGCGTCGCCGAGATGTGGACGTAAAAGCCGGCATCGGCTTCCTCGTAAACAAGTACATCGTCCGACTGGGGGGTGCCCAGGCGGTGACGGTAGACCGACTGGGGGCGATGATTGTCGTCGTAGCGGACATAGAACAGTGTGCTGCTGTCGGCAGACCAGACCATGCCCGATCCGGCGTCGGTGATGACGTCGGGGATGTCTTGGCCGGTCTGCATGTCACGGACGCGGATCGTATAGAACTCCGAGCCTTTCTCGTCGACGGCGTAGGCGAGGAGGCGGTGGCCGCCATCGTGCACGCTGCCGGCAAACCCCCAATACGGCTTGCCAGCGCCTTCGGCGTTGCCATCAATGAGGATCTGTTCCTCACCGCCGCCGCGCGGCTGCCGGCAGACGAGCGGATACTGTCCGCCTATGATGAAGCGTGCATAGTAATCAAACGGTCCATCGGGTGCGGGAACCGAGCTGTCGTCCTCCTTGATGCGCTGTTTCATTTCGGCAAAGAGCTGGTTTTGAAGCGGCTCGGTTTCGGCGAGCATCGCCTTGGTATAAGCGTTCTCGGCCTCCAGATAAGCGCGGATGTCGGCGGCAAGCTTGTCGGGCTCGCGCATGACCGCCTGCCAGTTTTGTGCGCGCAGCCAGGCATAGGGGTCGATCAGCGCCTTGCCGTGCCACTGAGTGCTCTTTGCGCGCCGATCCGCACGGGGCGGCGCCGGGCGAGCCTGCATGCTGGTGGTTGGCAGATGTTCGGACATGATGATCTCGTTCGCTTTAACTGGAAGTCAAGTTGACGGGCAGGCAAGTTTTCGGGCGGCAGGGCCGGGTCATCGGCGCTGGGATGGTTGCCTACATCTGGGAGATGACCCTGTTCATCGTTTATTGGCGGGTGAACGACAAGCAGAAAGGCCAATCGCCACTAACCTTAATCCTGGGGAAATCGTAGTCGGAAACGTGTACGTCAAGATTGCGGCATGTTTAACCGAATTTAGACTTCGCCTGATTGCCGATTTGATTAGGGATGTGAAGTTGTTTTGCGAGTAGTCCGTTGACAAAAAGCAAGGTTTGTTGTCCAAGCAGTCTTGTAGAAGTTTAGATCAACCCAGGAATTTGGGGCTAACACTGGGCACAGACCTGTTTTCGTGGTTGCGGCTCATTGGTGTGTGCGGTTGTGCGCCTTTGATTTGGTGTGGGGGCGTGGCGTTCCCGACGGGTGGGGTAGGAGCAAGATGAGTTCGGAAATGAACAATACCGAGGGCCAAGAGCTGGTCGAGCTGACGGCGAAGATTGTGGCAGCTTTCGTCAGCAACAACTCGATCAACTCCAGCGAGCTGCCTCAGCTGATCAACGAGACGCATGCGGCACTTGCACGAGCCACGGGGCAGGCTGTGGAAGCTGAGCGCGAAGAACAACGCCCGAAAGTGGCGGTGAAGAAATCGGTCATGCCCGACTACATCATCTGCCTGGAGGACGGCAAGAAGTTCAAGTCGTTGAAGCGGCATCTGCGCACGCACTACAACATGAGCCCGGAAGAGTACCGGGAGAAGTGGGGCCTTCCCCATGACTATCCGATGGTGGCGCCGAACTATGCCCGCCAACGCTCCGATCTGGCCAAGAAGATGGGGCTCGGCACGCGGCGCGATTAGCCCACCTTAGCCTTTTGGGGGTGGTGAGCTTGCAGACTTAATTATTTTTGGGTCTGAACCGCTCGAGGCTTTTGTTTGGTTGCATTTTCTGCGCCGAACTGGTGCCCACTTCGTTCCGAAAATGCTGGCTCTTTGTTTGGTCGTATTTTCTGCGACGAACCGGTGCCCACTTCGTCGGAAAATGCTCCTGCCCGATCAATTCGTTATGCCGTCGTTGAAGTCCGGCTCTTGCAGCGCTGGTCCGTCTGGTGCGCGCGCTTTGCCTTGAGGTCGCGCAATTCCGAGCGGTAGGCAATGAGCAGCTGACTGTGGCGCGCAACGTTATACGTCCAGTGGCCGGCAAGCCCCCGCTGGCGCTCGGCACGCAGTGCGCTGTGCAGCTTGCGAACGATGAACTCCAAGGTTGCGCGATTGTCGCTGTTAAGCTCGTTGGGCCACGCCTGGATGAGGCGCGGCAAATCGCGGGTGCGATCGTAATACGGGAAACGACTCTTGGGTTGGAGCGTGGCGGACACTTGCGAACATGCATGCGTGTCCGTACGGGCCGTGCGGCGTGACGACTTCAGGCGCGGCAAGGTCAGAAAGCCTTTCTGTGAGAATGCGCGTGTCATGCGCAACTCTGCGGCCTGCTGGACAAGTGGGGATTTTTTCTAGCGGGGAACGTGGGTGAGGGCTGGCGTTCGGGTGCGGTGGTTCGGTGAAGCAGGAGAAAAATGCGCGGAGCTTGGCGCAAGCGAGCGTGTGCGGCACGCGTGTTGCATCGCAGGTTATCCCCCTCATTCACCTATGGGCTAGGTTTGAGGTCGCCGATTTTACGGTTTGATCTACGCTGTGTGTGACCCAAGACGCGACTTTCCGAACGGTGATGTTCATGCAAATAGGCCAGTCGAAATTACTCCCAATACCTGACGCGAATTTTTGCAACGATGGCGTCCAGCCGACCGGCAATGCCCAGCAAGATGAGCCAGCGCAAGTTGTCACATCCCACAGCGCCATCTGCGTACCTGTGCCCGGTGACAAGGATGAGCGACAGGTCATCGAGGCGACGGTGGCGCAGGTATTTGGTGTCGAAGGTCGCGCTCTAAGGGGGGTGACGCGCGGGCGGGCCAAAATAGCTCACGCACGCCAGGTTGCCATGTATCTGGCGCACGTTGCATGCGGCATGAGCCTGACGGAGGTGGGACGTACGTTTGCACGCGACCGGACCACGGTCTCGCACGCTTGCGGGGTTATCGAGGACGGGCGTGATGATCCAACGTTCGATCGCGTCCTTGAGCTGCTCGAACAGGTGGTGCGTGCGCTGCTTCGCCCGCGTGATCGTGCCTGGTCCGCGACGGGTGAGTGGCTTTTGCAATGAACAGCACATCAACGGCGATCGGTGGGCGCGCGCTCGTGCGCCTGCTGAAGGCACTTGCGCGTGCGCACGCCTTTGCCGAAATCGATTTGGACAATCCCGCTGCGCCGCGGGTGCGTGTCTATAGTGGCGCCGGCGCGCCCGCCACGTTCGATGTCACCCATCACCCCGCATGGGATGTCTGGCAACGGGTGCAGAATGCGGGGTTTGTCGAATGTGACGCTCAGAGCAAGCCAGAGCGCTGGCAGATCAGTGCGCTGGGACGCGAGCGGTTGAAGGCCTACAACAACGCGACACGACCGGCGGCTTACCAAGATCATGGGCAGCGCCGTGCAGGGCGGAAGGAGCGGTGTGGTGCGCGCCATGAGCGGCCCCATGCGCGAACCGGACCGCAAGAATCGTCCAGTGAGAGCCCGCTGGGATGGCTTTACCGGCGCCGCGACAAGGCGGGCGAAACGCTCATCAGTCGCTCCCAATTCGATGCGGGCGAGCGCTTGCGGCTCGACTATGAGCTGGCTCAGCTGATGCCGCGCTTGACCGTGGACTGGACGCTCGCGTCAACCGGCGGCGCGCCACACAATGTAGGTGCGCATCGGGGGCTGGAGATCAGCGAGCGCGCGCTTGCGGCGCGCGAACGGGTGTCGCGGGCGCTTGGTGCCGTGGGACCGGAACTTGCCAGCCTGCTCGTCGATGTGTGCTGCCACCTGAAGGGGCTGGAGCAACTGGAAAAAGCAGCAGGCTGGCCGCAGCGCTCGGCGAAGATCGTTCTGCAGGTCGCGCTCTCGGCATTGGCCCGCCACTATGGTTTGGAGCGCCACCAGCGCGATGATGGTCGTTGCCAAGCGGGCCCCGCGCGCGTGCTTCACTGGGGCGCAGAAGGCTATCGGCCACACACCATCGGTGTCGGCAGTGAGGCCGATGAGCAAGGCCGAGAATAGCGGGCGGACCCAGTAACTTCGGACCTATTAACAATTGGTCCAAAAGATCGTCAGCCGCGGCGCGGTGCGAACGCCTTGAGACCGACATGCGTCAGAGCATGCCAGGCAGCCCGTGTGACATGCATATCCGGGTCTGGCTCCTTGCCTTGGGCAATCCGCTCCATCTGGACCTCGAACCAGGACAGCATCGAGATCGTGTTGAGATATTTCCATGAACCCCGGTTCATGTCGCTCTGGAATTCTTGTGTCTCGCCGCTCATGATCTTGTGCGGCATGTCCGGATCAAGGATCAGTGCGCGGCCAATGCCAACCATGTCGACGGCATCTTCGAGCGCGGCGAAGATGTGTTCGCGATCGCGGAAGCCGCCGGTCACGATCACCGGGACCTTGAGCTGGTTCTTGGCGCCGCGCGCGAACTCGACAAAGTAGCCACCCTTGCCGCTCTGACCCTCGCCGGTCATCGATTGGCTCTGGTATGTGCCGCCAGAAATCTCGATGGCGTCGATGCGTTCCTTCTCCATCTGAAGCATGACCTTGATGGCGTCGTCTTCGCTGTAACCGCCCTTCTCGAAATCGGATGAGTTGAGCTTGATCATCACCGGCCAATCGTAGCCGACCTCGCGGCGTACGGCCTTGTAGACCTCGTAGACGAACTTGGTTGGCACGCCCCATTCGTCCGTGCGTTTGTTGTGCGCCGGCGACAGGAACTGATTGATCAGGTAGCCGTGGGCGCCATGCAGCTCGATGCCATCGAAGCCAACCTGCTTGGCAAGGCGCGCGGCGGTGGCAAATTGACCGATCACGCGCTCGATATCCTCAACCGTCATTTCGCGCGGCGGATTAAAACCACTTGCAAGCGGACCACTAATCGGAATTGGCGAAGGCGCCATCGGCTGCGTATGCAGGAATTTGGGAATCTGCTTGCCTGGATGATTGAGCTGGGCAAACAATTTAACATCATTGATCTTGCCGCCGTTCACCCAGGTCCGGAATTGCTCCAGGTCAGACTTTTCATCAAGGACGACGTTGCTGGGTTCGCCCAGGGCATTGCGATCGACCATGATGTTGCCGGTGATCATCAGCCCGATGCCGCCTTCGGCCCAGCGGCGGTAAAGTGCTGCCAGTTCGTCGCCTTTCGGATTGTTGTTCTTGTCGCCCAACTGTTCCGACATGGCCGGTTTGATCAGACGGTTCTTGATGTGGGCGGTGCCAATATCGATTGAAGTATTCATTCTGGCTGTCCTTTTGTCACTGATTTGGAAAACCGCTTCAAATTTCGTCGGTGTACCCCTGTTTTAATGAGGCACGTCGATGCCACGCTCAAGAACAAGTTTTCCATTTGTGGTGAACACGCGCCGGGACTCTATTGCTTGCCCCGCCGCAGGCCATCATGCGGAAAGACAAAATTGCTTCGGTGTTTTTTGGGGAGGGGGGAGGCACCAGCACGCCGGGCCGGTACACAGATCCAGCACATGGGCCCGGCACATGCGTAAAGTGCCTCGATCGCTGGCATCCCTCAGGCCGCTTCGAGAATATCGCGTAGCGCCTGCTCGTCCTTGCGTGATAGCGAGGTGGTGAAAACCTTGCCCTTGCCACGATATTTTTCGAGACCTTCCAGAACCTTGTCTTCGGTCAAATCACGCACCAGCACGAACACCGTTGCGTGGTTTGGTCCAAGGCTCTTGCCGACGTCTTTCATGAACTTGTCATCGATGCCCACATCCGACAGCGCACCTGTGAGCGCGCCCGTGCCGACGCCGATCGCGGTGCCCAGAAGCGGATTGAGAAAAATCATGCCGATCAGCAGCCCCCACCAGCCGCCGCTGACGGCGCCAGTAGCCGTCAGGTTGATCGCCTGATGCAGCTTCGTCTGACCCTTGTCGTTGCTGGTGACAACGACGGCATCGTCGAGCGTGATGAGGTAGTCGCTTTGCATGCGAACCAGGTCGGAGCGCAGTTCGAAAGCGGTGGCATGATCGTCGAAGGTGATGGCGATGAGCTTGGACATTTTCTTTTCCTCTCAATGTCTTGTTGGTGGCTTGGTGCCGCGTCAGCGCGGTGCGCCGTGGTGATGAGGAGAAGGTAGGTTGCGAGTTTATCGAAATAAAATTATAAAAAGCAGCATCAGACATAAAAATAATTATGAGTTATCATGTCCGTCGTTCATCTGCGCAGTTTCGTTGAAGTCTACCGCCAGCGCTCGATCAGCCGGGCGGCCGAGGAACTTGGCCTGACCCAGCCCGCTGTCTCGCAGCACATTGCAAGTCTTGAAGCCCAGCTTGAGCGCCAGCTTTTTCAGCGCCATGCCCGCGGCGTCACGCCGACGGTCGTCGCAGAAGATCTCGCGCATCGCATTTCAGATGGTCTGGACCGGGCCGAGAACGCGCTGGCTGAATTGCGCGCGCGATCGGGCAAGCTGGCCGGCACGCTTCATCTTTGCGGACCCTCCGATATCCTGTCGGACCTTGTCGCGCCGAAGCTGCGCGTGTTGATGGCAAACAATCTGGCGCTCCGGCTCTACCCCTCACAAGGTGAAGCGACGCGGGACATGCTGTTGGCCGGAGAGGCTGACTTTGCCTTCGCGGTGGAGCCGCCCAGCGACCAGCGCATTGCGAGCCAGCGGATCGGCATGGAGGAATTGGTTCTGGTCGCGCCCCCTGCGATGGCCGCAAAGATCGCTGCTGGCGGTGACATTGCATCGGGCCTGTCGGGCCAACCGTTCGTTGCCTATGAACTTGGCCGCTATCTCATTCGCCTGTGGCTCGATCATAACGAGGTGGATGCCAGCCGCGCTGAACAAGCCGTCGTTGCGCCAGATCTGCGCTGCCTTCGCAATCTGGTTGTTGAGCAGTTCGGCTGGAGTGTGCTGCCGCGCTACTTGATCGGTTCGCTTCTCGATAGCGGTGCGATCACACAGATTGCCGGCCCAAAAGGAAACCCGACCACACCCTACTATATGCTGTGGCTCAAAAGTGCGATGCGCAGTCCGCGCCTGACCATGGCGCGCCAGTTGATTGGCGCCAGTTTCGACAGATACCACCCGTGATACGCATGCCCTATTGACGGTGATCATTGCTCTAACCGACGGTTCGTAACAGGCATCAGTACGAAATGGGCGTGGTGTCGCGGTGTCGAAGTGGGCAACCGCCTCATTCCCAAGTGCACGCACCCGTGTGATGGTCATGCTTCCCAATGCGCACGACATCATTCTTCGTCATGCACGAACTTGGTCTGTCATGAGGGTGCGGCTACCGCCCTCACGCTTCGGGGGTGCATCCCGTGATGAGGCTTGCCGATGCACCGCTCCAGATAAATTAATTTATGACACTATCTAATTTCCATTATTTGGCTTCTGTCAGGCGATCACACACACTGAGTTTCAAGAGATCGGCCCCCCGTTGGCAAAGTTGAGGATGAGAAACATGACGATTGAGCTTCCCGATCACATTGAAACCCGCCCGATGGCCGTACTTGGCGCCGGAACCCTTGGACGCCGCATTGCCTTGATGCTGGCGACGCAGGGGGCCGAGGTGCGCCTTTATGATCCCGCCACCAAGGTTCGCGAGGATGGCCTGGCCTTCATCCGTGACAAGCTGCCCGGCGTGCTCGAACAGCGCACCAAGGGCAAGGCCGGTCGCGTGGTTGGCGTGGACGATCTGAACAACGCGCTGGCCGATGTCTGGCTGGTTGTCGAAGCCGTTTCTGAAAAGCTTGAACTGAAGAAGTCGATCTTCGGTGATCTTGATCGCCTGGCACCGGCGGACGCGATCCTTGCCAGCAATTCGTCGTCCTACCCGACGAGCCAGTTCATGGATCGCGTTGGCAAGCCTGAGCGTGTTCTCAACACCCATTTCATGATGCCACCTGAGATGACCTCGGTCGAGATCATGAGCAGCGGTGCAACCGATCCAGCAATCATCGCCCTCATGGTCAAGACGCTGCCGAAATACGGCCTGACGCCCTACCTGGTGGAAAAGGAAAGCATCGGTTTCATCTTCAATCGCATCTGGGCGGCGATCAAGCGTGAGGCATTGTGTGTTGTCGCGGAAGGTGTGGCTTCACCCGCAACTCTCGACGCCATCTACGCGCAGAATTTCGGCCTCAAGGAAGGCCCCTGCCGAATGATGGACAAGGTCGGTCTCGATGTCGTCCTGGCGATCGAGGAGCACTATGCCATCGAAAATCCGAATCTGCCGGAGGCCCCCCGCACGCTGCTCAAGAAGATGATCGCCGAGGGCAAGCTCGGCGCCAAGAACGGTCACGGCTTTTACGACGACTATTAGGTGTTGCCTTGTGACCTGCCCAATCATTCCGTGGTGCGCGCCATGGTGCGTACCACGCCCCCAATCATCGCATGCCTTAAGAGGCCTCACATGACCACGCAACCACACCTCGTCATCCTGGACATGGGCGCAAAGCAGGTTTTCACCACCGATGAGAACGGCAAGAAATTGGCAGTCCTGCGCGAGGGTCTGGATAGGGTGCCCGACGGGATCGTCGTTTCACCTGACGCCCGTCACATCTATTTCACGCAGATGGGCAAGCCCAACTTCGAGACGCAATCGGCAATGGACTTTGATGGCAGCATCTGGTGCATGGCGATGGAGGGCTCCAATCTTACGCAACTGGTGGGCAACGGCCAGATCCGTACGCCCAAACAGATCACCGCCGACTGGTCGGCCGGCAAGCTCTACTGGTGCGATCGTGAAGGGCTGCGCGTCATGCGCTGCAACCTCGATGGCTCGGACGTGGAAACGCTGGTGCAAACCGGGAAAGTGCCGCAGGACGAGGCCGATCAAACGCGCTGGTGTGTCGGCATCGCGGTCGATCCCGTGCGCCGCCAATTCTATTGGACCCAGAAAGGCTCACCCGATGGCGGCAAGGGCAGGATTTTCCGCGCCGGTTATGATTTGCCGAAAGGCGAAAGTCCCGATACCCGCGCTGACATCGAAGTTCTCTTTTCCGGTCTACCCGAGCCGATCGACCTCGAACTGACCGCGCGCCATCTTTATTGGACCGATCGGGGCGACTTGCCAGGTGGCAACTCGGTCTGCCGCGCAGCGATTGACGATAATGGCGCGATCGCAAAAGAGTGGCAGGTGTTGGCTACCGGCCTTGGCGAAGCGATCGGCCTGGTTGTCGACCACGCTGGCAAGCGGATCTATGCCACATCATTGGGCGGCAAGCTGTTCCGCATGGGCCTGGACGGCGCCAACCTTGAAGTGATCGGCACGTTTACCGCGCTCACGGGTCTGATGCAGGTTCCAAAGCCGGCCTGAGGACACGCGTGCCAAACGAACGAACCTGGCAGTGCTGCCTCTTTGGTGGCATGCAGATTATCGCAGATCGGCACATTTGGATTTGATGTCTCGAGAAGACCAACGCCGGGCGCATGCAAGGCCCCGGCACCAAAATTGTGATTCTCAGTCTGTGGCGCATTGGCGCGGAGCTTCCACCATTTTGCGGCCACTTTTACCGCCATTTCTTACCGCACGAAGGATTGGCGGCCCGCGTGCGACTGTAATAGGTTCACGGCCAGCCTGTCTGATCGCCGATCACTCCGATCACTCCAATCAATCCGAAAAAATAAAACTGAATGCGTCACTCGTTCGCCAAGTGGTTGTTCGCGGGGACGATCTTCGCCAGCGCCTTTTCATTGTTTCTGGTGCAGCCGCTGATCGCCAAGCAGATTCTCCCCTGGTTCGGCGGAACGGCCGCGGTCTGGGCGATCTGCCTTGTGTTCTTCCAGACAACGCTGCTCGCCGGCTATGCCTACTCCGATGCCTTGGCCAGTCGCCTTGCGCCGCGCGGGCAGATCGCAATTCATATTGTGCTGCTGCTCGCCAGCCTGCTCTTCCTGCCGATCATCGCCTCTCCCATCTGGAAGCCGGAGGGATCGGAAGATCCAACGCTGCAGATCATCGGTCTGTTGGCCGCCACCATCGGGTTGCCCTATTTCCTGCTCTCGACGACTGGGCCCTTGATCCAGTCCTGGGTGGCGCGGGTCGCTCTGGGACGCGACGTTTATCGCCTGTTTTCATTGTCCAACATCGCTTCGCTTGCGGCACTGATCAGTTATCCGTTCCTGATCGAGACGCAAGCCGCCCTGCGCGTGCAGGCTTATGGCTGGTCGGCGCTGTATGCGCTCTTCGTCGTGGCGTGCATCGCCTCTGGGTTCTATTTTGTCAGGCACGCCGAGACCGGGCCGAAATTGGTGCGCAGCCAATCTCCCGAACAACACTCCTCCGCCCAACAACCGCCTGCCGGGCAATCACCAGCCTCATCATCACATGAGGCCAAACAACCGGCGGACGGTGACAGGGCTCCGCGTTGGCAAGATTACGTGCTGTGGCTTTCACCCGCCGCAATGGCCTCATGGCTGCTGGTGGCCGTTACCAATCACATCACTCAGAACGTTGCGGCAATCCCGTTTTTGTGGATTGTCCCGCTGACGCTCTACCTGCTCACGTTCGTGCTGTGTTTCGAGAGTGATCGCTGGTATCGGCGCGCCATCTTCGTTCCAGCAGCTGGGCTTGTGACCGCGTTGTGCGCCTATGGCTTGCAGGACAGCGCCATCGGCCTCGACATAAAAGTCGCCATTCCCTTGTATACGGCCGGCCTGTTCGTGCTGTGCATGTTCCTTCACGGTGAATTGGCACGTCGTCGCCCAGATCCTCAGTATTTGACGCGCTACTACCTGATGCTCTCCATCGGTGGCGCACTGGGGGGAACTTTTGTCGGCCTCATCGCACCACGGATATTTCCGGGCTATTACGAACTCGGCCTGGGCTTTGCCGTGACCGCGCTGTTGGCGGCCGTGATGTTTCATCACAAGCGGCTCGTCATGGCTTTGGCGTCATGCCTGTCGGTGGTGTGTGCGGTCTTCCTTTACCAGCAGGTTCAAGGCGACCTCTCCGAGGCTCGCCGGCTGCAACGCAATTTCTATGGCACGCTGACCACCCTCGATGTTCCCTACAAGGAGATGAATGATACCGTTCGTCAGCTCTATCACGGCTCAATCAAGCACGGCGAACAGTACCTGTCCGACAAACGCCGGCGCGAACCGACGGCCTACTACGGACGCACATCAGGTGTTGGGTTGGCGATCGCTGCGACCCGCGCAAGCGGCCAGAAGATCGGTGTCATCGGATTGGGAGCCGGGACACTTGCCGTCTATGGCCGTGACGGCGACACATACCGGATGTACGAAATCAACCCCGATGTGATCGACATCGCGCAGTCGGAATTCACCTTCATATCCGACAGCAAGGCGCGCGTCGAAATGGTGCTCGGGGATGCACGACTGTCGATGGAACGCGAGGAGCCGCAAAAGTATGACGTGCTTGCGGTCGATGCCTTTTCCGGCGATGCGGTTCCCGTGCACCTGCTGACCACGCAAGCCATAGGCGTTTATCTGCGGCACATGAAGCCCGGAGGCATCATTGCCTTCCACGTCACCAACAGGTTCTTGAACCTTCCCCCGGTGGTCGAAGCGATCGCCAAGGCTCATGGGCTGCATGTGGCTCATATCCGTGACGAAAATGACAATCCGCTTTTACGGAACACGACCTGGGTGTTGGTCGCCAGTGATCCGGCGGTTCTGGCCAGAGGTGAAATTGGACGTCGGATGACGCCGATTAAACCGATTGTCGGGCTCACCCCCTGGACCGATGATTTCAACAATCTTTTCGCCATTTTGAAGTAGGTGCGTTGCACAGCGAATTGTGTTCCAAGCCCCAGCATCCCAAACCGCCTTGGTTTTTATTGGCAGACAGGTTGACCTGCGGCGGTCTTGGCTTGGTCGCCAGGTGCCGTGCGGCCGGCTCTGCTTCAAGTCAGTTTCCCCTGGCGAATGGTTGCGCTGGTCCTAATAGCGTGCTCAGTTGACATCGCACGGTGCGTGGTGATGGCGGCACTATTTGGCGCAATGGGGCCACAGTTGCAAAAAACGATGCCGGCAATGACTCGAACCGGGTTGTGAAATGAGCCCCATGGAGCATATTTCGTCCATGTTCTTGCTTTGCGCTCACCATCGCAACGACGTTGTGATCAGCTTTGATGCAAGCAATTGCGCGTCGATCAAGGACGCGTTTGAGGTTCTGGGCCATAAAAACTAAAGAGCGAGCCGCAACCGCCGGACATGATTGAATCCAATCCTGACCTGTCGAGACACGAGGGATCCACGTGAGACGCTTCATTGTCATTTTGCCGCTGCTCTGTGCTGGTCTGGCGCACTCTTGCGGAGCTGTTTTCGCACAGGCAGGCTGGGGTGATCGCGGCCCGATCTTCGAAAGCGATGTCAAGCGCAAGGCGGAGAAGCTGGAGGCCGAGCGTGCAGCCCGTCGCAAGACGTATGCGCCGACCGTCTATCCCAAATACATGGAAGGTGGTGAGCGGCCCGATATCAAGCCTGTCGCCCCGCCGATCGTCTATTTCGACCGGAAGGAAGAGGTGGGCTCGATCATCATCGATACCGCCGACCGCAAGCTCTACTTCGTGCTGCCCGGCAAGAAGGCCTATCAGTATCCCATCTCGGTTGGCCGTGAAGGCTTTACATGGACCGGGACGGAGCGCATCAGCCGCATCGTCTCGTGGCCGTCATGGACGCCGCCGCCGGAAATGCGCCAACGTGTGCCAGGGCTGCCCGTCACGGTTTCTGGTGGCATGCTCAACCCGCAGGGCGCACGCGCCCTTTATCTTGGGAGCTCGCTTTATCGCATTCACGGCACGAACAACGAACGCACCGTGGGGCGCGCAAACTCATCGGGTTGCTTCCGCTTGTCGAACGAGAATGTCGTCCACCTCGCCTCGATCGCGAAGGTGGGCACCAAGGTGAAGGTGCTGAAGGATTATCAGGGCGGCGTCAGTGAGAGTGCGCCAATCTCATCGCTGTTCAGCTTCGTCTTCAACGATGAGCCAGCTGCACCGAAAGCCAAACGCAAGAAGCATTGAACATGAGGATTGCGTTTGGTCGATTCCCAGCAGTTCACTCGCCCAGGAGTTCAATCACGACAACAGGTTGGGGCGAGGCATGGCGGCGCCAATTGATTATTACTACGCCCTGGTGTCCGGGTTTGCCTATCTGGGAGAGCCCGAATTAAGGCGCATCGCAACCGCTGCTGGCGCACCGATCCGCTACAAGCCGGTTGATATCGGCCGCGTCTTTGCGGCCATCGATATGCTGGCGCCCGCCCGCCAATCACCGGCACGGCGCGCCTGGCGGGATGCTGAGTTGTCACGCTGGGCCAAGGTGCGAGGCCTGCCGATTTCAGTGCCCCCCAAGTTCTGGCCGGTGCCGGTGGGCTTTGCTTCGCGCGCCGTCATCGCGGCTCAGGATATGGGGCGCGATCCAGGCGCCTTGTCATCACGGTTCTTGCGCGCGGTGTGGCACGACGATCTCGACATCTCGGACAGCGAAACGGTCAAGCAGCTGGTGGCGCAGTGCGAACCCGATGCCGCAGCCGCCATCCTGGAAGCTGCGTCGGGCGAAAGAACAGCCGTCATCTTCAAAGCCAATACCGCCGAGGCGATCGAGAAAGGTGTGATCGGATCGCCGACCTTCATCGTCGATGACGAAATGCTGTTTGGTTAGGACCGGTTGAATTTCCTCGCCGCAAAGTTTGGTCTTGCATAGCGCATGCTCCGGTGTGTTTTCGACCGGGCGAGATTGAGCGTCATGGCACGCACGCCACACTCAATCATGCGTGGGGCTCAACGCAATCATGTGCCGAAAACCGACCAGCCCATGCGTTGCGTCAAGCGTTCCAGAGCCAATCGCCCAAGCAGCGAATTGCCAACCTCGTCGAGGCCCGGCGACCACACGGCGATCGAGGCCCGGCCAGGCACAATGGCGAGAATGCCGCCACCGACGCCGCTCTTACCCGGCAGGCCCACACGAAAAGCAAATTCACCCGATCCGTCGTAATGGCCGCACGTGAGCATGATGGCATTGATCCGTCGCGCGCGGACTGGCTTGACCACGATGTGGTCGGTTGCCGGATTGCGCCCGCCAAAGGCCAGAAAGCGCCCCGCCCTGGCAAGCTGGCGGCATGACATGGCGATGGCGCAATGATGAAAGTAGACACCGAGCGTGAACTCGACGGGGTTTTCCAGGTTGCCGAATGCCTTCATGTAGTTGGCGAGCGCGGCGTTGCGGTAGGGCACGCCTTGCTCCGACCGCGCGATCGCCTTGTCGATGGAAATGCTGGGATCATCGCTAAGGAAATGCAGGAACCTGACGATCTCGCCGAGCGCCACGCGCGGTTCATGGCCCGATAGGATCGCATCGGTCACGACAAGGGCGCCGGCGTTGATGAAGGGATTGCGTGGAATGCCGTGTTCGGCCTCGAGCTGGACAATCGAGTTGAACGGACTTCCCGATGGCTCTCGGCCAACGCGCTGCCAAAGGCGGTCACCGATCCTGCCAAGCGCCATGGTCAGCGTGAAGACCTTGGAAATGCTCTGGATGGAAAAGGGCTGGTCGGCGTCTCCGCCCGAGATGACAACATCGCTGGCATCTGCGATGGCAATTCCAAAGGCGTTGGCGTCGGCGCGGGCCAGTTCGGGAATATAGCTCGCCACCGTGCCGCGCTGCGTGCGATGGCGCATTTCCTCAACGATTTCGTTGACGACGTTTTGCAAAGTCAATGCAGTGGTTCCAAACGCAATCAGTGTTGAAGGGCGCTCTGGAGACGCCGTGCCAGCTACCCTCAACATGCGCAAAGCTGGCAAGAGCGCTTCTTCGGTCTGTTTTCGCACCCGTTGCGATGCTTCTAAAGCATGCTTACGGCGCTGTATCGCGGAAAAAGCCCGTGCAGCCCATGCGATAATTGCAAAATGGCCCGCGAGCTGAAATAGCCCGCGTGCCGCTGCTTCAATGCCGCTCTTTGCGTGTTGCTGCTTCAGTGCCCCTGTCAACGGTAGACGTAGATCGGGCTTGTCCAGGCGCGCGTGCCATCCTCCATCGTAACGCGCAGGTAGATCGGGTTGTCACCCCCGTCATGGATCGTGATCGGCGCTTCGAAGCTGAAGCTGCGGTGAGTGTTCTCGTCAGGCAACCGGTAGACTTGCAAGAAGCGTGGCAATTCACCCGAGGCGTCGTGAATGATGGGCTCGATGCCGATTTGCGCAACCGGGATCTCGCAGGAGACCAACGGCGTAATGATCGTCAGAACGCCGCTTTGCGCATCGGCAAGCCAGGCATCAAAACCGGAGAAGTTTCCCGTCGTCAGTGATTTCCACGCCAGCGTGTCGGGAGCCGGGGTGTTCAGCGTCTTGTCGCGGTTGAAGAAGTTGATCGGGATGGCCTTTGCAAACGCATTGTCTTTGACGCGCGCCGTTCCATCCCAGATCACTTCGCGGAAGCGCCCGCGATATTCCGCACCCTCCCACAGCACGCGGATGCGCGCACCCAGATCTGCTTGCGAGAATGGTTGCAACGTCTGTGCACGTTCGGTGCCGTTGAAGATCTCGACGCGCTCAATCGGTGACCCGGCAAGAAGCGAGACCTTGAGCGTCATCTCGCCAGAGGCAAGGTGGACGATGTCGCCCATGGTTGCCGACGAAGCTGCAATACCTGTCGCAGGGCCGAGCTTTGGATCATCGTGGTAGAGGGTGCCTTGGCTGGTGAAGTCAGCCGCAAGGTCGATGACGATGCGCCCGCCAGGACCGCCCGTTGTGCCGTAGTGGTGGCGCTTCCTCAGGCAGTCGAGCAGGGCGGTGCCGAGCTGGGCGGCGCTCGCCCCGGCGGCCAGTACGGCGGCGAGGGCGGCACCGTCCATGATTCCGCCAGCGGCCACCAGCGGCAGGGACACCCGCTGGGCCACCAGCCGGAGCAGGGTCAGCAGGGCGTACTCGTCGGTGTCGGTGTCGGGGCCGCCCCGGTGCCCGCCGGCCTCGACCCCCTGCACGACGAGCGCGTCGGCGCCGAGCGCCAGCGCCCGGTCGGCCT
>JAXGRZ010000129.1:0-7758 GCA_040765305.1 Hyphomicrobiaceae bacterium | reverse complement strand
TACGGCGAAAAACACCAACCCGGCCGACGATGAAGCCGATGCGTGGTCGACAATTCCAGCCAACCTGTGCAACGGGCCGGACAACACCAACCTGAAGATCTCCAAGCAGGGCCCGGAACTTTGCCCGCGGACCTCACTCGGCTTCAAATGCGATTGGACGATCGTTGTCACCAACACCGGGCCCAACCCGTTCAATGGACCCGTTGTTGTCAACGAGGCATTGCCGGGCGAACCGGCCAATGCCGCCTGGAACGCGCCATGGACCTGTGTCGGCAATGGTGGTGGTGGTGCAGCCTGCAGCCATCCCAACGTCGCACTGCCCCAGGGCGGTACGCTGACACTCAATCTGACGACGCTGTTCCCGCTTTCGGTGATCAACGCCAACCAGTGCAAACTGACCAACCTGGTGGAGATTGCGCAGCCCGCAGGCGGCACACCCAAGAACACCGATGCAACGGACGACACCGCCCAGGCAACGGCAAGCGTCGATCCGGCAATCTGCCAACCACCATCGGCGCCACCGCAGTGCCCGCCCGGCTACCGCTACGGCGATGGTGAATGCGTGCCCAAGACCCAGCCGCCCGGTCCGGTCATCATTCCGCCGTCCCTGCCACCCTCGCGGCCACCGCCACCGCCGACCGTCGAGGAATGCCCTGCTGGCATGAGCGACGTCAGCTCCACGCGCGCCCACCATCTGCGCAGCCAAGGCTGGAGAGTGCTGCGTTTCCACGGCCAGTGGTGCGTCAGCCCACCCCGCGAGAGTTCATGTCCCGCGGGCTACGAGCAGGTCCCGCAATCGCGGATCGATATGCTGCGCCGGAAGGGCTGGACCATCACACAGGCAGGACGCGCCACGTGGTGCGGCAGACCCGGCAGGCAGTGCCCGCGCGGCACACACCTTGAAGAGGGGCGCTGCGTCCCCAACGCCCCGGTCTGTGATGCGGCCTGCCAGTGCCGGAAGTCCGGCGGCAGGTGGAACGGCAGGACTTGCGTACGTGGCACCACATGCTGGGATGGCTCCAGCGCACCGAGCATGCGCCAATGCCCGCCACGCACGCACCGCTGCCCGGACGGCTCAAGACTGCCCATCGGCCGCAAGTGCCCGCCACGCCTGCACACCTGCTGGAACGGCAGGAAAGTGGTGAACCCGTCACTGTGCCCATCCAGGCGCATTCCTTGCGGAAATGGCTATACGGGCTTCAAACCCAACTGCAAGAAGATCGTCAGGCCATGCCCACGCGGAACGGTTGGACCAGGTCAACCCAACTGCCGCAAGATCATCGTGCGTAAACCCTGCCCGCGCGGCACGGTCGGCACGTTCCAACCCAACTGCCGCCCGATCAGACGGCCACCGCCTTCCGGGCCGATCATGCGGCAGGCGCCAAGATCGAACCTGCGGTAGAGCATTTTCCGACGAAGTGGACGCCGGTTCGTCAAAGAAAATGCGACCAAATAAAAAGCCAGAGCAGCGTTCCGATGCAGCCCCGGCGGGCTGCATCGGCCCTTGCCAATCAGCACGCAATCACCAAGACAAGAAAAGATGCGTCAGCGCCGATCGGTTCCGCTGAGCCGCCGCTCTATCCACTGCGCATAGCGCGACATGCCAAAGCAGAAGATCCAGAACACGAACCCGGCAAACACATAGCCCGTCAGCGGCGTCGAAGGCGAAAACCACTTGGCATCCGACGAGATCGCCTGCTGCACGATACCGAGCAGATCAAACAGCCCGATGATGAGGACCAGACTGGTATCCTTGAACAGCGCAATGAAAGAGTTGACGATACCAGGAATGACCAGTTTCAACGCCTGCGGCAGGACAATCAGACCCATCTTCTGCGGGTAGGAGAGACCGAGCGCATCGGCCGCCTCATATTGACCGCGTGGAATGGCCTGTAGACCGCCGCGGATCACCTCCGCCAGATAGGCTCCCTCAAACAGGGCCACACCGATCAGCGCGCGCAACAACTTGTCGAAGGTCACGCCGTCAGGCAGGAACAGCGGCAACATCACCGATGCCATGAACAGCATCGTGATGAGCGGCACGCCGCGCACGAACTCGATAAAGCCGATCGAGGCATAGCGCACGAACGGCAGACGCGAGCGCCGCCCCAGCGCCAGCGCCACCGCAATCGGGAACGAGGCAACAATGCCGACCACGGCGACAACCAGCGTCACCAGAAGGCCACCCCATCTCTCCGTTTCCACAGTGGCAAGACCGAAAACGCCCCCGGTCAGCAGGTAGTAGGCAATCACCGGGAAAACGATGAGCAGGAACGCTGCGATCCATCCTTTGCGCGACACACCCGGGATCATCACGCCGGCAAGGCCAAGCGCGAACAGCGCGAACGTGAGGTTGGCGCGCCAGCGCTCCGCATCGGGATAGCGCCCATAGATGAACTGATCGAGCTTTGCGGTGACGAACGGCCAGCAGGCTCCAGCACCCTCTTTAGTGCAGGCACTGCCATCAGCACCGACATAGACCGCGCGCACGAACGCCCAATCAACGAGGGCATGCACCACGATCCAGGCAACCCACAGACCCAGCACCGTCAATGCCGCATTGAGGGGCGAAGAAAAAAGATTGGTCTTGACCCACGCGATTGGGCCCGCGCCAGCCGGCGGCGGGCGCATCGGCGTTGCGCGTTTGCCGCCAGCCTGTTCCATGTCGCCACCTGCGCCCATGCTCACCTCTCCACCAGCGCCATGCGCGCGTTGAACCAGTTCATGAGCAGCGAGGTGACAAGGCTGATCAGCAGGTAGACACCCATGGTAATGAGAATGACTTCGATCGCCTGGTTGGTCTGATTAAGAACGGTGCCGGCAAACACATGCACGAGATCGGGATAACCGATGGCGACCGCCAGCGAGGAGTTCTTGGTCAAGTTGAGATACTGGTTGGTCAGCGGCGGTATGATGATGCGCATCGCCTGGGGAATGACCACCAGGCGCATCACCTGACCTTGACTGAGGCCAAGCGCAAAGGCGGCCTCCTTTTGTCCCTTGGGAACACCGGCGATGCCGGCGCGCACGATCTCCGCGATGAACGCAGCAGTGTACAGTGATAACCCGACCAGCAGCGCCACCAGTTCGGGAAGCAGCGTCAGTCCACCGGTGATGTTGAAGCGTCCAACCGTCGGCGCATTGAAGGTGACGGGAGACCCCGCAAGGAAAAAGGCCAGCACTGGCAATCCGATGATGAGAGCCAATCCCGCCCACACCGAAGGGAATATTCGTCCTGTGGCGATCCGGCGCCGCCGCGCCCACGCCCCCAGAACGATCGCCGCAACGCATCCAGCAATGAATGCCGCACCGACCAGGCCTATTCCGTCTTGCCAAATGGGCTTGGGCACCGTCAGGCCGCGAACGTTGAGATAGCTGGAAAGCGGCAGGGCGATGCTGTCGCGCGGCAACGGCAACGTCTTCAGCACGGCAAAATAGATGGCAAACAACATCAGCAAGGGCGGAATGTTGCGCACCACTTCGACATAGACGCCCGCGAGGCGGGCAATCAGCCAGTTCGAGGAAAGCCGGGCGATCCCGACAATGAAACCGATCACCGTCGAGGCGACAATGCCAATGCCCGCCACCAGCAAGGTGTTGGTTAGACCAACCCAGAAGGCACGGCCATAGGTCGAGGTGTTGGTGTAATCGATCAGCGTCTGCGAGATATCGAACCCCGCGATTCGATCAAGGAAACCGAACCCGGACGCGATGTTCTGCTTTTGCAAATTGGTGATGGCGTTGGAAACGATTTCGACGCCCAGCGCGATCAGCGCCACCACCAGCAGCACTTGCAGAAAAATACCACGAGCCTTGGGATCGTAGATGAGGTCGATCGGCGAGCGGCGCGGATGAGATACATCCGCGCCTGGCGCCTTGAACGTTACAGGTTCGCGACCCATCACCGACCACCCGCTCCCGGTCAGCGGATTGGCGGAGCGTATTGCAGGCCGCCATCCCGCCACAGCGCATTCTGGCCGCGCGAGATCTTCAGCCGCGATCCCTGTCCGACGTTACGCTCGAAGGATTCGCCATAGTTCCCGACCGCCTTGATGGCCTGATAGGCCCAATCGTTGTCGAGCCCGACGCCCTTGCCAAAATCACCCTCGACGCCGAGCATGCGCTTGATCTCGGGATTGGACGATTCCAGCATCTTGTCGACGTTGGCGCTCGTCACACCCAATTCTTCCGCATTGACCAGCGCAAACAGTACCCAGCGCACGATGTTGGCCCACTGCGCATCACCCTGACGCACGGCCGGCCCGAGCGGCTCCTTGGAGATCACTTCGGGCAGCACGATGTGATCTCCCGGATTACCCAATGTCAGCCGCGTTGCATAAAGCTGTGAGGCGTCCGACGTAAAGACATCGCAGCGGCCCGCGTTATAGGCTGCAATCGTCTCCGGCAGTTTTTCGAACACAACCGGCTTGTAGGTCATCCCTGTCTGGCGGAAATAATCAGCAACGTTAAGCTCGGTCGTGGTCCCGGTCTGCACGCAGATACTGGCGCCCGCAAGCTCCTTGGCCGATTTGACGCCCAGTGACTTGTTCACCATGAAGCCCTGGCCGTCGTAGTAGTTGATCCCGGCAAAATTCATGCCCGCCGAGGTATCACGGCTCATCGTCCATGTTGTGTTACGCGACAGGATATCGATTTCGCCCGACTGCAGGGCAGTAAATCGTTCCTTGGCCGTCAGCGGCACAAACTTGACCTTCTTGGGGTCCTTGAAGATGGCAGCCGCCACCGCCCGGCATACATCCACATCAATGCCGGCCCAGTTGCCTTTTTCATCTGGAGCGCTGAACCCAGCAATGCCGGTGTTGACGCCGCACGTCAGTTCGCCCCGATCGTTGACTTTTTGCAGCGTACCTTGTGCTGCTGCTGGCGCAGCGGCCACCGCCAACAAGGCCGCAGCTGTAAGCCCTATCTTGACCTGTAAGTTCATGTCATGTCTCCAAAAATTCTAACGTACCTGTGACCCCGCCGCGCATGCTCTAGAGCATTTTCCGACGAAGTGGATACCGGTTCGTCGAAGAAAATGCGACCAAACAAGAAGCTAGAGCGCCGATCCGATTCCATCGGATCGACAAAGTGCTCTAGCCAACCACCACGCCAATGCGGCCCTTGCTTGCGCTACACGCGGCCCCCTACGTTGGGGGTGCGCAGCGGTCGTCTTTGATGCACCGTTCCCAAATACGCGGTCTGCCGCACAATGCGTGCGCCCGCTTAGTGGTTCAGGATCTGGGCAAGGAAGAGGCGCGTGCGCTCCGAGCGCGGGTTGCCGAAAAATTCGGCAGGCGGCGCATCTTCGACAATCTCACCCTGGTCCATGAAAATCACGCGATCTGCAACCGCACGGGCAAATCCCATCTCGTGTGTTACGACGAGCATCGTCATGCCCTGTGCGGCAAGTTCGCTCATCACATCGAGCACCTCCTTCACCATTTCCGGATCGAGCGCCGACGTCGGCTCATCAAAAAGCATGATACGTGGGTTCATGCAAAGCGCCCGCGCAATCGCCACGCGCTGCTGCTGCCCACCTGACAACTGCCCGGGATACTTCATCGCCTGGTCTGGAATGCGCACGCGCTTCAGATAGCCCATTGCAACATCTTCAGCCTCGCGTCGCGGCAGCTTGCGCACCCACTGCGGCGCCAGACACAGGTTGTCGAGCACCGTCAGATGTGGAAACAAATTGAAGGACTGAAATACCATGCCCACCTCGGATCGGATCTTTTCAATCCGCCTGAGATCGCTGGTCAACTCTTCACCCTCCACCAGGATGGTCCCGGCCTGATGTTCTTCGAGCCTGTTGATGCAGCGTATGAGCGTTGACTTTCCAGACCCCGACGGGCCGCAGATGACGATACGTTCACCCTTCTCAACCACCAGATCGACATCGCGCAAGACGTGAAACGAACCGTACCATTTGTTGACCCGCGCCAATGCAATCGCCGGGCCGCTCCGCGCGTGCTGATCTACGCTGCTTGGTTTCGCACCAGTTCCGTCCAATCCGCGCTCCTGGCCTGCTAGGTTTGATCTCATCCACCGCCCGGCGGCCAATTGAGCCATCACGGGGCGGCCTCACGTCAGCAAAGCACACCATTGGAGGCACCGCAGATCATCGATGCGAGCCCACTCCCATCCCAACGATATCTTTGAACCAGTCCTGATATCCATGTGGCAAGCAATTATGGCAGAGCCCACTGGGACGCGCAATCTCAGGCGCCAAACCGTTTGCCGACGGCCGTGGCGGCAACTTCGCGACCCAGAAATAGCAATTTTTTCTCCCTCCATTCAAACAGGTGCTCGAATGCAAAACCATTGTGCCGGTAGAAGTCCACGTTGCGTAGGCTGGCGCCCGTCACGATGTGCACGCCAGGCAACCCTGCGGCTGCCACATCCGCCACAAAACGCTCGATGAGCAGACTGCCCAGCCCCTGGCCGCGCATATCCTGGCGCATGTTGATGTGCAAATGTGCCGGAAAGAGCCGCGTCACATCAGCCAGCAGATGAAAGTAGCCGATGTCGTCATACCGATCCGTCAGCGCGGGATCCTCGTGCGCACCGATCACATAGCCAGCCAACGTTTGAGGCGCTATACGCCTGTCGACAAAGAGCATGTGAGCAAGGTCTGGACGTGCCTCCAAATACCGCCCCAGCCAACGCGCGCGGAACGCATCACGCAAGGCTGCGCTCTCGAACGACTTTGTATGGCTTGCTTCAAAGAAGATGGCGTCGAGCGGCTGGCGCAGGCTCTCTAAATCGGCGACCTCGCTGTAGCGTGCAAGGATCACGCCCCCCGCGACCCCAGGCATCTCGCCATCATGAGTATCAGCCATGTTGAGTATCGGCCATGGTCAAAGCGGATTGGTGAAAAAGCAGAAGGGCTGGCTAGGCCAGCCCTCCATGGTTCATGCATGTGGCGGACGGGGCGCTGAACTCATGGTTGATACCCGGTTCCGCATTCCCCATCACCGGGATCAATAGTAGTTCCGGCAGCGATTGTAGCGGCGCCACCAGTAGCGGCTGCCCGTACGCCTCGCTTTGCGGCGCAGCCACCGGCAATTGCCGTAGCGGTAGCCACCGTAATAGAGGTACGGAACACCAAAATAAACGCCACGCCAATGCCGGCGGTGACCTCCACGCCAACGGCGACCACCCCAATGGCGTCGGCTACCCCAATGGCGCCGACCGCCCCGATGATGGAAACGATGGCCCCCACCACCGCGGTGGAAATGGCGACCTCCGCGCCGGCGCACATCAATGACAACACTCGTTGTTGCAGCAGGTGCGTTCGCCGCCCCAGACATTGCCGCATTCGCCGACGCGGGCACGGAATATCCGAACAATAAGCCAGCTGCAGCAAACGCGAGGAACGTATGTCTCACCATATTACTCTCCTCTCAGATCTGGCGTGCCGGAATCACATAAACTGAACTGTTCCAGCAAAGCCCTGATAAAGTATGCAGCATTCCCACCCATAGATACAACAGCTTGAGCGCAGACCAGTTTTCCGTTTTTCGACTGCAATCCTACTTATGCCGAAATGGTAATATCGGTTTTGCGAGTTTTGCGACACATCGCAGCGCTAGCGCAACTCATTCATAACAATGAGACGTTCACGGAAATCGGGTGGCAAGTGACCTGCGACCCAACTCTCATCCGCTCATGGGGAGAGTCCTGGATTGATGTTTTGCCCGTTGCCGGGCGTTGCGGCAAGGGCTGACGTGGCGATCCGGAACGCCTCCGGTGTGC
>JAXGRZ010000128.1:0-7759 GCA_040765305.1 Hyphomicrobiaceae bacterium | reverse complement strand
TGATGGGACTGGCGACCAACGCCGAACTGGGCGCCGCACTCGACCAGCTGGCGCCCTCAGGCGCGGGTGCCGGGCAAGCCGCCATACTGCAGTCGGGCGCGATGTTCGCCGGGCAGCTCCTGTCGTGCCGCTCCATCGGTGAGGGCGATGCCAACGCCATCATCCGCGAAGGCCAGTGCGTGTGGGCACGCGGCTCCGTGCGCCATACCTCGTTCGACAGCGGCGCGCGTAGCTACGGTGCGGACGAGACCGCGCCGTTCTATTCGGCTGGCGCCCAGTTCAACATCGGCGGGCCGTGGCGCCTGGGTGGCGGTATCGGCTATGAAGATTCGCGCCTTGATACCAATGCCGGCAGCCGCACCGATACCGACCGGCTGCATCTGGGCGCGGTGCTGAAGTATAACCCCGGCCCGCTGCTGCTTGCCGCCACCGTGACCGGCGGCTTTGGCTGGTCCGACAATGACCGCATCGTCAGCTTCGGCGGCTTCAATGCGCGCGCCTCGTCCGATTACGATACCAACTTCATCTCCGGGCGTCTGACGGCAGCCTACCTGCTGCCGTTCCAGCGCTTCTACCTGAAGCCGCAGGTGGACGTCGCCTATACACACGTCTCGCGTGATGGCTACCGCGAGCAGGGTGCCGGTGGCATTGCACTGGCTGTTGCCGGCAGCGATGATGGCGTCTGGTCGGCATCGCCGATGCTTGAGGTCGGCACCCAGCTGGCGTTGGCAAGCGGCGGTGTTGCGCGCCCGTTCCTCAAGGGCGGCATGACCTGGCGCGATACGGACAGCTTCGTCACCAGCGCATCGTTCCTCGATGCGCCAGGTTTCGCGCCGTTCGCGGTGACGAGCCGCATCGACCGCGTCACCGCCGACATCGCGGCGGGTATCGATCTCATCACGCCGTCCGAGACGACGTTGCGCCTGCAGTACGACGGCCAGTTCGGCAACACGGTCGAGCAGCACATCGGCTCCGCCAAGCTCTCCGTCCGCTTCTGAACGGGTCGGATCTGATCAAGATCTCGATACGCGATTGGGGTGGCTCTGGCACAAACATGCCACCTCATCCCAGGTGCAGGCTGCCTTCGGGGTATCTGACGCGCGGCGTCGTGCGCGTGGCGATAAAGAAGCCCAGCGTCAGCGGCCCAACACGCCCCAGGAACATCACCGCAATGATGATGGCGCGGCCAAAGTCGGATAATTTGCCGGTATAGCCGCGCGACAGTCCGACCGTCCCATAGGCGCTGGCAACCTCGAAGCAGATGTCGAGGAAATGACCCTCGTGGGACGCGGTCAGCAGAAAGACGGCGACGAACACAAGGACGCCGCTGATTGCTGCCAGCGCCATGACCTTGAGGACATGCTCAAGGCTGATGGAGCGGCCAAATGCGTGAAGCTGCTGCTGACGCTTGAAGAATGCAACCGTGGCAAGCAGCATCACGACAAATGTGGTCACCTTGATGCCGCCTGCCGTCGAGGCAGGTCCTCCGCCGATCACCATCAGCGCAATGAACATGACCGACGTGCTGTCGTGCAATCCGCCAATGTCGGTGGTGTTGAAGCCGGCGGTTCGCGTGGTCACACCCTGGAACCAACTGACGATCAGTCGCGATATCGGGCTATCGAACTGGCCTAAGGTGCGCGGGTTGTTCCACTCCAGGATCGCGAACATGGCAACGGAGAAGATGATCAGGATCGCGGTTCCGAGCAGCATTATTTTTGTGTGCAAAGACCAGTAGTTCCAGCCGGATTTGCTGAAAATATCGTGGAACACGACATAGCCGATACCGCCAAGGATGAAGAGTGCGGGAATAACAATGTTGATCAGCGGGTTTGTCGCATAATCGACGAGGCCGTTCGGAAACGTCGAAAAGCCGGCATTGTTGAATGCAGAAATCGAATGAAAGATCGATTCCCAGATGCCTTGGAACGTGCCGTAGTCGGGAATGAACACGAGTGTCAGCAACATCGCCCCGCCAACCTCCAGGATCAGCACGACCTTCAGGATGGTTTTGACGAGCTTGGTAAGTTGCGCCATCGAGTTCTGGTTGAGGTCGTCACGGAGATAGATCTGCCCGGTAATGCCGATAGGAAGCCCTAATGCGCCAAGAACGAGGACGGCAAACGTCATCAACCCAAGGCCACCCAGCTGAATGAGGAACGCGATCACGATCTGGCCGAACAAGGTGAAGTCGGCGCCGGTGTCCAATACAACCAACCCGGTAACGGTAACCGCCGAAGTGGCCGTGAACAGCGCATCCGACCAGGTGATTGCCTTGGTATGCGAGATGGGGAGCTTGAGTACGATGGCTCCGACCACGATGAATACCGCGTATATGGCCGATAGGATGAGTGGCGGCGGCACGAGCGCGAAGCGTCGCACGATCGTGCGGAGAAGAGTGTTCATGGGACGGCTCAGATCCTGTCGCCGAATTGACGCAAATCACCCCGCTTGCCCAGTAGAATGAGCTTGTCGTCTTCTTGCAGGACGAGTTCGGTCTGTTCGGCTGGTTTGAATTCAGAGCCGCGCATGACACCGAGCAGGCGAATTTGTGTGTCAGGTCCAAGGTCGAGTGCGGCTACGGTTTTACCTGCGATGCGCTCGGGAACCTCGATATTGACGACGTTGTATCCGTTACCAAGGCTGACATAGTCCTGCACGACCGGATTGTTGAGCATCTGCGCGACATGGCGGCCCATTTCCTGCTCCGGCAAGATGACGCGATCAACGCCAAGCTTCGACAGGATGCGGTGATGTGTGCGGTTTGCGGCTTTCACCCAGACGCAATCGATGCCAAGCATTTTGAGATTCATCGTGGTCAGGATGCTGGCCTGGATATCCTCGCCAATAGCGACGAGCGCGACATCGTAGCGATCGACACCAGCTTCACGCAGGGCTGCCTCGTCCGTGGTATCCAGGATGATCGTCGACGATAATGTCGATGCCATTTGCGTGACGCTGGCTTCATTGCGATCGACGCCAATGACGCGGTTGCCAAATCGCGCCAGCTCGCTTGCGACTGTTGACCCGAAGGCTCCCAGCCCGATGACGGCGAAGGTGCGGGTTTCTCGGCCCATGGGCGATCCTCGTGCATGGCGGTATCGGGCGCGCAGGAACCAATTGCCAATGGCGACCCGCACCCAGTTCTGTCAATTCTTATGTCTGGAGAATTTCATGCGTTCAATAGCGCACCTCTTTGCCTGATGTCCAGGCTGGCCGCGCTTCGACAGTCTTCTCGGCTTCAGTCTCGAAGTACCTTGGCAGAATTGTTCCGCCCAGATCTGAAACACAAACACGATCTAGTTTATTGACTTGAGCCTTGTTTTCACGGCTCTACCGCACACACTTCAGCTAAACATGCTCTAGCCGTTATCGCCATCAAAGATGTCGCCGAACGGGCCGAGGATCGAGCCCTCGCCGGTGCCGCCCGCTGGACCCGCATTGGCAAGGACGCGGCCTGCAAGGCGCGAAAACGGCAGGGATTGCAGCCAGACCTTGCCCGGTCCGCGCAGTTGGGCAAAGAACACGCCCTCGCCACCGAAGATCATCGACTTGATGTTGCCGGCGCGAACGATGTCGAAGTCGACCGTCGGCGTCATCGCGGCGACGCAGCCGGTGTCGACGTGCAGTTCCTCGCCAGCGGCAAGCTCCTTTTCGATGAGGCAGCCGCCGACATGAATGAAGGCGAAGCCGTCGCCCTCCAGCTTCTGCATGATGAAGCCTTCACCGCCGAACAGGCCGGTCATGATGCGCTGCTGGAAATGGATGCCGACGGATACACCGCGGGCCGCACACAAGAAGGCATCCTTCTGGCAGATCATGGCGCCGCCCATATCGGCCAGGTGGAAGGGCAGGATGGTGCCCGGATAAGGCGCTGCAAATGCGACGCGCGCCTTGCCCTGGCCTTGGTGGGTGAAGACGGTCATGAACAGGCTTTCACCGGTCAGCAGCCGCTTGCCCGCGCCCATGATCGAGCCGAACAGGCCCTTGGGTTGGGATGAGCCATCGCCGAAAATGGTATCCATGTGGATGGAGGGGGCCTTGAACATCATCGCGCCGGCTTCGGCGACGGCGCTCTCGCCCGGGTCAAGTTCGATCTCGATGAATTGCATCTCGTGGCCGAAGATCTCAAAATCGATATCGTCGGCAACGCCGGATCTGCGGGCGTGCTGCATGACACGCGGGACATTGGGGACGGAGCCGAACGCCATTGTGAAGTTCTCCTGATGCGTGGGGCAAGGTCGTTCCATCGGAACTGCTTACCCCGAAAGGTAGAGTGCGCCAGCGCGTTAGCAAGAGCAGCGTGGGGCGTACAGCATTCTGCGGGGCCGGGTAAAGCTGCATGCGCCCGTGCAGACCCGGTGGAGATCATGCAAAAATTTCAATGTACATAAAACTGTTACGAATCGCCGCTAAAGTACGTGCGGCTGCAGTAGGGCTCCGCTGGAACACCCCGCACTGTCCGGCACTGTGCACTCTGCACCCTCAGTGAACACCGGCGCGCCCTCTTGCCGGTGCTTCGCGCTTGGCGCGTAGGACGGGCCCGAGCCAGAGGTGATCGGTACCCCGCAACCATTGCCGAACGGGTTCGTCCTGCGTGCTCCTGTTGGTCCGAACAATGTTCCTGCATCGGCAGGTGCTGCGATCCTCACAACATCTTCTGACAATCTTATTTATTGAAGCTGTTTTCCCCAACTGGCGATTCGTTTGTACTTGCGCGCCTGCGCCAACGCACATTATCGATGATAAGCCAGGGGGCAGAGGGCGCTTCGGGCATGATACTAGCGATTACATTTCTTGCGGTTGCCGTCGTTGCCGTCGCCACCATGTGGTTGGTGCCGCGCTTGGGGCGTAAACGCGTGCTCTATGAACTCGCGCCAGATACACCCCATCCGTTTGGCTGTGAGATGTCGTGGATCGCGGTTCTGACCGCCGACACCGAAGCTGTGCTCGATGCGCTGGATATTAAGGGCGAGACGGCATCCAACTGGAACAATGGCATCGGTACGATCTATGATCACTGGCTGGGCCCCGATCGCGTGTTTATTTCGCCACCGGTTGATGGATGGACCTTCGTTGTCAGCCTGGCGTTGCCCCATCCCCAGCCGACGGGCGCCGGCTACATGGACAAATGCACGCCTGTACTGTCCCGGCTGGCGCGCTCGTTCGTCGACGTGCAGTACTTCTTCAGCTACCCGCCGCTTGATTTCTACGCCTGGGTGCGCTTCCGCGAGGGTCGGTTGTTGCGCGCATTTGCCAGCACGGACGAAGGTGTCATCTGGTCGAAGGGGCAGGCATCGCGCGCCGAACAGGCGCTGGGGCTCAAGCTGTTCGAGTTCCGCGGGGTGAGGGGGCGTCATGGCGATACGGGCGCCGAGATCTTGATGTCGCCCACCGAGGAACAGGTGATGCAGATCGCACGCTCCTGGAGCCGCGATCCGACGACGCTAAAGGCTGGCGATGCTCCCGCGGCGCTGGGCTACATCGCGCCCACGCCACAAGGCTGGCGAACGGAGCGCAGACAAAAGACCGCCGCTTGAAATCGGCAACAACACCACCCCTGTCGCGCTCGTGGTCTGTCTCCTCTGCACTGCTGTTTGCCTTTTGCTCTGCAGCTTCATCTGTTCAGGCCGCGTCGGTTCCGATGATCGCCGCCATTTGTTGCGCGATCATGCGGTCAAGATGACCTTCGAACGGCACTGTGAAACAGGTCAGGCCGCGTGGGTCGTCGCGCCATGTGGCTAGCGCATTCGCGAACGCTTCGGGAAGTTGAACAGGGTTCGCTTCGTCCCGCGTCGTGACGGTTTGGGCGAGGGCTGCCTCGCTCATCGGCAGGAACGGGATGACCACGCGTGCCATGTTGCCGTCGGGTTGGCGTTCGGGGGCCTCGGTGACCGCGCAGCAGAAAATGCACCGGCCAGCGCTGAATGAGGCAACCGCGCCAATTACAATGCGTGAGGCTTCAAATCCCTCAGGTGCACGATAGCTCCAACACTGACCGGCCGCAAAGCCCGTCGGCGATGCCGTCATGAATTCTGCCCCCTCGCGCACCATGCACAAATCCATACACGTCGTTATGATCGCAGCTTTACGCACGCCGCAGCAGGCCGTTCATGCCGCTCAGACCGGTTGGTGATGTTTGGGTTAGCCTGGCAACGCGACAGTAATGCGGCGGGGAAAATTAGTCCGGTATGGTCAGGAATTGAACCGGTGTGCTCACAGATGTGGCGGTGGTTGGCGGAGTTGGCCTTAGTTGGCCTTAGTAGGCCGCGGAAAAACTCAGGGGGCTCGGTTGCAGAGACTCCCCTTACGAGGTCTGAGATCGAGCAGAATGAAGACGAGCGTGTTCTCGACCACGCTCAGATCGACCACAGATGCCGTGGCCCAAGGGGTGAAAAACCTTTCTCCGCGACCTGTTAGAGGGGCAAGTCTAACGACGGCCCTGCAAAGACCCAGTTTCGATCGTGGCAACACCGGTTTGCCATCCTTCGGCAAGGAGGCGTGCGGCCTCGCGCGCATCCAACTGACGATTGGCGCGTGAGATGGCGGTGTTGTGCGGCAAGCGTTGGCGCAATGGTGGGCAGGCATGAACATTGACGCCCGTGGTTTCCCGGCGCGCTTCGGCACACTGCAACAAATCGGCGAGTGTCTCGGAACTGGTCCGCGGGCGGCGTACCCCGTTGACCGTTTCGGGTGCCTTTCGTGTCGGCGAGGTGGCTGTTGGATGAGCGGCGCGCTTGAGCACAGCGGTGTCGGATGTACCGGTTGCGGTTGCGATTTGCTCGCTCTTGTCAGGTCGTCCGATGGATGGCGGCGTGTCATCGGGATTGAACATGATGCCTGAGACGAACGACCAAAAGCCGATCATGTGCCAGACGAGGGCGCCACAAACAAATGAGGCGACGCTGGTCGTCACAAGTGTCCGCGTCGACCAGGATCGTGCTCGCGTTCGTAGTCGCGCTGGGCTGTGGTGTGGGGGTTCGTCATTAGAAAAGTTCGTGATGGTGAGATCGGCACACTCCGGCCGATTGCCCGGTTGAGGGCCCATGGCTTCATTCAGTCGACTGATGTAGCCTTGCCTGTTCAATGAGGTTCCACACTCTTGTGTCTCGATTCGCTAAGAAAAAAGTTTGCGGAGATGCGGGCGCCGGCACAAGTGCTGCGCGGTAACGGGACGGGGATGATGTTCGTGTTTTCCACATCAGGTGTGGGACGCCGTCACATGATGGTGCATTGCCAGTGGTAATTGAGAGGGCTCTGTGTGGCGCGGTCACAGCCAACGGCCTCACGCACGCGAGGAGCTGCGCGCGTAAGTTGGCCACCGGATAGATGGCCTCACGACGTGGCGATCAGATACGCGACGATCAGATGCGCGGACCGGGGAGGTAATCCTTTGTTGGCCCGGGCTGTTTCGGGCCGCCGCGGGGTTCGCCGCGTGGTGCGCCACCAACGCCGCGATCGCCGCTGGTGCGCGGGGTCTTGGCGGTGGAACGGACCGGCGGCACATACATCTGACGGGCTGAGCACATGCGGCGCTGGTTCTCGTTACGACCACATGAGCGCAGTTGTCCGCTGCGCGTGTAGCAGATGCGAATCTCCTTGAGCCGGTTGCCGGCGCCGCCGCAGGCAACGGCCATCATGTCGGGCTTCAGGTCCGGGTTGGCCGCGATCATCTCGCGCATCATGTCCTCGGGCGCCACGAACTGCGCCTCGAACGGATTGATGTAGCGCTCGGGGATGCGGATGCGATTGAAGAGCT
>JAXGRZ010000127.1:0-7790 GCA_040765305.1 Hyphomicrobiaceae bacterium | reverse complement strand
ATCCATACGGGAATACATTGATCGTCACAACGAGGATCCCAAGCCGTTCGTGTGGCATAAAAGTGCGGACACCATCTTGGCATCTGTGGCGCGGGCAGCGGGTACCATTATTTGATGCTTACTTTTGAGACACCACACTAGTGTGCTGTCCTGCTGATACGTGAGCAAAGTCTATGCAACTTTTCAAGGTTCGAATCGGCGGTGGCAGTCCACTTGAACGGCTGGCAGTTCGTGTTGTAGGCGGCGACGAAGTGATCAATGCGCTGCACGAGCTGTTTGACGCTGGTGAACGAGCCGCGCCGAATGGCCTTGTCGGTGATTAGGGAGAACAAGCGCTCGACCTGATTGAGCCAGGAACTGTAGGTCGGGATGAAATGCATGTTCCAGCGGGGCCGACTGGCCAGCCAGGCCTTGATCTTGGGATGGCTGTGCGTTGCGTAGTTGTCGCAGATGCAGTGAATGTCCAACTCGGCGGGGACGGTCTTGTCGATCTCGCGCAGAAAGGCCAGGAACTCCTGATGCCGGTGGCGCGGCTTGCAGGCTGCCAGCACGGCGCCATTGAGTACGTTCAGCGCCGCAAACAATGTGGTCGTGCCATGACGCTTGTAGTCATGGGTGACGCCTTCGACGTAGCCGAATCCCATGGGCACCATCGGCTGCGTTCGCTCCAGCGCCTGGCACTGACTCTTTTCATCCACGCAGATGACCAGCGCGTTGTCCGGCGGGTTCAGGTACAGGCCGACCACATCGCGCAACTTCTCGATGAAGAACGGGTCGTTGGGGAGCTTGAGGCTCTCGGTGCGATGAGGCTGCAAGCCAAAGAGCTGGAAGTAGCGCTGCACGCTCGTCTTGGAGATGCCAGTCTCGGCCGCCACCGTGCGCACGCTCCAGTGCGTCGAGCCGTTGGCCGGCTTGGTGTGCAATGTGGTCTTGATCAAATGCGCCACGCGTTCGTCATCGATCGTGCGCGGTTTGCCAGGGCGAACATCGTCGTACAGGCCTGCAATGCGTCGCTCGACAAACCGGGCTCGCGCTCATCGTCTGTAAGCAGCAATTCGACTTTCGGTCTTCCTCTTCTCATGGCGGTATCTCCGTTCCGAAGATACCGTATAGGCATGCACGATTGATACCAGAAAATAACGGAACAGCACAGTAGTCGCCCCTGAATAATCTCCGGAAGCCGCATGAACGCTGATGTTCTGGGGTGAATGCTGATGGCCTGAACTCCCAGTTTGCATTCCAATAGGGGTTGATTTCTGGAAGGTCTGCCGTGCTGTTTGCCTGCCCTGGCAAGAGATCGAAGCGCGGGTGGCGCAGGTGTTCTATTGCAAAGGCCGCGCCGGTGTGGCCATGCCCGACCTGGATCTTTTTGGCGAACAGGTGCAGCGAGCACCAGTGAGCAGCAACGCCGGGCGCCCCCGTGTGCCGCTGCGCACCATGATCGCGCTGCTGTACCTCAAGCACGCCTTCAACGAGTCCGACTAGGGTGTCGTTGAGCGCTGGGCTGATACGCCACGCTGGCAGTTCTTCTCTGGCTGTGCGTATTACGAAGACCGCCAGCCTTGCGACGCCACCACCTTGGTCAAGTTCCGGCAATTGCTGGGCGACGAAGGCGTGGAAGAACTGCTGGCGCAGACCATCAACGTGGCCGTCGAACTCAATCTGATCAAGCAGCAGGAGCTAACCCGCGTGATCGTGGACAGCACGGTGCAGCACAAGGCGATTGCCCACCCCACCGACAGCCGCCTGCTGGAGACCGCCCGGGTCAAGCTGGTCGAGGCAGCCAAGGACGCAGGCATCGATTTGAAGCAGACCTTTGCCAAAGAGGGGCAGCATCTGAACCGCAAGGTCGGGCGCTATGCCCACGCCCGCCAGTTCAAGCGCATGAAACGCGCCATCAAACGCCAGCGCACCATCGTGGGTCGGCTGCAGCGCGAGATTGAGCGCAAGGCAATATCGGCCAGTACGGCCATCGTGGCTGCCGTGCGGGAAGCACTGGACGAGACTTTGAGTAAAGCCCATCGCATCGTGTCCCAGAGTGGCCAGCGCAAGCTCTACGCCTGGCATGCGCCTGAGGTGGGCGGCCCAAAAGCGACAACGCCGGCTGAGAACAGTCGGCTCGATCTTGCCCTTGGCATGGTACGGCCTGCCGCCTGGCCATGAGGCCACCCCATTACCAAGGGTAAGCCACTATTCAATGCCGTTTGACCTTTTTTGCCCTGCGCACTACATTACATGCATGCCTGCATACACCCATGAACGTTGCATCACCCCTGAAGAGAACCCCACAATGAAACGCAGAGACATCCTTTCCACGTCCGCAGCCCTCACGACCCTGGCCGTGGTCCCCTCGTTGTTTGCGCAAACTGCAGCGTCATCACAACCCATACGCCTCATCGTTCCGTTTCAGGCCGGCGGCAGTTCCGACGCCCTTGGGCGCGTCATCGCCAAAAAGATGAAGCTCGTCTGGCCGCAGACGGTGGTGGTGGAAAACCGCCCGGGTGGTGGTGGTGTCGTGGCGGTGCAGGCCCTGCTGGCGGCGCCCCGTGATGGCAACACCCTGCTGCTGAACGTGGTGCAGACCATCCTGCGTCCGATCCTGTTTCCCCAGACGGCTTACAACGTCCAGGCGGACCTCGCGCCAGTCACGCGCATCGGCAATTCGCAGATCACGTTCGTCGTTCGCAGCGACCTGCCCGTCAACAACATGCGCGAGTTCGTGGCCTACGCCAACGCACCGGGCAGGTCACCAACCTTCGGCGCCTCCGGCGCGGGATCGGTGGGGCATCTTTACGCCGAGATGATCAAGAAGAACCATGTGCCATCGATGGTGATTGCACAGTTGCGCGGCGACCCCCAGATCATGAGCGACCTGCTCGGTGGGCACATCACCTGCAGTCTGATGGCCCTGCCCTCGATCTCGCAGCACGTGTCGGCCGGCAAGATCAAGGTGCTGGCCATCACCGGGACCTCGCGCTCCGCCGTGCTTCCCAACGTGCCCACGTTCATCGAGTCCGGTTTTCCCGACATGGACACGGGATTCTGGTTCGCCCTCTTCGCAGCCAGTGGCACGCCTGCGTCCCGGCTGGAGCGGCTGCATGCCGATCTGGTGGCGACACTGGGCAAGGACAAGGAGTTCCTCGACTGGCTGGACGCATTGGGCACGGTGCAGGAATGGAGCAAGCCCGCCGATTTCGCCAACGATCTTCGCAAGGAAAGCGCGAAGTGGGCCTCGTTCGTGGCGGCGTCGGGCGTGAAGGTCGAGCAATAAAGCCATGGAACTCGCCGCCGTCAGCCTGCAGGACAAATACCTGCAATCGCACGGACGCATCTTCATTTCCGGTTTGCAGGCGCTGGTTCGCCTGCCCGTCATGCAGGCCCAGCGCGATCGCGCGGCGGGGCTGAACACCGGTGGGTTCATTTCCGGTTACCGCGGCTCACCCCTGGGCCAATACGACCTGGCGCTGACGCGGGAAGCCGACATGCTCGCTCGCCACGGCATTCATTTCACGCCGGCGATCAACGAAGACCTGGGGGCGACCGCGGTGTGGGGAACCCAGCAGGTCGGCTTGCATGGGCCCGCCAAGGTGGACGGCGTGTTCGCCATCTGGTACGGCAAGGGTCCCGGCGTGGACCGCTCCATGGACGCCATCAAGCACGGCAACTACGCTGGCGCCGCCCGGCTGGGTGGTGTCCTGCTCGTCTGTGGCGACGACCACAACGCCCAGTCGTCCAGCCTGCCGCACCAGAGCGAGCAGATGCTGCAGGGGGCCATGATCCCCATCCTGAATCCCGCGAACGTGCAGGAGTACCTGGACTATGGCCTGCTGGGCATTGCGCTGTCCCGGTTCAGCGGCTGTTGGGTCGGGTTCAAGGCCATCTCGGACACCGTGGAAAGCGCAGCGACCATCGACGTCGACCCGGACCGGCTTCAGATCGTCGTGCCCGCCGACTTCGCACCGCCCTCGCAAGACATCCACATCCGCGCATCGGACACCCCTCTGGCACAGGAGGCCCGCGTCATGGGCCCGCGGATGGAGGCGGTGCAAGCCTTCGCTCGCGCCAACCGCCTGGACCGGACGGTCATCGCCGCGCCCCAGGCGCGGCTGGGCATCATCACCACGGGAAAGGCCTACCTGGACGTGCTCCAGGCCCTGGAGGAACTCGGACTGGACGAGGCCGGCTCCGGCCAGGTGGCGGTCTACAAGGTCGGCATGAGCTGGCCGCTGGAGCCCGAGGGCGTGCGCGCATTCGCGCTCGGTCTGGACGACATTCTGGTGGTCGAGGAGAAACGCGCCTTCGTGGAAGACCAGGTGGTCAAGGCGCTCTACAACCTGCCGGGCAAAAGACCCACCGTCGTCGGCAAGTCCGATGAGCAGGGACAAGGCCTGCTGCCTTCGCAGGGGGAGCTCGATGCCCAAGCCGTTGGCAACGCAATCGCATCCCGCTTGCGCAAGCTGCACGGCGACACCCAGACTTTCGCAACCCCCGCACGCACACGTGCACCGCGAAAAGTGGTGCCCATCCGCAGCACACGCATCCAGTACTTCTGCTCCGGATGCCCCCACAACACGTCGACCAAGGTGCCGGAAGGCAGCCGGGCCATGGCGGGCGTCGGGTGCCACGGCATGGTCACGCGAATGCAGCGCAACACCAGCAGCTTCACCCACATGGGCGCGGAAGGGGTGAACTGGGTCGGCCAGTCGCCCTTCACCGAGGAGAAGCACGTCTTTCAGAATCTGGGCGACGGCACCTACTTCCACTCGGGCATCCTCGCCATCCGCCAGGCCGTGGCGGCGAACGTCAACATCACCTACAAGCTGCTGTTCAACTCGGCCGTCGCCATGACGGGGGGACAACCACTCGAAGGAACACTGACGGTGCCCCAGCTGGCGCATCAACTGGTCGGCGAAGGCGTGGGCCGGGTGGTGGTGGTCACGGACGACACCGGCAAGTACTCGGCCATGGCCGCCATGCCCAAGGGCGTTGCCATCCATCATCGCGACGCGATGGATGAGCTGCAACGCGGGCTGCGAGAGGTCCCGGGCGTGACCGCGCTGATCTTCGATCAGACCTGTGCCGCCGAGAAGCGGCGCCTGCGCAAGAAGGGGAAGATGGTGGAGCCGCCCAAACGGGTCTTCATCAACGACGAGGTGTGCGAGGCCTGCGGCGATTGCTCCGTCCAGTCGAACTGCGTCTCCGTCAAACCGCTGGAAACCGAACTGGGCCGCAAGCGACAGATCGACCAATCCAATTGCAACAAGGACTACACCTGCGTCTCGGGCTTCTGCCCGAGCTTCGTGACCGTGTCCCATGCGCAACCCCGCAAGAAGCAGCCCGTGGGCGGCATCCCCCAGGACCTGATCGACCGGCTCCCCGCTCCGCAGGCGGCTCCTCTGCAAGGCACTTACAACCTGCTGGTGACGGGCATTGGCGGCACCGGCGTGCTGACCATCGGCGCCCTGCTGGGCATGGCGGCTCACCTGGAAGGCAAAGCCAGCTCCGTGCTGGATTTCAACGGCGTCGCGCAAAAGAACGGTGCGGTCATGAGCCACGTGCGGTTGGCATCCGATCCCGACGCACTCACATCCACCCGGTTGGCCACAGGGAGCGCCGATCTGCTGCTGGGCTGCGACCTGGTGGTGTCGGCCAGCCCGTCGGCCATCAGCCGTTTCTCGAGCGAACGCACACACGCCGTCGTGAACGCCCACAACACGCCCACGGCGGCGTTCATCCTGGATGGCAACGTCGACTTCGAGTCCGAAGCACTGCGCGAGGCCCTGGAAGCCACGGTGGCGCAAAGCCATTTTGTCGACGCGACCCGCATCGCCGAGGCCTTGCTGGGCGACTCGATTGGCGCCAATCTGTTCCTGGTCGGCTTTGCCTTGCAGAAGGGGCTCCTGCCGCTGTCGGCTCAGGCCATCGAGCGTGCGATCGAGCTCAATGGCGTCTCCGTCGCGATGAACCAGCAAGCGCTGGCCTGGGGCCGACTGGCCGCCCACGATCCCGACGCGTTGCAACGCGCCATTGCCGCGCCGCAACCTGTCACGCCGGCCCAGCACATGGCCTTCGAAGACATGCTTGCGCACTATGCGCAGCGGCTTCAGCGGTACCAGAATGGCGCCTACGCCCAGGCCTTCACCCACTTCATTCGGCACGTGCAGGCGCAGGAGAACGCGCGCATACCCGGTTCGGACATCTTGACCCGGACCACAGCGACTTCGCTTCACAAGCTCATGTGCTACAAGGACGAGTACGAAGTGGCGCGTCTCTACACAGACGGCAGCTTCATGAAAAAGCTGACCGAGCGGTTCGAGGGTGCGCCGACGTTGCAATTCCATCTGGCGCCGCCCCTGTGGTCGCGTTTCAATGCCAAAGGCGAAGCGCGCAAGCGCGCGTACGGGCCCTGGGCATTCCAGGCCTTCCGCCTTCTGGCACGAATGAAAGGGCTGCGGGGCACGGTGCTGGACCCGTTTGGCCACACCCGCGAGCGCCGTTCCGAACGCGCCCTCATCGGGGAATTCCGGGAAAAGGTCGATGGCCTGCTGGCGCTGCTCGACGTCGACAACCTGGCCACGGCGGTGGAAATCGCCGAGGTGCCTCAGAGCATCCGGGGGTTCGGACACGTGCGCGAGCGCCACCTCTTGGAAGCCCGCCAGCGCTGGGCCGCACTGGATGCCCAGTGGCGCGCGCCGCGCACCACGCTGCGCCAGGCCGCGTGAAGAAGGCGCCGTCGGCGCGGTCTAGCGTCCCACCATCTGGTCGGGGCGCACCCACTGGTCGAACTGCTCGGCCGTGACGAAGCCCGTGGCGATGGCGGCCTCGCGCAGGCTGCTGCCTTCCTTGTGCGCCTTCTTGGCGATCTGCGCGGCCTTGTCGTAGCCAATGTGGGTGTTCAGCGCGGTCACCAGCATGAGCGAGCGCTCCACCAGTTCGGTGATGCGCGCGCGGTTGGGCTCGATGCCCACCGCGCAATGGTCGTTGAAGCTCCTCATGCCATCGGCCAGCAGGCGCACGCTCTGCAGAAAATTGTGCGCCACCATCGGGCGAAACACGTTGAGCTCGAAGTTGCCGGAAGCGCCACCGAAGTTGATCGCCACGTCGTTGCCGAACACCTGCGCCGCCAGCATGGTCACCGCCTCGCTCTGCGTCGGGTTCACCTTGCCCGGCATGATGGACGAGCCGGGCTCGTTCTCCGGGATGCTGAGTTCCCCGATGCCGCTGCGCGGCCCGCTCGCAAGCCAGCGCACGTCGTTGGCAATCTTCATCAGGCTGGCCGCGAGCGTCTTGAGCGCGCCGTGCGCGTGCACCAGCGCGTCGACACTGGCCATGGCCTCGAACTTGTTCGGCGCCGTGACGAAAGGCAGGCCCGTGAGCTTCGCCAACTCGGCCGCCACCAGTTCGGCATAACCCTTGGGTGCGTTCAAACCGGTGCCCACGGCCGTGCCGCCCAGCGCCAGTTCGTTCAGGTGCGGCAGTGCCGCGCGCAGATGCGCTTCGCCGTGCGCGAGCTGCGCCACCCAGCCCGAGAACTCCTGCCCCAGCGTGAGCGGTGTCGCGTCCTGCAAATGGGTGCGGCCAATCTTGACGATGCCATCAAAATCGTGCGCCTTTTTCTCCAGCGTGCCGCGCAGCAAAGCGAGGGCCGGCAGCAGGCGGTGCGTGATCGCGTCCACCGCCGCCACGTGCATGGCGGTAGGGAGGGGTCTCCTCGTTTTCAGTGCAATAAGTGACGGTACGAAAAGCTAGCACTGGCGCGGAGGTGGTGTTGGTAGATCGTTGATTTCATT
>JAXGRZ010000126.1:0-7827 GCA_040765305.1 Hyphomicrobiaceae bacterium | reverse complement strand
GTCGTGCCACGCGTGCGTTACATTTCGGCGCCGTCCGATCATCTGATGCTGGCCTTGTTGATGGGCATCGGACTGAGCGGCATGGCCATGAAATTCGTCGCACACACGGATATCGTCGCGGTGAAGGCGTTCTTCATCGGCCTGATGACGTTCGCCTGGCAGCCGTTGCCGTCCGATCCGATCCTGCTGGTGCATCTGACGCTCGTCGCGCTGTTGATGATCATCTTCCCATTCTCCAAGCTGTTGCATGGCGTGGGGCTATTCTTCTCGCCGACCCGCAACCAGGTCGATAACCCGCGTGAGAAGCGTCATCTGGCGCCTTGGGCGGCAAAACTCGAAGCCGGTGGAGGGTCGAAATGATGATGTCGCCCCAATCCATCAAGGCCGCATCGGGGAAGGACGTGTGCCGTGACTGAAATGAGCGATTTCCTCGTTGAGGATGAAGAGAGCCAGGTGCCTGATCCGCTCGAGATGCCGGCGATCACACCGGGTGCGACGAAGGGTTTGAAGCCGTTCCTTGCCAAGCCTCAGCATCAGCAGGCGCTCGGCTTTCCCGGCGAACTGATCGACAATTGGCAGCAGACGGCCATCGACAAGATGGGCGAGCTGCTGGGCAAGTACCGCTCGCTTCAGGTCTACCTCGATAGCTGTGTCAAGTGTGGCGCCTGCACCGACAAGTGCCAATATTTCCTGGGTACGGGCGATCCCAAGAACATGCCGGTTGCCCGCCAGGACCTGCTGCGCTCCGTCTACCGGCGCTACTTCACGTTTGCCGGCAAGCATTTTCCCAAGCTTGTCGGCGCGCGTGATCTGACCGAGGACGTGCTCGACGAGTGGTACAGCTATTTCCACCAGTGTTCGCAGTGTCGTCGCTGCTCGGTCTATTGTCCCTATGGCATCGACACCGCGGAAGTCTCCATGGCCGCGCGTGAGATCATGGATGCGGTTGGCAAGGGCCAGAAGTACTGCAACGAGATCATCGGCAAGGTCTACACGATCGGCAACAATCTTGGTCTGCCCAAGAAGGCGATCGAATCGACGCTTGAAGGCCTTGAAGAGGAACTCGAAGAGGAGACCGGGCTCAAGATCGCCATGCCGATCGACAAGCCTGGCATGGACGTGCTGCTGATAACGCCGTCGGCCGACCTGTTCGCCGAGCCGCACATCCAGGGCCTGATGGGTTACGCCAAGGTCTTCCATGAAGCCGGCATCAGCTGGACGCTGTCTTCGTATGCTTCGGAAGCTGCCAACTTCGGCATGTTCATCGGCTCCTATGAGAACATGCGTGAGGTTTCGCTGCGCATCCGCAAGGCCGCCCTGGATCTGGGCGTCAAGCGTATCATCTTTGGCGAGTGCGGCCACGCCTGGCGTATTGCCTACTCATTCCTCAATACGCTGGCGGGGCCCTTCGATTTCCTCGACCCGCGCTATCCGGTGCCTCAGCACATCTGTGAGTTCACCTACGGCTTGATGAACGAAGGCAAGCTGCGCTTCGACAAGTCGAAGAACGACGCCTATCGCCTGACGTACCACGACAGCTGCAACGTCGCGCGTGCCTCGCGCATGGGCGACATGCCAGGGGGGCAGTTCGAGATCCCCCGCGCGATCTTGCGTGCCACCTGTAACCACTTTTTCGACATGGCTGCCGACACCATCAAGGAGGCGACCTTCTGTTGTGGTGGTGGTGGTGGTCTGTTGACCGACGACTTGATGGAAATCCGTATCAAGGGCGCTCAGCCGCGTATGCGGGCGTTGCAGCAGGTGCAAGAGGAGCATGGCGTTACGCACATGGCTGCAATCTGCGCCATCTGCAAGGCGCAGTTTTCGAAAGTCATGCCGCACTACGGATTCGATATGGATTCGATCCTGTCGGTTCATCAGATGGTTGCCAATGCGATTGTGATGACTGGATCGATTCAAGAGAAGGAGCTGCAGGAAGAGCAGCAAAAAGAGAAGTCTGACGCTGGAGCTTCCGAGGGCCAGGCTGCATAACGGAGGTTACGACCCATGAACGACATGGCCAACAAGCCGAAGTCCGGGAACGCGCCGGCCGGTGATGACACGAAGTTGACCTTCCGCCGTTTCTCCAACGGCGAGAGTATGTGGACAGGTTGGGATGATCTGACCGAGAAGATCTTCCAGGCAGATCATTCCTACAAGTGCCCGACCTACGTGCATCGTACCCCACCCTGCCAGGGGTCGTGCCCGTCGGGACACGAAATTCGCGGCTGGCTCTCCATCGCCCGCCAGATGGACAAGCCACCGACAAAGGACATGAAGTGGCAGGAGTATGCGTTCCAGCGGATGGTCGAGGCAAATCCCTTCCCGGCCACCATGGGTCGCGTCTGTCCAGCGCCGTGCGAGGATGGCTGCAACCGTAACGAGGTCGATGACTTTGTCGGCATCAATGCGGTTGAGCAGTATGTTGGCGACTGGGCCAACGACAATTCGCTCCATTTGCCGGAAGCTGGCGAATACACAGGCAAGAAGGTCGCCATCATTGGTGGCGGTCCGGCCGGACTTACCGCTGCCTACTTCCTGCGGCGCAAGGGCCATGCGGTTTCAATCTTCGAAGCCCATGACCATCTGGGCGGCATGATGCGCTACGGCATTCCCGGCTACCGCACGCCGCGCGACATGCTCGACATCGAGATCAAACGCATTCTCGATATGGGTGTTGATGTTCGCCTCAACACCAAGGTCGGAACCGACGTGTCTGTCGAGGCGCTGGAGGAGGAATTCGACGCGATCTTCTGGGCCGTCGGTGCCCAAAAGGGCCGTGGTCTTCCCGCTCCTGGCTGGGACAATACCGAAAACTGCATCACGGGTGTCGAGTTCCTCGATGCCTTCAACCAGGGTTGGGTGGTCGGTACGGCCAAGAAGGTAATCGTTGTGGGTGGCGGTGATACATCGATCGACGTCGCATCGGTTGCGCGCCGCCTTGGCCATATCACTCACAAGGCTGAGAAGGACATCGATCCCCATAACGCGCTGGGCTTCACCGCCCACGATGTTGCCGGGGCCATGCGCCGCGAGGGGCTTGAAGCAACGCTGACTTCGCTGTTTCCGCTCGAAAAGATGACCGCTTCTGAGCGCGAGCGCGAGGATGCCATGCGCGAGGGCGTCACCATCATGGGTGGTGTCATGCCAATCGAGGTGTTGCGCGACGATCAGGGCCGTGCCCGTGGCCTCAGGATGGCGAAGTGCAACATGAAGGGCATGACGCCAGAGATGATCGAAGGGACCGAATTCGAGATCGAGGGCGACATCATCATTTCGGCCATCGGCCAAATGGGCGAGCTGAGCGAAGGCCTGCAGGCCATGGACAACGGCAAGGGCTTCATCGCCACCGATTCGATGTACCGGGTCAAGGGCAAGCCCAAGCACTTTGCCGGTGGCGATGTCGTGCGTCCCCACCTGTTGACCACTGCGATTGGACACGGACGCATTGCCTCGGAGAGCATCGACCATTTCCTCAACGGTTCACCGGTCGACAAGCGCCCCAAGGTTGATGTGCATCACTTCAACCTGCTGCGCGAGCTGCACCAGCGTGCGCTTGATCCCGAGCCCTATGATCATACGCAGTCGCGCGGCACATCGGCAGGCAAGTTCGCCGTCCACAACTATGAGGACCGCTCATCGAACCAGATCATTCCCCATTCTGACCTCTTCAAGGGCCACTTTAAATACGAGAACCGTGGCAAGCGCGAAGAGGTACATATCCAGGCTGACAAAGTCCTCGGCAATTTCGAGGAGCGCATCAAGGGGCTGACCGAGGAACAGGCCATCAACGAGGGCAAGCGCTGCATGTCATGCGGCATGTGCTTCGAGTGTGACAATTGCGTGATCTTCTGTCCGCAAACGGCGGTGAAGCGCGTGCCGAAGAAGGAGCGCGCGGTTGGCCGCTACGTGTACACCGAATATTCGATGTGCGTTGGCTGTCATATCTGCGCGGACGTCTGCCCGACCGGGTACATCCAGATGGGCCTGGGCGAGTAAGGGTGAGCAGGGCGACACGATGCAAATGACGCGGCAATGGACGACGCTTGCGATTGCGGTAGCCGTTTTGGCTTGCCTCGTCGCTGGCGTCGTGACGGGATCGGCACTGGCCGGCCCGCCGCAACCGGCCAAGGGGAAGGGCGAGAAATGTGTCGCCCCAACCGACTGGATGCGGCGCTATCACATGCAGGCCTTGAAACACCAGCGTGACGAGACGGTGCACGAAGGCATCCGCACGCCGCGCTTCTCGCTGAAGCACTGTTTCGAGTGCCATCAGGTGAACGGTGCGGATGGCAAACCGGTGAGCGTTGCCGACCCCAAGCATTTCTGTCGAACCTGTCATGACTATGCTGCTGTCCGTATCGACTGTTTCGATTGCCATGCATCGCGCCCTGGTGAGCCGACGAAGACCGGACAAGCCATGGACAACCCCCATGCCGCCGCCTCCGCGGATGTCGCCACCCTCAACCGCTATCTGGAGGGAGCGAAGCGATGAGCATGAAATTCGAGTTTCCAGAACCAAGCCGTGAAGGTGCTGTGTGTGGCAACAACTTTGCGGCAGGCGCACCGGGAGACGAGTGTGCGACCGCGTCGGCTTTACCCGCATCGCCGCCAGCGGATCTTGCCACACCCGCTGATCCCGTCGAGGTTGGTCGCCGCTGGTTCCTCAAGGCGGCCACCGTCTTCACAACCACGGTCCTGGCTCCGGGCGTCACCCTGATGGCATTCGGCGAGGTTGATGGCGCCAACGCCAAGCCTGCTGACCAGCCGGTATCGTCGGCGCGCCGATGGGGGTTGCTGATCGACGCGGGCAAGTGCCAGGACGGCTGCAGCGCGTGTGTGACGGCATGCCAGGTCGAGAATGGTATCGCCGCGCCAACCCATCCTGCCACCGATTCACAATGGATCCGCATCCTCAAGGCTACCGATCCGGAGAACGGCTCGACCTTCCAGATGCCGATCATGTGCCAGCACTGCGCTGAGCCGCCATGCGTCGATGTCTGCCCTACGGGTGCATCCTTCAGGCGTGCTGATGGCATCGTCCTGGTCGACCGTCATATCTGTATCGGCTGCCGCTACTGCATGATGGCGTGTCCCTACAAGGCACGCTCATTCGTTCATGAGCCTTTGCACGACCAGAAGCCCTATGCGCCGCGTGGCAAGGGTTGCGTCGAGAGCTGCACGATGTGCGTGCATCGCGTTGACGCCGGGGGCATGCCGGCGTGCGTCGAGGCCTGCGCAAAGACTGGCAACGGTGCCATGATCTTTGGCGACTTGAACGACAAGACTTCCGAGATCGCCAAGCGGGTGGCCACCTATCGCACCACGCGTGTGCGCGCGGACCTGGGAACCGATCCTGGCGTCTATTACCAGAACATTTGAATGAGGGTCGGACTTGAGGTCCGGCCATAGAGGCAAGAGCGATGGCGCGCATCACGTTTCAAAAGCTTGAAGATCACAGTCCCTTGTTCTGGGGCATGCTGGGGCTGCATGCCGTCGTGATTGCGATTGGCCTGGGCGCGTTCTTCTACATGGAGCACCACGGCCACATCGTCACCGGCATGAACAATGCTATCGTCTGGGGTACGCCGCACGTGTTCGCGGTTTTCCTGATCGTAGCCGCGTCGGGTGCTCTCAACGTCGCCTCCATATCCTCGGTGTTCAATAATCTGGCCTACAAGCCCTTTGCGCGGCTGTCGGGAATCCTGGCAATTTCGCTGCTGGTTGGGGGGCTTATGGTCCTGGTTCTTGATCTTGGGCGGCCCGAGCGCCTCACCGTCGCGATGACGACGTACAATTTCAAGTCGATCTTTGCCTGGAACATCTACCTCTATACTGGGTTTCTGGTTATCGTCGCCGCCTACCTCTTCACCATGATGGATCGCTCCATGGCGAAGTCTGGAAAGGCGACCAAGTTTATGGGTTGGTTCGCGTTCGCTTGGCGATTGGCTCTCACCACGGGCACTGGCTCCATCTTTGGATTCCTGGTTGCGCGCGAAGCCTACGATTCGGCAATCATGGCGCCGTTGTTCATTGCCGCTTCTTTCCTCTACGGCCTCGCCTTCACGGTGCTGGTGTTGCTGACCATGTGTCGCGAGACTCGCCAGCAGCTGATGAGCGAGGAGGTGGTTTCCAAGTTCCTCAACCTCATCATCATCTTTGCCCTGGCTGTTCTCTATTTCACGACGGTCAAGCATTTGACGGCGCTGTATGCCAGCGAGCATCACGGTGTCGAGGCATTCATCCTGCGTGATGGTGGCATCTATACGCAGCTGTTCTGGTTGGGCCATGTGCTGGTCGGCAACGTGCTGCCGATCGTGATCGCAGCTTTCCTTTCTGGCAAAGGCAAGCTCTTCACGGGCCGTCAGGGCCTTGCGATCGCTTCGGTGCTGGCGATCCTGGGCGGTCTGTCGTTCATATATGTCACCATAATTGGTGGTCAGGCCTATCCGCTCGAACTTCTGCCCGGCATGAAGGTCGAAAGCTCGTTCCTTGACGGCCAGATCGCAAGCTACGTGCCATCGGTTCCTGAGGTGTTGCTCGGTCTTGCCGGCATCTCCATCGCCATGCTGGCGACCGGCATTGCGCTGAAGGTGCTGCCGTTCCTGCCGCACGGTGTCGAGGCAGAGGGTTGAGTTTTCTGATCGTACAGGGCGAACGGTCCGACAGAACCATTGGTTGGGACGGGGACGAACGACAATCGGGTGGCCGGATATGGGGAATCCGTGACGCCAGCATCCATGGTGGAGTTGCCCTGACGTGGCCCGTGTTCTGATTGCAGCTACGCATAAGTCGTCCGGCAAGACGACAGTAACCCTGGGGCTTGCACGCGCGCTCCGGGAGGCAGGGCTGGTTGTTCAGACATTCAAGAAGGGGCCGGACTACATTGATCCGATGTGGCATGCGCGCGCTACCGGTCGCCCCTCCTACAATCTCGATTTCAACACCCAGTCGGGGGCCGAGATCTGCGATATGCTGGCGGCCAAATCGGCTGGCACGGATATCTCATTCATCGAGGCCAACATGGGCCTTTACGATGGTGTCGATATCGAAGGTCGCGACGGCAATGCCGCACTAGCCAAGCTCATTGGCACGCCGGTCGTGTTGGTCGTCGATACCGAGGGCATGACGCGGGGCATCGCGCCGCTCCTTCTGGGATACCGGGTCTTCGATCCCGAGGTTCACATTGCCGGCGTCGTCTTGAACCGCGTGGCTGGAGCGCGCCACGAGGCAAAGTTGCGTGCCGCCGTCGAGCGCTACACCGAGATGCCGGTAATCGGTGTGCTGCCGCGCGAACAAGCGCTGATGCTGCCCGAGCGCCATCTGGGGCTGACGACACCAGCAGAGACTGATGCCGTCGAGATGTTCATTGCCAAGATTGCAGCACGCGTGGCTGAGCGCTTCAATCTTGAGATCTTGAAGAACATTGCGCGCATGGCGATGCCCTTGTCATCGCCGCGCTTGCCTGCGCCGCCGATAACATCAGCTGGCACAAAGGCCATCCGAATCGCTATCGCCAGGGATGACGCGTTCGGGTTCTATTATCCTGATGATCTCGAAGCGATGCAGCATGCAGGTGCTGAACTCGTGTTCTTCGACACGATGCGCGATAAGGATCTACCGGCCGCCGACGGGCTTTTTATCGGTGGCGGCTTTCCAGAGACGCACTTAACAGCCCTTGAAGGGAATGCAACGTTGCGCAGTGCAATTCGCAGCGCAATCGAGGCAGGTTTGCCAACCTATGCTGAATGCGGTGGCTTGATGTATTTGTCGCGCGCGATCCGCTGGGGTGCGCGCCGTGCCGAAATGGTTGGTGTCATCGATGCT
>JAXGRZ010000125.1:0-7935 GCA_040765305.1 Hyphomicrobiaceae bacterium | reverse complement strand
GCCAAAATGCGCGACGGCAAGATCACACCCGCCGACATCTCCGGCGGCACGTTCTCGATCTCCTCGCTGGGCGGTATCGGCGGCACCGCATTCACGCCCGTCGTCAACGCGCCCGAAGTGGCGATCCTCGGCGTCGTGCGCTCGCAATTGAAGCCGCAGTGGAACGGCAAGGAATTCCTGCCGCGCATGATGCTGCCGCTGTGCGTCTCCTATGATCACCGTGTCATCGACGGCGCGCTCGCCGCCCGCTTCACACGCCGCCTTGCCGAGTTCCTCGGCGACGTGCGCCAACTCGTGCTGTGATGCGGGAGGGCTGAACAATGGCAATCAAGGAAATCAGCGTCCCCGATATCGGCGACTTCAAGGACATTCCGGTCATCGAGATCCTGGTCAAGCCGGGCGATACCGTGAAGCCGGAAGATGCCCTGATCACGCTGGAAAGCGACAAGGCGACGATGGACGTGCCGAGCCCCGAAGCGGGTACGGTCGTCGAGATCAAGGTTGGCGTCGGCGACAAGGTCTCGCAAGGCGCGCTGATCCTGACGCTTGAAGCCGCCGCTGGCACCGGCGCAGGCGCAGGTGCGGGCGCAACCGCGTCTGCACCCGCAGCTCCAGCTTCAGCTCGCGCAGCGCCGCCAGCTCCCGCACCACAGGCCGCCTCACATGGCGGTGGCGCCGACATCACCTGTCAGATGATGGTTCTGGGCGCAGGCCCGGGCGGTTATTCTGCGGCGTTCCGCGCTGCCGACCTGGGGCTCAATACCGTACTGGTGGAACGCTGGAATGTGCTGGGTGGCGTTTGCCTCAACGTTGGCTGCATTCCCTCCAAGGCGCTGCTGCATACCGCCGCCATCATCGATGAGGCCAAGGCGCTTGGCGCGCACGGCATCAGCTATGGCGCCCCAACGGTCGATCTTGACCAACTGCGCTCCTACAAGGACAAGGTCGTCGCCAAGCTGACCGGCGGCCTTGCCAGCATGGCGAAGATGCGCAAGGTCACGGTGGTCACCGGAACCGGCGCGTTCCTTGATCCCCACCACATCGAGGTCACGCTGGCGGATGGCGCGGGCAAGACGGTCGTCAAGTTCGATCATGCCATCATTGCCGCCGGCTCCGAATCGGTAAAGCTGCCCTTCATTCCGGAAGACCCGCGCATCGTCGATTCCACCGGCGCGCTCGAATTGCGCCAGATCCCCAAGCGCATGCTGGTTATCGGTGGCGGCATCATCGGCCTGGAAATGGCGACGGTCTATTCAACGCTCGGCGCGCGCGTCGACGTGGTGGAAATGCTCGACGGCCTGATGCCGGGCGCCGACCGGGACCTGGTCAAGGTCTGGGAGAAGATCAACGCGCCGCGCTTCGACAACATCATGCTGAAAACCAGGACCGTGGCGGTCGATGCAAAAGCCGACGCCATCCACGTGACCTTCGAGGGCGAGAAGGCGCCGCCAGCGCCGCAGGCCTACGACTTGGTTCTCGTCGCCGTCGGGCGCTCGCCCAATGGCAGGCTGATCGCCGCCGACAAAGCGGGCGTTGGCGTCACCGAGCGCGGCTTCATCAACGTCGACAAGCAGCAGCGCACCAACGTGCCCCACATCTTCGCCATCGGCGACATCGTTGGCCAGCCGATGCTGGCGCACAAGGCGGTGCATGAGGGCCACGTCGCCGCCGAGGCTGCAAGCGGCGAAAAAAGCTTCTTCGATGTCCGCCAGATTCCCTCCGTCGCCTACACCGATCCTGAAATCGCATGGGCTGGCCTCACTGAAACGGAAGCCAAGGCCAAGGGCCTCAAAGTCCAAAAGGCCGTCTATCCATGGCTGGCCCTCGGCCGCGCCATTGCCAACGGCCGCGACGAAGGTTTCACCAAGCTGCTGTTCGACGAAGAGAGCCACCGCATTGTCGGCGGCGCCATTGTCGGCACCAACGCGGGCGATCTCATCGGCGAAATCTGTCTTGCCATCGAGATGGGTGCCGACGCCATCGACATCGGCCGGACAATTCACCCTCATCCCACTCTTGGCGAATCGATCGGCATGGCCGCCGAAGTCGCCCACGGCTCGTGCACCGATCTGCCGCCACAACGAAAACGATAAGACGTCTCTTCCGCCACCAGCGTTTGCCAGCGCCGGTGTGTCGAGACCCGGGATTGATCATTGAAGATTGGCCTTCGCCGTCGCCTCCATCGCGGCGCACAGGAAAGATGTGACCCATGGACGATAAGCTGCGTCAAGCCGCGCTCGAATATCATCGCCTCCCGACACCGGGAAAAATCTCAGTCATGCCCACCAAGGGCCTCACCAACCAGATCGACCTGTCGCTCGCCTATTCGCCCGGCGTCGCCTATGCATGCCTTGCCATCAAGGACGATCCAACGGAAGCCGCGACCCTCACCTCCCGCTCCAATCTCGTCGGCGTCGTCACCAACGGCACGGCGGTCCTGGGGCTTGGCAACATCGGAGCCCTCGCCGGCAAACCGGTCATGGAAGGCAAGGGCTGCCTGTTCAAGAAATTCGCCGGCATCGATGTCTTTGATATCGAAGTCGCCGAGACCGACCCCGACAAGCTCGTCGAGATCGTTGCCGCATTGGAGCCGACCTTCGGCGGCATCAACCTGGAAGACATCAAGGCGCCCGAGTGCTTCATCGTCGAGAAGAAGCTGCGCGACCGCATGAACATCCCCGTCTTCCACGATGATCAGCATGGCACCGCGATCATCGTTGCCGCCGCCATTCGCAACGCGCTCTCGCTGGTCGGCAAGGACATCGGCGAGGTGAAGCTCGCCGGCTCGGGCGCCGGCGCTGCCGCACTTGCCTGCCTCGACCTTCTCGTTTCGCTCGGCCTGAAGCGCGAGAACATCACCATCTCCGACATCGCCGGTGTCGTCTACGAAGGACGCACCGAGCTGATGGATGAATACAAGTCGCGCTTTGCGCAAAAGACCGACAAGCGCACACTCGCCGAGATCCTCCAGGGCGCCGACATCTTCCTTGGGCTTTCCGCTGGCGGCATCTTGAAGCCTGAAATGCTGCAGAGCATGGCCGACAACCCGATCGTCATGGCGCTGGCCAATCCCGAACCTGAAATACGGCCTGAACTTGCACGAGAAATCCGGCCCGACGCACTCCTGTGCACCGGCCGCTCGGACTATCCCAACCAGGTCAACAACGTGCTTTGCTTCCCCTTCATCTTCCGTGGTGCGCTCGATGTCGGCGCCTCAGGAATCACCGAACAGATGAAGGTTGCCGCCGTCAACGCGATTGCCGAACTGGCGCGCGCCGAAACGTCCGACGTTGTCGCATCAGCTTATGGCGCCGAGCAGAAAACGTTCGGCCCCGACTACCTGATACCGACACCGTTCGACCCGCGCCTCATCGAGCGCATCGCGCCGGCGGTGGCCAAGGCCGCGATGGATTCGGGCGTTGCAACCCGGCCCATTGACGACATCGAAGCCTACCGCGACCGGCTCGCCCGCTTCGTCTACCGTTCCGGCCCGGCCATGAAGCCGGTGCTCGATGCGGCCAAGCGCAACTTGAAGCGTATCGTCTTTGCCGAAGGTGAGGATGAGCGCGTGCTGCGGGCCGCCCAGCTCATGGTTGATGAAAAGTTGGCGTTCCCGGTTCTCGTTGGGCGCGACTACGTCATCAATCAGCGCATCAAGAAGTTAGGACTGCGCCTGGAATCGGGCCGGTCCATCGAGATCATCCACGGCCAGGCGAGCCACCAGCAGCAGGCAGTGGAGCAAGAATACTTCGAGATGATGAACCGATCCGGCGTCACCATGGCCATGGCGCGCGAGAAGATGCGCTCCCGCCCGACGCTGATTGCAGCCATGTATCTGCGTCGTGGCTATGTCGATGCCATGCTGTGCGGCATGCGCGGCACCTACGAGGAGCACCTGCGCTATATTCGCGAGGTCATTCCGTGTCGCGATGGTGTCACGACCCTGGCCGCCATGAACATGCTCATGCTGACTGACCGCCAGCTGTTCATATGCGACACTTACGTCAACCGTGATCCCAGCGCCGAGCAGATAGCAGAAATGACGCTGCTGGCCGCCGAGGAGGTGCGCCGCTTCGGCGTTGTGCCGCGTGTCGCACTGTTGTCACATTCCAGTTTCGGCAGTTCATCAGCACCCGAAGCGGCGAAGATGCGCAAGGCAGCCGCGATCCTCGCCGATACCGCCCCCGACCTCGAAGTCGACGGTGAAATGCGCGGCGACGCAGCCTTGATGCCGCACACGCTGCACGGCTTGATGCCTGATGCACGGTTGACGCACGGCGCCAACCTGCTTGTCATGCCCTCCGTCGATGCCGCCAACATCGCCTACAATCTCTTGAAGGTGACGTCGTCGAACAACATCACCGTTGGCCCAATCCTGATCGGCACGGGAAAGCCCGTGCATATCCTGGAGCCAACCGCGTCGACCCGCCGCATCGTCAACATGGCCGCACTTGCCGGCGTCGATGCGGCAAAGCCTGAAGCTGGTCAATCAGAACAACCTGAAACCGTCAGCTGCTAGAGCATTTTCCGATGAAGTGGACACCGGTTCGTCGAAGAAAATGCGACCAACCAAAAGCCTAGATGTGCTTCAGGATTAGGTGGAATCGCTCAGGCCGCGACTGCGGCCCGGCGCTAATGCGCCGCGCCCGCGCAGAGCCAGGCCGAAGGCCGGTGCGGCTCGTGAGCGATATAGGTGGAATCGCTCAGGCCGCGACTGCGGCCCGGCGCTAATGCGCCGCGCCCGCGCAGAGCCAGGCCGAAGGCCGGTGCGGCTCGTGAGCGATAACAGATAAGATCGATTCCGCCTGAAGCGGAAACGATCAAGAGCGCTTTTCAAGGCGGCTCCAGCAGGCCAGCCGCCGCAGCGCTTCAGCCATGTCCGCGTTCGAACCGGCATAAGAGAAGCGAATGTATTGCCGCCCGCGTTGGGGATCGAAATCGATGCCCGGCGTCACCGCTACGCCCGTCGTCTCGAGCATCTCCTTGGCAAATGCGAGACTGTCGTTGGTCAAATGGCCGACATCGCAATAAAGATAGAAGGCGCCATCGGCCGGCACGATGTTGCCAAGCCCAACCTTGGGCAACCCATCAAGCAGTAGCTCCCGGTTGCGCGCATAGACCGCAACATTGGCTTGCAGTTCCTCGCCGGCGTCAAACGCCGCCAGGGCCGCCACCTGCGAAACCGCGGGCGGTGCGATGTAGAGATTTTGCGCCAACCGCTCGATCGGACGCACCAGCCGCTCCGGCACGATCATCCAGCCGACGCGCCAGCCGGTCATTGAGAAGTATTTCGAGAACGAGTTGATGACAATCGCCTCATCGCAATAGGCCAGCGCCGTCTCGGCCGCCCCCGTGTAGGTGAGGCCATGATAGATCTCATCGGAGATGAACCAGATGCCGCGCTCTTCGCATAAACGGCATATGTCTGCCAGCCGTTGCGGCTCCAGCATGGTTCCCGTGGGATTTGCCGGACTGGCAATCAGCACGCCATCGAGCCCTTCGGCGGCCCCAGCAAGGTCCGCAATCGATTGCACCGTTGGCATCCAGCGCATTTGCGCATTCGTCTCAAGTGCGACCGGCACCTGGCCAAGAGCCGAGAGGATGTGCCGGTAGCACGGATAGCCCGGTTCGGGCAGGGCGACACGGGCACCCATGTCGAACAGGGCGAGAAAAGCCAGCACGAAGGCCGCCGACGAACCGGTCGTCACCACGATACGCTCGGGCGCCACCGCGACACCGTACATATCGCGATAGTGCCGCGCGATACGCTCGCGCAGTGGCCGCGTTCCCAGCGCCAACGTATAGCCCAATGCGCTGTCATCGATCGCGCGCTTGGCGGCTTCTCGCGCAACGAGCGGCGCCGGACTGGCCGGCTGGCCAACCTCCATATGGATGACATGATGCCCCCCCGCTTCGCGCAGCGCTGCCTCACTCATCACATCCATGACGATGAAACTATCGATGGCACTGCGATGAGATGCTGCGCGCGCCAGGGCACGCTCGCTGCTGGCCACTTGCGCCTTGTTCACCACATCCGTTGTCATATATCGACCAACTCCTGTCTCGACCACCGCCCGGGGGACGGAAAATAGGTCCCGCAAGCCTGAAACCGGGGATCAAATCTGCTTGAAACACCCCACTCAATGCCAAAAAAATGCCCCATCGGCGGCATCACCATCACCCCCGCCATGCTCCCGCCCCAATATCGCCAATGGTGAATGACGGACTTTGCAGCAGGGAGAGTTGGTCGTCGAGACTGGATCCTTGCGCGTTGAAACCGTGGCAGTTGACCACGACCTAATAGCACGCCGGAACCTAACTAGGGTCCGGACCCTCGTCGAAAGACGATTTGGCGTGCCCATTGGCCAGCACAGAGGGCGTTGCAAAATCTGAGTATGGTCACCTACACCCTGGAGGGCCTTTCCTGCACGCAAGGGGGAGCGAGCTGTTTGACCCTGGACCCTATGCTAATTAGTGTTGCAATCACGAAATTTATCTCCATGTGCAACACGCCCCAAACGAGTTTCGTGGGCCAAATCACATGGGCCAAATCACATGGATCAAATCAAAACGGTGTTCTGGATCTGACCTTTTTTGTCCCGGGCGCAGGTCGTCAAGCGGCAGTCGATCCAGGCCATAAACCAAGGGCGCCCAAAGGATACGGGCCTGGCGCGCCCGAACCTGGCAGGGAGCCAACCAGGCAAACCACCGACAGGGAACCAAGCGTCACAGGTGGAACGCGAGGCACAAGCGAAAACACAAGGCTCCTTGATCAACCAGCGTTAGCCTGCATCGCTGAACCCGGAAGGAAAGAGGCCACAGCATTACGATGTCGCGACACACCTTGAATCTGATGCGACCGCTTCGCAAGGCGGTTGCCGCCATCTGTATTGGAGCCATGGCGCTGACGAGCGTCGTGCCACCGACACCCGCCTATGCGCAGGGCTTGCCCCTCATTCGGGATGCAGAGATCGAAAAGCTGCTCAATGATTATGCGACCCCCATCTTTCGCGCTGCCGGTCTGGGCACCGGCCGCGTGACGGTACGGATCGTTCGCAACAATACATTCAATGCCTTTGTCGTCGATGGTCGCAACGTCTTCGTCAACACCGGCGCGCTGATGCAATCGGAAACTCCCAACCAGCTTATCGGCGTCATCGCGCATGAGACCGGACATATCTCCGGCGGCCACATGGCGGCATTGCGCGCGCGCATTGCCCGCGATCAGACCAAGATTCTGATCGCTCAGGTGTTGGGTATCCTGCTGATCGGTGGCGCCGCCGCGACAGGCGGCGACGCCGGGCGCGACCTTGGCGGCGCCGGCCAGGCGGTCATGCAGGGCGGATCGGAACTGGTCATGCGATCGCTGCTTGCCGAGCGGCGCTCACAGGAATCAGCCGCCGACCAGGCCGGCCTCAAATTTCTCAACGCCACACACCAGTCCGGCGTCGGCATGCTGGAAACCTTCGAGCGCTTCCAGCAGCAGGAGTACATCTCTGACGCCCAAAAAGACGCCTTCGTGCGCAGCCATCCGGTGGCCACCGATCGTCTTGCACGTCTGCGCAAGCTGGTCGAAAACAGCCCCTATTATAACAAGAAGGATTCGTCCGAACTGCAGTACCGCCACGACCTGATGCGCGCCAAGCTATCCGGCTACCTTGAGAATCCGCGCACCGTATTTAACCGTTATCCCGAGCGCGATACCTCCATCCCAGCACGCTATGCACGGGCAATCGCGCGCTATTTCATGGGTGGGCGCAGCGCGGTTCGCGATGCCGTGGCGGAAATCGAAGGGCTCATTCGAGAAAAGCCGACTTACCCCTATTTCTGGGAGCTCAAGGGCGATCTATTGATGCGTGCCGGCAAGGCGAGCGAGGCGATTCCCGCCCTCAGGCAGGCGCTGAAACTTGAGCCCAACACTCCATTAATCCAGGT
>JAXGRZ010000124.1:0-7974 GCA_040765305.1 Hyphomicrobiaceae bacterium | reverse complement strand
TGATTTGATCGTCGCGGCAGCCAAGGAAGCAGCATCTCTGGGCATTCCGGCGCTGGCTCTGTTTCCCTACACCGATCCCAGCTTGCGAACCGATGATGCACGCGAGGCATTCAACCCCGACAATCTTGTCTGCCGGGCAACCCGAGCGGTGAAAGAGGCCGGGATCGATATCGGCATCCTGCTTGACGTGGCGCTCGACCCTTATACGAGTCACGGACATGACGGACTTTTGATCGACGGCGAGATCCACAACGACGCATCGCTGGACGCCCTGGTGAAGCAGTCGCTCAACCAGGCAGCAGCAGGCTGCGATATCCTCGCTCCCTCCGACATGATGGACGGGCGCATCGGCGCAATCCGTACAGCACTCGAAAGCGAAGGTTATTTGAATACGCAGATCATGTCGTATGCGGCCAAGTATGCCAGCGCATTTTACGGCCCGTTCCGCGACGCGGTGGGCTCATCCTCAACACTGAAGGGCGACAAACGCACCTACCAGATGGATCCCGCCAACACCGACGAATCGCTGCGTGAGGTGGCACACGATATCGCCGAGGGCACCGATATGGTGATGGTCAAGCCCGGTATGCCTTACCTCGATATCGTCCGCCGCATTGCCGAAACGTTCAAGGTGCCAACGTTCGCCTATCAGGTGTCGGGCGAATACGCGATGTTGATGGCAGCGATCGAGCGCGGCTTTCTCGACGGCGACAAGGTCATGGTGGAATCACTCCTCGCCTTCAAGCGCGCCGGAGCCGCCGGTGTCTTGACCTATTTTGCCCCTAAGATGGCGCGCATGCTGACACGATAGAGCATCGGAGGCTCTCACCGCCGGATGCGGCGGCGGGTGATGATCGGCTCTGCGGAATCGTCGCTGGCCGGCTCACCCTCGGTGGCTGGTTGTTCAGGACCGACCCCGACCGCAGCCTGCGCACCGCCCTTGGGGCTGGCGCATCCGGTCAGCCAGATATCGAAAACGGGATGCTCGACGGCGTTGAGGCCCGGGCTTTCGGCAAACATCCAGCCCGTGAAGATGCGCTTGGTATCGCCTTCCAGTTCCTTTTCGTCGACCTCGACGAACGACGTGGTCTTGGGCTGCTCGGTGGCCGGGCGCGTGTAGCAGATGCGCGGCGTCACCTTGAGCGAGCCGAACTCGGCCGTCTGCCCCAGCGGCACCTCGAGCTTGGAGATGCGCGCCGTCACCTTGTCGAGCGCGGCAAAGACGGCGACATCGTTCTCGATGCGGTCGGCGCGTGCGGGAGCGTTGAAAACGAGGGCGCCAAGCACACCCGTCAGCACGGCCAGCGCACCCTTGCGGGCAAACGCGTATGTTTCGACGTGCAATCTCACTTGCGATCTCAATGGGCTTTCCCGGTGACCTATGGCCTGGCGCAATTCCTGAGGGGAGGCACCAGATGCGACTTGGACTTTAATATCTGATTTGCGCCGAACTTGGGCACGAGCATGACTGGTCGTCCTACTCCAACACGTCGCACCCCAGGTGTTCTTGCTGGAAAACGCATCAGCGTCCTGTTTTGAGCATGTTGTTCACGGCTCTACCGCTGCACACTTCAGCTCAACATGCTCTCTTTTGACTTGAGCCATGTTGTTCACGCTGAACCGCTGCACACTTCAGCTCAACATGCTCTGGCGCTCTACACCGCAACCGCCTCCACACGCAAGCGCACATAATCAGCGGTCCAATTTCCCGCGCTATCGCACAAGGCGGGCCGCAGCAGTTCCTCCACCCCATCCTTGACACTGTCGGCGTGCGCGCCGAACTGAGCAAAAAACGGCGCACGGAACGTGGAGAGCCAGGCAGACATTCCGGTGCGAAGCAGGGTCTGGCGCGGAAACAATCCAATGCGCAGAACCTTGAAGCCTCTGGCGCCCAGCAAGTCGGCGTATTCAGCCGCAGTCGGATAGAACCAGGGTGCGGCAAGCGCCACATCACCGCCGTGGATCTGGGCTGCGGCGCGCATCGCGGTGACGATGGCGGCAACGTTTCCATGTCCGCCAAATTCCGCGACAAGGAGGCCGTCCTGCTTCAGCGCCGCCCGCATACGTTCAATGGCACGCTCGGGCTCTGTCACCCAATGCAGAACAGCGTTGGAAAAGACCGCGTCGAACTCGGCTTCGAAATTCATTGCCGTGACGCTCATCTGGCGCACATTGAGGCCACGCGCACGCGCCGCATCCACGAACGACGGCGAGGGATCGATGCCGACAACCTCGGCTCCGGCGACGACGACGCGCTCTGTCAGCGCACCATCCCCACAGCCTACATCGAGCACGCGCAGTCCAGGGCGCGGCGCCAGCCATGACAGGATTTCGGCGCCCAGGTCAGACACGAAGCGCGCATTTTGAGCATAGCTCTCAGCCGACCAGGTCTGCTGCGTCGCCAAGTTTGCCATCACTCGATACGCTTTCCTACTCGGGGCGCCAGGCCTGATAGTCACCGGTGCCATGCGGGCGCTTGGCCGGCGTTAGAATCGAGCCTTCGGGCCGATAAGCCTCGGTGGTACCAGTCATATTGGGCCTGTGCGGCTTCTGCCAGGGCTTGGCCTGATAGGTCTGCTCGGTCGGCGGCGTATCAACGGTATAATGCATCCAGCCATGCCACTCGGGCGGCACTTTCGAGGCTTCGGCTCCCGCAACATAAGTGACGAAGCGGCGCGGTTTGCCCACCGGACCGACACCCTTCTTTTGTTCGTAGTAGCGATTCCCCATGGAATCCTCACCGACGAAGCGCATTTTGCGCCAGATGTAGAGGCGTGTACCCCACGTGTTGCCGCCCCACCAGCAGAAGATTTCCTTGAACATGCCCATGGGCATCCGTCTCCCGGTCTCCTCCAGGAACCAAACGTGCGGCCCCCGGTTTCGGTCCCCTGAAAATTGCAGCCCTGTCGCAGCGGGCCTCGATGCCTCTCGATTAGCCGCTCTGGTGGCGTTCTGTCCAGAAGGACATAAGGCGCGGCCTGGATGCAACAGAAGCTAAGAACGGAATCGGTTTAGTCTTCCGGGGTGCGCTGGCGCCGACCTGTATTGGTGCCTTTCCACAGCGGTAAAAATACCGCGCCAACGCAGCCAGCCCGGATTTCCGGAGCTTTTGAGCGGCTCATTCACAAGTTGCCAACACCACTATATCTAGTGCCTGGTGGCATGTGCCACCCACAAGGGGTGGTGACGAGGGCGGGCGAATCGTCCTAGTTTGTTGTTCATGGCGCGGGTATGACGGCCACTTTGTATCCGGTGACCCTCGCCCGTCTCGTAACCTGGTGATTTTTAAGGCGCCGGGAGCCAGAGTTTGAGTAGCGGCCCGCGTTCTGGCCGATGATCCAAGTTCCCAAAACAGAGCATCAAACAGCGGCAGAATGCCGGTTTGCGCGTCGATCGAGGGATTAAGCGCGCACCTGTTTCATGCGCCAGATGACTGTTCAACCGGGCCACATGTCGTGCGCCCCGGCGGGGAGTTTGCGTGTCGTGATCGAGTGCCCTGAGTTGTATCCAGCGTCATGTCCAAGCGTCGCGTCCAGAGCGTTGAAAAACACGGGACCAGGAGCGGCTCGATCCAATCCGGTCGATGAAAAGACTTCACATCGCCAGAGGCGGGGACCAAACATGAAAATCACGCGGCGCTTTACCGAGGCCGGAAAATCACCTTACGAGAAAATCCAATTCCGGCGCGCCACAAGCGAAATCAAGAACCCTGACGGCTCAATCGTATTCCGCCTGGACGGCTTTGAGGTGCCTGAGCACTGGAGCCAGGTCGCCGCCGATATCCTCGCTCAGAAATATTTTCGTAAAGCCGGCGTTGCTCGCCGCTTGAAGCGCGTGGAAGAAAACGACATTCCCTCATGGTTGTGGCGTTCGATCCCCGACACCAAAGCGCTTGGCGAACTGGCCGAGGCCGATCGCATGGGCGGTGAGACCGACGCGCGCCAGGTCTTCGATCGTCTTGCGGGCACGTGGACATACTGGGGTTGGAAGGGCGGCTACTTCTCAAACGAAGAGGATGCGCGCGCCTTTTACGATGAGCACCGCTACATGTTCGCCATGCAGATGGTGGCGCCCAACTCGCCACAGTGGTTCAACACTGGTCTGCACTGGGCCTATGGCATCGACGGCCCTGGCCAGGGTCACTATTACGTGGACTTCCACACTGGCCAGCTGACGCTTTCAGCCTCGGCCTACGAGCATCCCCAGCCGCACGCCTGCTTCATCCAGTCGGTCGAGGACGATCTCGTCAACGAGAACGGCATCATGGACCTTTGGGTGCGCGAAGCGCGCCTATTCAAATACGGCTCGGGCACCGGCACCAACTTCTCCTCGCTGCGCTCCGCCAATGAGAAGCTGTCGGGCGGCGGCAAATCGTCGGGTCTGATGAGCTTCCTCAAGATCGGCGATCGCGCCGCCGGCGCCATCAAGTCGGGCGGCACGACGCGGCGCGCGGCCAAGATGGTCGTGGTCGACATCGACCATCCTGATATCGAGGACTACATCACCTGGAAGGTTCGCGAAGAACAGAAGGTCGCCGCTCTGGTCACCGGTTCCAAGATTGCCGGCAAGCGGCTCCGGGCCATCATGAAGGCCTGCGTCAACTGCGAGGCCGATGGCGAGGACTGCTATGATCCAGCCAAGAACCCGGCGCTGAAGCGAGCGATCAAGGAAGCCCGCCGCGACGAGGTTCCGCAGAACTACATCCTGCGCGTGATCCAGTTCGCGCGCCAGGGCTACAAGGACATCACGTTCGACACCTATGATGCCGATTGGGATTCGGAGGCTTATCTCACGGTCGCCGGCCAGAATTCGAACAACTCGGTACGCGTCACCGACGACTTCCTCAAGGCAGTGGAAGACGACGGGACGTGGGATCTTACCGCACGCATCGGCGGCAAGGTCGTCAAGACGCTCAAAGCGCGCGACCTATGGGAGCAGGTCGGCTATGCGGCCTGGGCCTCTGCCGACCCGGGCATCCAGTTCCACACGACAATCAACGACTGGCATACATGCCCGAAGTCCGGCGAGATCCGCGCATCCAACCCGTGCTCGGAGTACATGTTCCTCGACGATACGGCGTGCAACCTTGCCTCGCTCAACCTGATGGCATTCCGCCGCGCCGATCACTCGTTCGACATTCCCGCCTTCGAGCATGCCTGCCGGCTATGGACGATCGTCCTGGAAATCTCGGTGCTGATGGCGCAGTTCCCGTCGCGCCAGATTGCCGAGCTTTCCTATCGCTTCCGCACGCTGGGGCTGGGCTTTGCCAACATCGGCGGCCTGTTGATGAGCGCTGGCATCCCTTATGACTCGGGCGAGGGCCGCGCCATTTGCGGCGCAATCTCGGCGATCATGACCGGTACATCGTACGCCACCAGCGCCGAGATGGCGGGCGAGCTTGGTCCCTTCCCTGACTATGAAGACAATGCAGCCGACATGCTGCGCGTGATCCGCAACCACCGCCGCGCCGCCAAAGGCGAGCGGGTTGGCTATGAGCAGCTTTCGACAACGCCGGTGCCGCTCGACCATGCCTCGCTCAAGGATCGCGCGCTGATCGAAGCAGCGAGCGCCGCGTGGGATCGCGCCCTGGCACTTGGCGAAAAGCACGGCTACCGCAATGCGCAGGCAACCGTCGTGGCGCCAACCGGCACCATCGGCCTCGTCATGGATTGCGACACGACTGGCATCGAGCCCGACTTCGCGCTGGTCAAGTTCAAGAAGCTCGCCGGTGGAGGCTACTTCAAGATCATCAACCGCTCGGTACCTGAAGCGCTTGAAAACCTCGGCTACCGGAAAAGCGAAATCGCCGAAATCGAGGCTTATGCGGTCGGACACGGCACGCTTGCGCAATCGCCGGCCATCAACCACACGACGTTAAAGGCGCGCGGCTTCACCGATGAGGCGATTGCCAAGGTGGAGCTGGGTTTCAAGACGGCGTTCGACATCAAGTTCGTGTTCAACAAGTGGACGCTCGGCGAAGAATTCCTGACGCAGACGCTGAAGGTGCCTGCTGAAAAGCTCACCGATCCGACATTCGAGCTGCTGGCTTTCCTCGGCTTTTCGAAAAAGGATATCGAGGCGGCGAACGAGCACGTGTGTGGTGCGATGACGCTGGAAGGCGCGCCGCATCTGAAGGGCGAGCACCTGCCGGTGTTCGACTGCGCCAACCCGTGCGGGCGCAAGGGCAAGCGGTTCTTGTCGGTGGAGAGCCATATCCGCATGATGGCGGCAGCACAGCCGTTCATCTCGGGTGCCATCTCCAAGACGGTCAACATGCCCAACGACGCGACGGTGGAGGATTGCAAGCAGTCCTACATGCTGTCCTGGCGCCTGGCGCTGAAGGCCAACGCACTTTATCGCGATGGCTCGAAGCTGTCGCAACCGCTGAACTCGCAGATCCTGGGCGAGAGCGAGGACGAGCAGGACGAAACGGCGGAGAAACTCACCGCCGATAAGCCGGCAGTCCAACGCGCGATGGTGGCGGCCGAGCGTCTTGCCCAGCGCGTTGCGCAACTGGAAGAAGAACTAAAGGTTGCCGCCGCAGCAACTGGCGGGCAGGAGCGCGAGAAGCTTCCCTCACGCCGCAAGGGCTACACGCAAAAGGCATCCGTCGGTGGCCACAAGGTCTACTTGCGCACCGGCGAATACGATGACGGGCGCGTTGGCGAGATCTTCATCGACATGCACAAGGAGGGCGCTGCCTTCCGCTCGTTGATGAACAACTTCGCCATCGCCATTTCGCTCGGCCTGCAGTACGGCGTGCCGCTGGAAGAGTACGTTGAAGCCTTCACGTTCACGCGCTTCGAGCCGGCCGGCATCGTGCAGGGCAACGAGGCAATCAAGAACGCAACGAGCATTCTTGATTATATCTTCCGCGAGCTTGCCGTGTCCTATCTCGGCCGGCACGATCTAGCCCACGTCGACCCACGCGAGATCGTCGGCGAGACGGGGCTTGGCTCTTCGGACGAGGAGACGGACGAGGATCTGGCACTCGATCAACCCGTGGCGCAGGCACAAAAGCTCGTCAGCCATGGTCTCGTGCGCGGCATCGTGCGCATCGGCAACGGCTACAAGGGCAACGCTGGCGGCAATACCGGCAGCAACGGCGGGGGATCGCTAACCAATGCGGTTGCCGAAATGCAAACCTCGACGGCGGCGTCCTTCGTCACCGACGGCGCCAACGCACTGAAGACCTCGACGGAGGTGATGTACCAGAAGGCCACCGTGACGAAGACCGAGGTGAAGACTTCGGTGCGCTCGGTCGATGACCGGCGGCTTGAAGCGCGGCTGCGCGGCTACGAAGGCGAAGCCTGCCATGAGTGCCAGAACTTCACGCTGGTGCGCAACGGCACATGTTTGAAGTGTGACACGTGTGGAAGCACGAGTGGGTGCAGCTAGCTCCCAACCTAAAGACGGCGAGGCTAACCAGTCTCGCCGTTTGCAAGTTGGCCGAATTCGGAATTTTGAGTTTCTGTTCAGGTGTAGTTCCTAAGAATGTGCACGCGGCAACCGGCATCTTTCGCGGCATCTCTCTTTCATTGCGCGATCGAGCATGACGAGGGCGGCATCGACCACGTTCTTGATCTCGCGCAGAGAGGATGGCGCGCGGGAATGCGCTCCTCCAGATCGACGTAACTGAATAATGACCCCGTCTTCTCGTCCGAACCACGCATGCCTGCCTCCCTCGTCAGGGAAACGGAATCATGTTCGCAGCACAATGTCAGTCCGCTCGCGGCAAGTTTTTCAGCGTCGCACTAGACCTTTCTCACGAGGGTATGGCCGGCACGGAGGTGAACATGATGACAGGCCAGGAGAGCCATGCAGTTCGATGTGGTGCATCGGGCAAGCGGCACGACACAGACTGTCATCATGTTCACCCCGCCCTGCGGGTCGCGCTGGCGCGGCCGCCCGCTGCGTCGGGCAGCTCAACCGTAGACCGCCGCTACGCTTTTCGCCTCCCTCCTTGCGGGTCGA